>JADZCI010000118.1 GCA_020851655.1 Bryobacterales bacterium
CCAGGCCAGGCGGTATTTCTGGCCAAGGCGCTGGCTGAAGGCGAGTCCGACGCGCTCGAAATCACCGTGCCCGTGCAGCCCAAAGGTGATTTGAGGACACTCTCGCAATCCGGTGTGGTGACCGCCGGGTCACCCGCCGGACTCACCATCACCACTCCCGCGGGCGCAAATCCCAACGAGCGCAACCTGGAAATCCGGATCGCGCCTTCGGTGGCGGGCGCGCTCTTTGCCGCGCTCGAGTACCTCACCTCCTATCCTTACGGCTGCACGGAACAAACGATGTCCAGCTTCCTGCCGAACCTGACCGTCGTGCGCGCCATGGAGCAACTGGGGGCGGGCGCCGGTATCGACCGTGGCGAACTCAACCGGAAGGTGAAAGCCGGTCTCGATCGTCTGTACGGCTTGCAGCACCCAGACGGCGCCTGGGGCTGGTGGCGGGGCGACGACTACAACGTGTTCATGACCGCCTATGTCGTCAACGGCCTTCAGGAGGCCAGCGACGCCGGATATCGTATCCGTCAGGACGTGTTGGAACGCGGGCGCAACGTGCTCAAGCAGCGTTTCCCCAAAGATGCTCCCGACCTGATGGCATACGCGGCTTATGCGTTGCGGGACAAGGCCGCTTTCGAAGCGGCGTGGACACTGAACCAATCGTTCACCGCCTACGGACTGGCCATTGCCGGTCTCGCTGCCCACCGCCTGAACGACAGCCGCGCCGCAGAACTCGCCAGGCGGCTCGAAGCCACCGTGACCAAAGAAGGCCTGGATGTGTACTGGAAGGCCGACCAGGATACGTTGCTGCGGTTCAGGTTTGACAACAGCCCGGAGGCAACCGCCTGGGCCATCAAGTTCCTCGCCCGCCAGCGGCCCGAATCTCCGCTGCTCGATGGCGCCGCGCAATGGCTGGTCGCACATCGCCGCCAGGGGTATTATTGGGAGTCCACCAAGCAAACGGCAATGGTCATCGATGGGTTGGTTGACTATCTGAAGCGCAGCGGCGAATTGAAGCCCGACCTGACCGTCACCGTGTCCATCGACGGCAAGCCCGCGCTGACCCGCAAGTTCACCAGCGCCGATGCCTTGAAAGCGGACCCGGTCACGGTCCGCGTTCCAGCGGCGTCCGAGCATCGCGTGCAGGTTTCCGCCAAGGGTACGGGCAAGGTGTACTGGTCGAGCAATCTCTCTTACTACTCGCTCGCCTCAGAGCCCGAACCCAATTCCGTCTTGTCTATCCAGCGCGAGTATTACCGGCCTGGAGGCGGGCCGCTGAGCGGACCGGTGCGCGCCGGCGACCGCGTCGAGGTGCGCCTCAAAGTGTCTGGACCGGGACAGCAGTACCTGCTGATTGAAGATCCCATTCCGGCTGGGGCTGAGGGCGTCAGGGCCGAAGACCGCTGGTACATGCGCAAGGACTTGCGGGACAATCGCGCCGCCTTTCTCGAGTATTACCTCGAAAAGCCGAGCGAGTTGCGCTACACCATTGTGTTCACCAACGCGGGCAAGTTCTCAGTAGGGGCCGCCAAGATCGAAGCGATGTACCAGCCCGCGCTCCGCGCCACTACGTCTTCAACCGAGTTCGAGGTGCTGCCGCGATGAAACGCTTTCTCATCACCGCCACCGTGCTTCTCCTGTCCTTGCCGCTGATCGGCGGAATGGTGTATGGCTGGCTGTCGATCGCCGAAAGGACAATCTGGCATCTCGCGCTAACCGCGCTGCTGGGCCTTGGAATCGTAGCCGCCGTCGTGTTCTGGGAGGTGATTGCCTTCACACAAGGGCTTCCGGGATGGCCCATCTTCTGGCGGATGTTCCGCTGGAATATTCTGGCCGGTGCGGTCTTCGGCGCGGCTGCTTTCTTCATCAAGCAACCGGCGGTGCTGCTGACCCTGGCTGCCGCGGGGTTGTTGCTGCTCATCCCCAGGCTCAATTACGACGCGGGCGGGCCCAAGTGGACCTATGCGCTCCGCGACGTACGCTACTGGCCGCTGGCGGCCTTGTGGCTGGGCGCGGGGCTCTATCTGCCCTTCCGGATCGTTTTCTGGGTTCCGGCCGCCGAAGGACTCAAGGCGCAAGCCGCCAGCGCGATGGTGCGGTTTGCCGTCGCCGGCGTCATCTTTGTTTGCAGCCTGCTGATCCTGGTCCGGTTTCTGCGCCGGCTCCGCGAGGCCGAGAACAACTCGTGAATCAGGCCCAACACACGCTCGCCAATGGCCGCTCGATTGTCGTCATCCAGGGTGACATCACGCGCGTCGAGGTGGATGCGATCGTCAATGCCGCAAACCCCGCGCTCGCCGGCGGCGGGGGAGTGGATGGCGCGATCCACACCCGCGGCGGACCGGAGATCATGCGGGATCTCGACCGCGTCCGGCCTCAGTCGGGCCGGCTCAATCCGGGCGAGGCGGTGGCCACCACGGCCGGCCATCTGCCCGCGCGATTCGTGTTCCACACGGCCGGACCCGTTTACCGGGATGGCGCTCACGGCGAACCAGAACATCTGGCCGCCTGCTACCGCACCTGTCTCGACATGGCCGTCGGGCGGCAACTCAGGACGCTCAGCTTTCCCGCCATCAGCACCGGAATCTTCGGCTACCCCAAGACGCACGCCGCGGAGATTGCGATACGGGAAGTGCTGAGCCGGTTGTCGGCGGACCCAGGCACGCTCGAGACTGTCTATTTCGTCCAGTTCTCGCCTGAAGATTACACGGTCTACCGGGAGCGGCTTCCGGCGTGACCGGCGCCTTCCGGAACCCCGGTACGCAGCCAGCCCAGCACCGTCTCCCGTCCGTATTGCCGGATGAGCGATGACACGCGCGCCTTGGCCTCGCGGTGTCCCAAACGGTCGCCCGCGCTGGTCCCGCTCAGAGTCAGCGCCAGCCCTTCATCAAACCATTCGGGGACCGCGTGCCGGGTATTCTCGTTCAGGACCACGTGCATAAACTCGTGGAGCAAAACTTCCCTCAGTACACCTCTGTGATTGAGGGTTGCGGCTGGTTGCAGCCGGATACGGTTTCCTTGGGTGCTGCCCGCCACCCAGCCCGGCTCACCTGTGGAATCGCTGAATTGCCGCACCGCCGGGTACACGACCACTCTCGGACGCTTTGTTACTGAGAGCCCGCTCACGCGCTCGACCGCGGCCACCAAATCGTCGGCCAGCGCCGGGATCATCTCGTCGCCAGGCGCCCCAGTCGCGAATACCTCTACACGCTCGCCGTCCCGGCGCTCCCAGGTGATTCCTTGGGCATTGATTCCCACTTTGGTCTTGGGAAAGTACGCCGCCAGAATCTGGCGGTAGTCCTGTCCTTGCTCACCACGGGCGGCCGCCCCAAGCTGGCACAACCCGACGCCATGCCCGCCTCCCTTGCCCGAAAACAGGTACCCGTCCCCGGAAGGTTGCAGATCGTACCAGGAACTCTTGAGCAACTGCCAGCCAAGGACCCGCCCGATGGCAACGTGAAACTGTTCGGCGGACAACCGCCGCGGACCGGCTTGGAGCGTCCGTACACGTCCGGAAGCCGTGCGATCCAGCACCACCAGCGGAGACGGGGAATCGGACCCAAGCGCTTTTGCAATATCCGAGGCTGGAATGCGCGCCTGCCACGAAGCGCTCCCGTTGGAAAGACAGAAGGGGTCCGGAACGCTGCGCAGATACGGCCTCGCCGAATCCGGCCAAACGTCGCCCGCGGTCTCCGTTCTCCCGCCGCAATGACGGTGATAGAAGACCGCGGCCGGTGAACCGTCATACCAAAGCGTTTCGGCCTCGGTCGCCTCGACGGCTGCGCGAATACTGGCGGAAGGCTCGCTTCCGGCCAGGTGCTGGCAATGCGTGCTGTCACAGAAATCGAATCCTTCGCTCTTGTGCCGGCCCGGGTTCTTTCTGGCAAAAGACCTTACGGCCACAGCCATCGCTTTCAAGGCTTCGAGAGATCGAAACCCGCTCGCCTCTCCTGCTACGGCCAAGGCAACGTAATCCTCCAGCGTCATCGCGACCCGTGCATTTCCTTCCCGCACCTGGAGCAGGGCCGGGTTGCCGGCAAAACGCCTGAAGTACTGCGCCGCAACGGGCGCGGCGCCCGAACCGCCGGTTCCCCGCTCCAGCCGCACCACCACGACCAGGTCGGGCGTAAATCCGGCAAACCAGGCTTGCCCGGAGCCGGCGGTTCCGGTCTTGCCGAGCACGTCCATGCCCCCCACCGCCGCCAATCGCGCCGTGCCGTAGGTGACAGCCGCCCGGAGCGCTTCTTCGACAACCGGATCCTTCAGCGCGGCCAGCCAGCGGTATGCCCGCGCGATTTCCAGCGGACTGGTGGAAACGCCCCACTGCCCAATCGCTTGAAGTTGGCGCTCCTCCGTGCCGCCCGGTATCCGGACTCGCGAAAAACCCGCGCGCGCCAACTGGCTGGCGATATCCCGCGGCGCGACACGCAGCGCCGACCGCGCAAACCACTGGTTGCAGGAGTAGGCGAGCGCTTCGACGGGGGTCAAAGGCCGGCCCACATCCGGGTGGGCGCAATTGAAATTGCGACCTTGCAAGCGCAAGGTCCGCTGGCAGCCCAGCGCCGGTGCCTGGTTCAACGCGAGCAGGACGAACGGCTTGATCACCGAGCCCGGCTCGCCCATCGAATTCACCGCGCCTTCGCGATGAAGCACCTTGCCCGTATGGCGGTCCAGCACGACGACCGCCGCTTGCGCGCCCGACACCACCACGAGCAAAGCTGCCAGCCAGCGAACCACTCAGCGCCTTTCAATTCCGAACATGTGAAAGTACTTTGCGGGAAGCTTGTGCGGCTTCATTTCGCGATTGCAGAAGATGTGCTTGGTTTCCCCGGTTGCAAGCAGAGCGCCCGTTTCCGCATTCACGATTTCGTAGCCGAATACCACCACGCGCGGGTGGGCACTTACGATGCGCGCCCGCACGATCACCTCGTCGTCGTACCGCGCCGGCGCCAGGTAGCGGCAATGCGCCTCGCCCACGGCGAGTCGCACCCCGTCCTGCTCTTCCATGTCTTTGTACCGGATGCCGTTGGCCCGGCACAGTTCCACACGTCCCACTTCCATCCAGACCAGGTAATTGGCATGGTAGACCACGCCCATCTGATCGGTTTCGGCATAGCGAACACGGATCCGGCATTCGACAATTGGAACGGGCACGATTCCTTCGATCATAGTGAAGCACATCCCTTGGAATCAACGGCTTAGGTGGCCGCTCCAGTACGAGGTCCGGTGCGAGGGTGAGACTCGCCTCTCTTTCGCGGGGCATGGGATCGTGCGAAACTCAGGAATTCGGGCGGGTTTTTCCAAGAAGAGCCGGAGAGGCCTCGCGTCCGCTCGACATTTTACTGATGACTTCTCGTGTCTTTACGCTCGTATTGATTTTTTCCGCGGCCAACATGGCTCGCGCCCAGTACTCCGTTTCAGTGGCGGCTGGCGGTGGACCGTCAGGTCTGCCCGCCAACCAGATCCGGCTTTCCAACCCGAAAGCCGTCGCGGTGGACGGCAGCGGCAACCTCATCGTGGCCACCACCCGCAACATTTTCCGGGTGGATCGCGCGACGGGAATCATGACGCTGCTGATCGGGTCCAACGCGGCGTTTCTCGCGGGCAACGAGACCGTACCCGACAACTCGAACGCCCTGACGAGCCGCTTTGAGGGCATCACCGCGGTGGCGGCCGACGGGCAGAACAATATCTATTTTGCCGATGCTTTCCGGAGAAAGATCTTCCGGTATGGCGTGCAATCCGGCCAGTTGCAGCATTGGGCCTGGGGCGGAACAACCACCTTCAACGGGGATGGCATCGACGCCCGGACCGCGGGTCTCGACCCTCGCGCCCTCGCGTGTGACAAAGCGGGAACCCTCTACATTGCGGAAGCGGCACGGGTTCGAAAGATCGACGGGAACCGCATTATCACGACGTATGCGGGAAACGGTGTGGCGGGCGATTCTCCGGACGGCAGCCCGGCGGCTTCGCGTTTGAACGACGTGACGGGCGTCACCGTGGACGGCCAGGCTACGGTCTACTTCTCTGAACGCCGCCGGGGCTCCCCGGGCAGAGTGCGCCGCGTGTCTGGGAATACATTATTGACGGTGGCCGGCGGACTGGCCAACACCAACGCGGTGACGCCGGGTTCGACCATGCCGCCGCTCGAAATCAGAGTGGATCCCACCGCGTTGGGAACCGACGGCGCCAACACTGTGTTTGTTTTCGAGACCAACCGCATTATCCGTCTCGATCCTTTCTACTCACAGGCAAGTTGGGTCACCTCAACAACCGGGCCATCGGACTACCGCTCTCTGGCTGCCGGGACGCACGACGGTATCGTGAGCTTGTATTTCACCAGCTTCAGCGGGATACAGAAATTCAGCCAAGGTGCGGTCAGCAACCCGTTCGGCACGGGTTCGGTCACGCCGGATAACCGGCCCGCCCGCGGCGCCGTGACCGAGAACATCAAGCAGATTCATGCCGCGCCGGATGGAACGCTGTACATTGCCGACCCATTGCGAAGCCTGATCCGCTCGGTGCGCCGCGGCGATGGAATCGCGACCAACTTTTACGGCGGCACGTTCACTGCTCCGGGGTGCCCGGCGGCGGTTGGCAACGGACCCACCTGCATCACGCCGGGACCGATGGCCGTCGATAGCGGCGGAAAATTGCTTGTCGTCCGCCTGACCGACATTAGCAACCCTACGCCCAAGCTGTTGCGGGTGACTGGCAGCTCGACGTTTGAGCCCCTCGCGGGCGCGGGCGGCGCCAGCGGACTGACCGATGTTCCCGCGCTCCTTCTGTCCTTCTCCGATCCCCAAGGCGTGGCCGTCGACGCCGCCGGCCGAATCCTGGTCAGCGATCGAGGCCGCTGCATCCTATGGCGCATCTCGGGTCAGAAAGCCAGCGCAATCGCGGGCACCGGCGCCTGTTCGCCGGGCGGCGATAATGTTGCCGCGGCCAGTTCCACACTGGAGGCCCCGACGGCAGTCGCCAGCGACCGCTTCGGAAACGTCTATTTCATCGAGCAGACCCGCCACCGCGTGCGCCGCATCGACACCAATGGAATCCTGACCACCGCCGCCGGCACGGGTTCTCCAGGCTTCAACGGTGAAAGCGGGGCGGCGCTGGCGACCCAACTCAACGATCCCGCCGGGCTGGCGGTCGATGAAGGCGGCAACCTGTACATCTCGGACAAGGCGAACCGCCGGGTACGCAAGGTGTCCGGTGGAGCGATGACCACCATCGCAGGAAACGGCGTGCCGGGCACAACTCCCCTGACCGATTTTTCCAACGGCATTCCTTACATGAAGCGAAACCCCGCCGCCGGGCCGGTCCTCTGTTCGCCGGAAAGCCTGAGCGTGGCGCCGGACCTGACCGTCTATGTCGCTGACTCCTGCAACAACCAGGTAGTGGCCATCAACGCGCGCATCGCAGTCACCAGCAATCCTCCGGGACTGTCGATGAAGTTCAACGGCGCACCGTTCACCACGCCCGCCGTCTTCAATCCCGAGCTTGGGACTACCGCCACGATCGATGCCGGCGACAATCAGCCCGGCAGCCAGACGGGGACTCGCTGGAAATTCGCCGGCTGGGGCAGCCGCGGCACGCAGCCCGCCATTTCCGTGGGTTCGCTCGTTGAGCCGCAGTTTGCTCGCGCGACCTATACGCGGCAGGTTCGAGTGACCTCCGCCGTTACTCCCGAGGGAGCGGGCATCGTGGAAGCGAATCCGGCGTCGCCCGACGGCTACTATCCGGAAGGCACAGAGGTCACCCTCAGCGCGACACCGGCGAGCGGCTATACGTTCGATCAGTTCAGTTTCATCCCGGCGGCCAGCCCTACCACCCTCACCGCCACCAATCCGGTCTTTGCGCTGGCCGGGTTTGTCTCCAACGCAGTGGGATATGAGCCCCTTCGAATCAATGTGGGTGGCCCGCGCATGGTGGACAGCCAGGGACGCATCTGGCGGGCCGATCCAATGCTGGCGCTCAACGGGCTCCAGAACGCCGTCTCAACGTTCTCTCCCATCTCGGTGCCTGCCGGCTCGGATTATCCGCCGGACATTTACCGCGCCATGCGCGTGTCGAACCAGAGCCTCGGGTACACGTTGCGCGTGCCCAATGGCCAGTATCTGCTGCGGCTCAAGTTTGCCGAGATCGAAAACCAGCTCGCCGGCCAGCGAGTGTTCGACGTGCAGGTTCAGGGAACCACGTTGCTCCAGGGTTTTGATATCCGGCGTGCCGCCGGTGGAGCGTTTCGCGCCATTGACCTGGTCTTTCCCGTCGTGGTGAGCTCGGGAGAACTGTCCGTAAACCTGCTGCCCGTTACCGGCCAGGTCTGCCTGGCAGGCCTGCAAATCGAGCCTTATGCGGTCGCGATCAGCCTTTCACCGGCATACAGCGAAATCCCGGCGGGCACGCACCAGCAGATCGTGGCTCTGGTGGCCGGGACCGATGACCCGCGCGTGGCATGGTCGCTCGATCCGGCCTACGGAACGATCGACGAGAACGGTGCGTACACGGCTCCGGACGCGATCACGCAGAAGCAGTTGGTGAGCGTCATCGCCACCAGCGTTGCGGATCCGGCGCGCACGGCTCGCGCCGATATCCTGCTCACACCGGGATGGCTGGGCGTCGATGTCGGAACGCCCTTGGCGGAGGGGAGTCACAGCGTGGACGCGGGTACGTTTCAGGTCGCCGGCAGCGGCAAGATGGGGGGCGCCAGCGACTCGTTCCGCTTTGTGTATCAGGCGATGGAAAATGACGGTTCGCTGATCGCCCGCGTAAGCCCCGGCGCCATGAAAGGCGCCCGCGCCGGCATCATGATTCGGGAATCGCTTGACGCCAACGCTCGCCATGCCAGCCTGCTTCTCGACCAGGATCTGAACCTTGTCTACACCGCCCGGACGAACACCGGAGAGGCCAACAGCACGGTCAGCGGCGGCGCCGGCGCCGCATGGCTCAGGCTGGTGCGCAAGGGCGGGTGGATGACGGCCTTCTACTCACTCGACGGCCAGCGCTGGGTTCCGGCCGGGTCGTGGACTGATTTTGGCTTAAGCACGACACCTTACGCGGGGCTCGTGGTCTCCTCGGATATCGAGCCAGCCACCGCGACGTTCGACAATGTGAAGATCGCGGGCGCCGTCGCCGTCTCCATCGTGCAAGGCGGATCGGTTCTGGCGCCGGGCCAATCCGTCAAGTTCCGCGCGGAGGCAACGGGCGCCAACGACGAGTCCGTGACCTGGAGTCTCTTCCCGCAGGCCGGGTCGATTGATGCGGACGGGGTGTATACGGCCCCGGCGAGCCTCGATGGAACTGAGTCGGTCACCATCACGGCCAACAGCAACGAAGACGCCGCCGCCTATGCAACCACGGTGGTCCGGTTCGGCGAGATGCGGCCCCTTCTCATTAAGGCGGGCGGAACCGGGTTTGCCGCCGCCGATGGAACGGTCTGGAACGCGGACACCAACTTCCAGGGCGGGCGCAGCGACCCGGCCCGTACCGTACCGGCGCGGTCGCAGCTTTATGCGACGGCCCGGACCGGCAGCGAGCCGTTCTTCTACCAGTTCTTTGTGCCGGACGGCGCCTATCGCGTGGTGTTGCGGTTTGCCGAGTGGGACGCCAAGGTTCCGGCCGGTTCGCGGATATTCAACGTCACCATCAACGGCGCGGCGGTGCTGCCGGAGTTCGACATCATGCGCGCCGCGGGCGCCGCCGGCGCGCCCGCCGGCCGGACCATTCCGGTCACGGTCACCGGCGGCCAGCTTGTGATCGGCTTTGATCCCATCCGGGGCAAAGCCGCCGTGCAGGCTATCGAAGTCCACCCGGAATAGCGGAAGACGCCGGTCACGGGCGCATGGATTCAGGAACCGGGAGGGTGACGGCTCCGGTGGCCGCCCACTCGGCGCCGCGTGTGAAAGTAGCCACAAACGCGGGCGTTTGCACGGCGGGGCCGTCGTGCCCCAGCGCGTTGACGAATACCCTGCCCTGCCCCCACTGGGTGGTCCAGAGCACAGGATGATCCAACCCCGGTCCGGGGATCGGTTGCCGCGCCTTGCCCTGATACAGCGCGTGGTCGTCCCACGCAGTGGCCAGCACGTGATAGGAGCCCTGGGGCTGCCAATGAAGATTGGCGTACAGCTCGTCTTTAGGCTGAGGGAATTCGCGTTTCAATCCCTTGGTCACCGGATGGGACGAGTCGGTCACCTTGACGGTGAAATCGTGCGGCGGGGAGTGGTGGCCGTGGCCGGTTCTCCAATTGCCGCCGCTGAGCTTCTCATAATCGGTCCAACCCTCGAATGCCGCCAGGGAGAAGTGGTACATCACGAGGCCCTTTCCACTACGAATGGCATCGAGAAACGCCGCTTCGGCACGGTCGCCCCAGCGCAGTCCCGGCTTGCGCCAGTCGGCATAGTTCACCACAATCAGGTCGTACGGCGCCAGGGTCTCGGGGCCCGCGCCGCGAAACTCCTCAATGATGCGGACTTCGAACCGGCCCGTGTCTTCGAGCGCCTTTCGCAGCAGCGGCGACACGGTGCGCCAGTCGTGGCCGTTTTGGCCGGTGACGAGTAGAGTTTGAATCTTGGGCTGCGCCAGCAGGCCAGCCGCGAAACAGGCAATCAGAGTGAGGGCGCGAATCATACCCCCACAATATCGGATTTTCAGAGCCTGAATTCAGACCGTGGCGCTTTGGGCCTTGGCGCGCAGCGGCAAACTTCGCGAAGCGATCATGTCCATCAGCATTTCGTGCATGGACTGGTCGAGGATAAAGCAGCCGCGGCCGCCGTCTTGCGAAAGCAACGCCAGTTCCCGCGCGCCGAGGAGCATCAGGAGTTGCCGTTCGCCGGAATTCAGTTCGTCAACATAGACTCGCGCCATGCCGTTTTCCGCCGGATGGATCTTGCGCAGCAGGTCGCGGGCGAACAACTGGGGATCGACGCCTTCCAGCGCCGCGCCCGCCTGGCACCAGCGCTGCTCCGGCGCCCCAAAGAAATACGGCCCGGACGAGTAAGCAAGCAGAAACACGACAATATCAATGAAAGCGGCCAGCAGCAGCGAGAAGATGTGCCGGCTATTGGGCGCTTTGACCAGTCCTTCGACAGCGACGAGCAGATCCTCCTGCGCTCCGGAGGTTTGATCTACGTATTCGGCCATCCCCGGAAGCACGGGCACGTCCACTTTGCCCGCATGAAGCTGCTTTTCGATTTCGCCCCAGGGCAGCGCATCCAGCGTCTCATGGTAGAGTCTGAGCTGAACCGCCGCCGGATCGTTCGGCCGGACCTTGGTGCGAAGGGCGGTCAACGAAGCCTGCGCCTGCTGCAAGCGCTCGAGCGTCTGGCGAGCCAGTTTGGCATAACGGTCGAACGCGGTGTAGCGAAGCCCTTCACCGGTACCCTCCTTGTAGCCGCCCGAGTAGGTCCTGGCCTCCTCGGCTACCGCGTCACGGATTCCGGCCAAGTACGGGTCGGCGTCGTGGGCGCGGGCGATATAGCCATGCGCCTTCTCCGCCGCCGTCATTTCTTCGAGCGCCAGCACGTGTTTTTGCGCTTCTTCCTGGGACGCGGCGACGAGCTGTGTGGCTTTCGCCGAAGCCGCGGACAAAGTGTCGTACAACTGGCGCTGCACGGTCGCCGGACGTTCCCGCGCCGAGAACCACGTGTACAGGCTGACGTAGGAGAAGCCAACCGAGACCACGGCGGTAATGGCGTAGACCGCGATGAGCAACACCCGCCTGCCCTGGCTGAACCCGATCAACCAGGCCACCATGACGAGGGCAGTCTGGATTCCAAGCGAAGCGAGAAAGGCGAACCAGTTGCTCAAATAGAGCGCCATTCCCAGGTACGTCGTGTACCAGGAAACAATGGACAACAGAAAACTCGCCACGATGAGCGAGATGACAAGCGGACGTCGGGCGCCGAGCGACTGCGTGCCGGACGCAGAAGACACGAATGCCATTGAGGAGTCTCCTGCCAGAGTTAAACGCACCAGCCGGGCGGAATGTTCCACTAGACTTTGATGCCCACCCGCCACAACAGGTAAGCAAACGCCTGCCGCACATACTGCCAGTTTTCGCGCCACCCCTGACTGGACGTGTGCGGGCGCGGTGAGCCGTACACGGTCAACCCCTCGCCTTGCAGGATTTTCTTTGACCGAAAGATGTGATAACCGTCACTGACCAGAATCGCCGACTGCATGCCCATCCGCCGCATGATCTCGGCGACCGCGAGGACGGTCTCAACCGTCGAATCACCTTCGCCTTCAACGATGATCACCTCCACCGGCACGCCCTTGGCGATCAGGTAATCGCGCCCGACGCCGCCCTCGGTAAAGATCGGGTCGCCGCCCGCGCCGCCCGTCGTCAGGATGCGCGGCGCCAGGTGATGGAGGTAGAGGTCCAGCGCATGCTCGAGCCGCGCGCGCAGAACCGGCGAAGGGCGCCCGCTGTATTCGGCCGCGCCCAACACCACGATGACATCGGCCTTCTGCGCCTCGTCCCGGGCGGATTGATTCTTGATTTCGTTTCCCAGCCAAACCAGCAGGACGGCCAGCGGCAGTCCCACCACCGCGGCCGAAATCGCGATAAGCCTACGCATTAACTACGCTATGATTCTAAACGGCCTGACCTCAATATCTCAGTATGGCGAAACCGGAGGTTCTCAGCAGCGCAAAAAATCCGTTTCTCAAAGACGTGCGGCGCGCGGCTTTGAGAGGCACACTCACCGCCGATGGCTACTGTATCGCGGAAACGTTTCATCTTCTAGAGGAGGCGCTGAGGAGCGACCTGGAAGTCAAAGTTGTCCTGGCCGCCGAATCGGTGCGCTCCGCTGTCGAGAACCATGTCCGTGGACTGAGGCGTACGCGCGTGACCGTGGTGCCAGACGACATTTTCGAAGACCTGTCGGCAACCGAATCGGCTCAAGGCGTGATGGCCTTGGTCAAGCCTCCGTCGTGGACTCTGGATCATCTTTTTCGCGGCGCGTCTCTTGTCGCGGTCCTCGACGGGCTTCAGGATCCGGGCAACGCCGGCGCCATCATTCGCACGTCGGAAGCGTTCGGTGTAACGGGATTGATGTTTCTCAAGGGTACGGTAAGCCCGTGGAATCCGAAAACGGTTCGCGCCTCGGCGGGATCGATCTTCCGCGTGCCGCTGGTCTTTGGCTTGGACCCGTCCCTGGCGCGGGCCTCGCTGCGGCAGCGTTCGATTGACGTCTACGCGGCTGTGGCGCATTCAGGCAAGGCTCCGCATGAAGCCAATCTCACCCGGCGGTGCGCCTTGGTCATTGGCAGCGAGGGGCGAGGTGTGAGCGAGGCCTTGCGCGACAGCGCCGAACCACTCCAGGTCCGGACGTGCGGCGTCGAATCGCTCAACGCCTCGGTGGCCGCGGCGGTGATCCTGTACGAGGCGCACCGCCAGCGGATTCGGGCATGAACCTTTTTGACCCGCCACCCGGAAAGGCGGACGACTCGACACGGCCGCTGGCCGAGCGCATGCGCCCGGACCGGCTGGACGATTTCGTGGGGCAGGAGCACATTCTCGGTCCGGGCAAGCCCCTGCGAGTTCAAATAGAGCGCGACCGCCTGACTTCGCTGATCCTGTGGGGGCCGCCCGGCGTCGGCAAAACCACGCTCGCCATGCTGATTGCCCACCATACCCAGTGCCAGTTCATTCCCTTTTCGGCGGTCATGTCGGGCATCAAGGAGATCAAGAACGTCATGGCCGACGCCGAGCGCAACCGCCGCCTCGGTTATCGCACGGTGCTGTTTGTCGACGAGATTCACCGCTTCAACAAAGCCCAACAGGATGCCTTTTTGCCTTACGTCGAGCGCGGCGATATCATCCTGATCGGCGCCACGACCGAGAACCCGTCGTTCGAAGTGATCTCAGCCCTGCTGTCGCGCGCCAAAGTCTACGCGCTCAAGCCGCTCACCGCCGGCCAAATCATCACCCTGCTCGAACGTGCCCTGCCGGTCGTGAAAATGCGGGCTGAACGCGCTCTGCTGGAGCAGATCGCCACCTACGCAAACGGAGACGCGCGTACGGCGTACAACATCCTGGACCTTGCCGCGGCGGCATCGCCGGAAGGAAACCTGCTCCCCCAGGCCGTCGAAGACGCCATCCAGCGCAAGATGTTGCTTTACGACAAGGCCGGTGAAGAGCACTTTAACCTGATTTCCGCACTGCACAAATCTGTCCGTTCGTCGGACCCGGATGCGGCACTCTACTGGCTGGCGCGAATGCTCGAAGCCGGAGAAGACCGCTTGTATATCGCCCGGCGGCTGGTGCGCATGGCCGTGGAAGACATCGGCCTGGCGGACCCCCGCGCCGTCGAACAGGCCATCGCCTGCCAGCATACGGTGCATTTTCTGGGGGTGCCGGAAGGCGATCAGGCGCTGGCACAGGCGGCCATCTACCTGGCGGCGGCGCCGAAATCCGACGCGGCATACCGGGCGCTGAACCAGGCGCTCGAAACCGTCCGGACCTCCGCCGCCGAGCCGGTTCCGATGCACCTTCGAAATGCGCCTACCCGCGCCATGAAGGAATGGGGCTACTCGGCGGGCTACCAGCACGCGCACCTGTTTGAGGATGCGCTGACCACCATGGAATGCCTGCCGCCGTCCCTGGCCGGCAAGCAGTTCTACGAACCCACAAACCGGGGAATCGAGGCGCGCATCGCCGAACGCCTCGCCGCGATTCGCCGCCTGAAACAGCCTCCGGACTCTGACCCAAAGGAATACCGATATTGATGCGACTGTCTGCCTTACTTGCCGTGGTCTTGCTGGCTTTGCCGGCCTCGGCCAGTCCACCGGTTTACCACCTGTTGTGGTTCGACACCGAGGACTACATTGAGCCTTCCGCCGACGACGCGGCGCTCCGCCTGGCCACCGAACTCACGCGCCGCGGCGTTCGCGCGACATTCAAGATCGTCGGCGAGAAAGGGCGGGTGATGGAGCGGCGGAACCGCCAGGACGTTATTGAGGCGCTGGCCCGGCACGACATTGGTTACCACGCGGAAAACCACAGCATTCCGCCGGCCCCGGCGGTCTACATGGAAAAACTCGGCCTGCTGGAAGGCGCGGCCGAGTTCGAGCGCCGGGAAGGCGCCGGCGCCGCCGGCCTGCGCCGTCTGTTTGGCGTCACCCCGTCCTGCTATGGACAGCCCGGCAATTCCTGGGCGCCGCAGTCCAACCTGGCGCTCCGGCGCATGGGGATACAAGTGTACATGGACGACGGCAAGCAGGTCGGATTGAACGATCAGCCGTTCTGGTATGGCGGCTTGCTGTATATCTTCAACCTCGGCGCCAACACCATCCGCGCCGATATCAACGACCCGGCCAAACTCGCCGCTACGTTGAGGAGCTATGACGCGCTGGTGGCGGAACTGAAGCGCAAGGGCGGCGGATTCATCCAGTCCTACTATCACCCCACCGAATTTGTAACCACCGAATTTTGGGACGGGGTCAATTTTCGCCACGGCGCGGGACCGGAGGAGGCCGACTGGAAGCGGCCTCGCTTGCGCACTCGCGAATCGTCCGAGCAGGCCTACCGGCTGCTGCTGGAGTTCGTGGGCCACGCGCGCGCCAACCCCGATGTCCAGTTCATTACCGCCCGCGATGCCCGCCAGTTGGTTGCGCCACCGGTCGACCACGCGCCTCCGGCCGAGGCGCTCCGGCTGGCGGAAAGCATCGATGTCAACGGCCGCTATTCAGCCGCCGAACAGCTTCTCAGCCTGCTCGGCATGCCGCCGCGGTACGTCGACGGCCCCACGCAACGGGGCGAAACGGTCTTTACCGGCAACGAAATCGCCCGCCCTGCGTTCGACCGCGCGCGCGCTGACGCTCGGGACTTCATTGAGCGTGAAAAACGCCTTCCCATCCACGTGTGGATCGGTAGCCAGAGGATTTCGCTGGCCGATTTTGCCGCGACCCTCGCCGCTGACACCGGCGGTGCGACGGTCCGGCTGCACCACGGGCGGCTGGACGTGGAAAACCACATTACTCGCGACGCCGCTGGCGCCTACAACTGGGTCATCCATCCGAAGGGGTTCGCGCCCGAAGCGCTCCTCGAGCAGGCGCGCCTTCAGGCCTGGACGCTCAAGCCGGCGCGTTTACGTTAGCGGCTACTGTTTCTTCCACGCCGTTACAGTGATTTCGATCTTGGCGGTTCCGACTAGTTTGGCTACGCCTACCGTCGTGCGGGCCGGCCGCGGTTCTGGAAAGAATTTGGTGTAAACCGAGTTCATGCGCCCGAACAACTCCATGTCGGTGAGATAGACCTGCACGGCGACGGCGTCTTCAAAACCGTACCCGGCCGCTTTGAGAATGACCCCGATGTTTTCGAGGGTCTGCGACACTTCGTCTTCGAAACTGTCGGGGATGCGGCCAATCTTCGGGTCTCGCCCCGTCTGCCCGGCGACGTACAGGGTTCCGCCCGCCTGAATTGCCTGGCTGAAAGGCATCGGGGGCGCATTGGGATCGGGTTTGATGGCCTTCTTGTCACTCGCCGCCAGGGCGAGGACGGAGAATACCGCGAGCGATGCGAGGGTCTTGAGCATTTTCATATCACTTGATCTTAAACCTTAGGCCGGGTACCGGTACCGGCATGCGGTGTTACAAACCAGCCGGTGCGGTGATCCCCCGAGTGGGGGGTTTGCGCGCTAAACATAGAGAATTGAAATGCGAAGAGCACGCAGCGGGGGATTCGAAGAAGCGTTCGAGGCGTCCGATGTAAGATTGAATTCGAGGTTTGGTTCTAGTACTGAAACCCGCTATAGAATGGATGGTTTGTCTCATTCCGGTCTCGGTGAAATCGCCGACTCTTGAGGCTGCGGAGATTGATTGAATGAAGTTTCAACCAAAAGTCAACTCAGAAACAGGCGTTTCCACAGGAGAGCGGAGGTCGTCAGACCGGTTCCCGATTAGCCGGGAGCTGAAATACAAGGTGCTGGAGCGCCGGGGCCAGACAGTGGGTAAGGGCACCACGCTGAACATGAGCAGCAGCGGTGTCTATTTCACCACCGAGCACGATCTGTTGCCCGGCCAGAAGATTGAGATCGCCGTGAGCTGGCCGGCGCAGTTGGATAACAAGTGCAGCCTGAAGTTTCTGGCGCGGGGGCGGGTGGTGCGCGCCGAAACCGGGCGCGCGGCGGTCGAGATTGACCACTACGAGTTCAGGACAACGGGTTCGCAGGGCTTAACGATTTAACTTCTCCGTTGAGCCGGGTGCGGAAGTAGCCGATCGTTTCGCGCAGGCCTTCCTCCAGATCCACACGAGGCTCCCAGTTGAGGAGCCGGCGCGCCTTGGAAATGTCCGGGCGCCGGCGCTGAGGGTCGTCTTCCGGCAGGGGGCGATAGACAATCTCCGACACGCCTCCGGTCAGGTTCCGGATCGCCTCGGCAAACTCGAGCACGGTGAGCTCCCGCGGATTCCCTAGGTTGACGGGATAGCGCTCCGCGGCGCCGCCCAGCCTAACAAGCCCTTCGACAAGATCACTGACATAACAGAAACTCCGCGTCTGGCTGCCGCCGCCAAAGACCGTGAGCGGCTGGCCCTGGAGCGCCTGCGACAGAAAGGCCGGCACGATTCGCCCGTCGTTCAGCTTCATCCTGGGGCCATAGGTGTTGAAGATTCGGGCGATGTTGGTCCGCAAGCCGTGCTGCCGGTGAAAGGCCATCGTGAGCGCCTCGCCAAACCGCTTGCTCTCGTCATAGCAGGACCTGGGCCCGACGGGGTTCACGTGGCCCCAATACGTCTCAGCCTGCGGGTGCTCCAGCGGGTCGCCGTAGCTTTCCGACGTCGAGGTCAGCAGAAACCAGGCGTTTCGCTCCCGGGCGAACTCCAGCACGTTGCGAGTCCCCTCCGACCCGGTGCGCAGAGTCTGGATCGGATGCTTGAGGTAATCGAACGGGCTCGCCGGAGACGCCAGGTGGTAGATGCCGTCAAACGGGCCTTCAACGTCCAGCGGCGCGACCACGTCGTGCCGGAACCATTGAAATCGATGGTGGCCTTCGAGATGAGCCAGATTCTCGGCGCGGCCGGTCAGGAGATTGTCGACGCCGGCCACGTCGTGGCCGTCTTTCAGCAAGCGGTCGCACAGGTGGGATCCGATGAATCCGGCCGCGCCAGTGACCAAGATACGCAATCCTCTCTATTGTAGGTGGATTCAGCGGCCGTCTCGCCCGGACCGAAGTGCTACATTCGGAGTCGGACTTGTGTATGTTGGTGCGCCCGTGGTGGGAAGTTGTCCTGTTTCTTGCGCTCGCCGGCCTGTCCGCGGCAGGCTTCTGGGTGCGTTTCCGAAGAGTGTTTTGGACGATCGCCGGGTCGAAGAAAGATGCGGACTTTCTGTTGCATCCCGCCGCCAAACGCGTCTGGGACTTCTTCTGGGAGGTGCTCTGCCAGGCCAAGGTAATCCGGGAACGGCCCTGGCCCGGTTTGGCGCACGCGTTCGTGTTCTGGGGCTTCTGCGCGTTCGCCATCGTTACCGTTAATCACCTGCTCGGTGGAATCAACATTGAGCTGCTGCGGTTCGACCGCGGCGTGTTCGGGCCCTTCTACTTTGGCCTGGCCTTTCTGTTCGCGCTGGCAGTCAGCGTTTCGATTACCGGGCTGGCCGTGCGCCGCTTCCTGGTGCGGCCAAAGTGGCTCGGGCCGGAGCTTTCGTTGGAATCCGGCGTTATCGCGGCCTTGATCCTGGCGCTGATGCTAACCTTTATCGCCGACTACATTCTCGGCGGCCAGGGCGAGCCGGGGCGTATTCTTTGGTGGCTCCACACGCTGGCGCTGCTGATCTTTCTGCCCCTGATTCCGCACACCAAGCACCTGCACCTGGTGCTCAGCCCGGCAACCGTCTTCCTGTCGCGAGGCTCGTTCTGTCACATACCGCCGCTTGCCGGGGACGATGACTTCGGCCTGGACACGGGCAAGGATGTGACGCGCTTGGGGGCCTTGCAGGCGTACTCGTGCGTAGAGTGCGGGCGCTGCCAGGAGCATTGCCCCGCCAACAATACCGGCAAGATCCTCAATCCGAAAGAAATCGCGCTCGGGTTCCGCTCGTACCTGAACGAGCAGGGCCCGCTGGCGGAGCAGCCGCTGCTGGGCGTCCACCTCAGCGAAGAGGCTGTGTTCCAGTGCACCACCTGCGGCGCGTGTGAGTTCCAGTGCCCTGTCGGGGTCGAGCACTTGCCGCTGATCATCGGCCTGCGCCGCGGCGCGGTCAATACGGGAAAGTGGGAAGACGATTACGGCACCAAGCTGTTCCTTTCTCTGGAACGCAACGGCAACCCGCTGGGCATGGCCGCGTCGGAGCGCGACAAGTTCGTGCAGAAGCATGAACTCCCGCTCTACGACGGCACACAGGAGTACTGCTTGTGGATGGGATGCATGGGTTCCTACGACCCGCAAGGACGCGAGATCATCCTGGCGCTGGTCCGCATCCTCCGTTACTTGAACGTCACGTTCGGTGTCTTGAAGAAGGAACGATGTACGGGCGATTCGGCCCGGCGCCTGGGCAACGACCTGGTCTTCCAGCAACTGGCGGAAAGCAACATCGAGCAGTTGAAGAAGGCCAAAGCCGGGAAATTGCTTTCCATCTGTCCGCATTGCGTTCGAACGATTTCGGAAGACTGGAAGGAGTTTGGCGCGGCGTTCCGGATCGAGCACCACTCCGAATTCCTGGACCGCCACAAGCATCTCCTGCCCGCTCCCGCAGACGGGCGCGCGAACGCGGTGTACCACGACCCGTGCTATCTCGGCCGGTATATGGACATCTATGAGCCGCCGCGCCAGTTGCTGGGCCGCTTTCATTCCGTGGTGGACGCGAACCGCGCGCGCGAGCGTTCGTTCTGCTGCGGCGCCGGAGGAGGATTAGTGTTTCTGGGCGAGGAGAAGGGCGACCGCGTGAGTCATGTGCGAGCCCGCGAACTTGCGGCCACAGGCGCTTCGCTCGTCGCGGCGGCATGCCCGTTCTGCAACACGATGTTCCGCGACGCGCTTCCCGCGGTGTCGGCGGCGCCGCCCAAGTTGCTGGATATCGCCCAGATCGCCGCCTCCGGACTGCCTTCCAACTGAGGGCTGCCCCGTTGAAGACCAATGCCGTCCGAATCCTGGAGCAGTTGGGCATCCCGCACCAACTTCGCGAATATGAGGTGGACCCGGACGATCTCTCGGCGGAAACAGTAGCGGCGAAAATCGGCATGCCGCCCGAACAGGTCTTCAAGACACTCGTCGCGCGGGGAGACCGCAGCGGCGTCTGCCTTGCCGTGATTCCCGGAAACGCGCTTCTGGACTTGAAGGCCTTGGCCAAAGCCTCTGGCGATCGTAAGGCCGATACCGTGCCGCTGAACGAGGTCCTGCCCCTGACCGGATACATCCGCGGTGGCGTTACCGCGCTGGCCTGCAAGAAGGACTACCCGGTCTATCTGGACGAGACGGCCATCCTGTGGAACGTCATTTCCGTATCGGCAGGGCAGCGGGGGCTTCAGATCCTCGTGGCGCCGGACGATTACCTGGGGGCGGTCAAGGGGGTCTACGCTGCCATTGCCAGGCCGAAGCTGTAGGTTCGGCGTCAATCTCATTCAAAAACACCTCAACTTGCGCCGAAAAGAAGGCTATGGGCACCGATGGACGAACGCCCCATTCGCCGGGCCTCGCCAGTCTCAGCACGAAGATTCTCGAACGCGGCGATTTGCCCGCCTGCTCACAGAACATACAGTCGCTGTTGAAGCTCTCGGCGAGCCCCAACGCGTCCATCGCCGCTTTCAGTTCCGTCGCGCTGAAGGATGTCACGCTGAGTTTGCGCATTCTCCAGGCGGCCAACACCGCGCTGTTCAACCGCGCGGGGAGGACGATCCTGAGCGTGTCGCACGCGACCGCGTTATTGGGCCTGGACACCGTGGTTCAGATTGCGGCGGGGCTGGGGTTGTTGGAGGAGTTTGCCCGGACCAGGCCGGGGCTGCGGGAGCTGACGACGCTGTCGCTGCTGACCGCCAGCCATGCCCGCCAGATCGCCGCTCACTATGGCTATGCGCACGCAGAAGAAGCGTACCTGTGCGGCTTGCTTCGCAACTTGGGCGAGTTGCTGGTCGCGTTCTATACGCCGGAAGACTACGCACGCATCCTCGTGCTGGCCGAAAGGGAGAAACTGGACGCTGCCGCGGCGAGCCGCCGGCTGGTGGGATACCAGTTCGAGGACGTGGCGGCGCACGTGATGGAGGGATGGGGGCTGACCGGTCCGGTGGTGGATTGCCAGCGAGCCAGCCTTGCCGAACTGCTCCAGGAACCGCCGGACGACGCAAACACACTGATGATGACGGCCACCGCCGCGCATGCGCTCACCGTGGCAGTCCACCGGAAGCCCGAGCGGGAGTCCCGGGCGGCAACACGGAATGTGTTGCAGCGTTTCGGGCACCGGCTGAGATTGACCGAAGCTGAGTTGCAGCCGATTCTGCACAACGCGATTCTGGAAGCGCGGGACACGTACGAGTCGCTGGATATTTCGCTGAGCGCGTTAAAGTATCAGCGCCAGGTGGAACGCGCGACAGCGCTGTTGGATGAGCGCCCCATCGAATCCGAGCGCCTCAGTCAAGCGCTGGCGCGCCTGGAAAACCGCCTGACGCTCGAACCGGATTTCGACATCGCTGAGTTTGTTGCGACTGCTCTTGAAGCCATGGTGGCAAGCGGGTGCTGCGATCGCGCCTTGTTTGCGCAATGCGACGTGAAGCGCAAACTGGTTCAGGGCCGCTACGCGCACGGCGGTTTGGAGGGGCAGGCGCAGTTCTTCTGTTATCCCCTCAGCGCGACCGACTACCCCATCGGCGCCTCGATTGTCCATGGCGAGGATGTTTTCACCGACGTCAATCCAGGTTCCAGGCTGGCCGACACACCCCTGGCAGCCGTTTTCGCGCCGGTGTGGCTCGCCGTGCTGCCGATCACGCTGACCGGCCAACCCGCCGCCTGTTTCTACCTCGATCGCACGCGCCCCAACTTCACGCTCAACAGCGACGAACATACCGCTCTATGCCGCCTCCGCGACATCGCCGCCCGGGCCCTCGCCCAGAAGCGCGCATAAGCGCATCGCAGCGGCGTTCAGGCGAAGAGATTTTCGGTCGAGGCTTGGACCGCGAATGCTATACTCAAAATTCGTCACGCCTTTTCCACCAAGTGTGGGCGCGTAGCTCAACTGGCAGAGCAACTGACTCTTAATCAGTAGGTTGAAGGTTCGATTCCTTCCGCGCTCACCATACACAATAAGGGACTTATCGAAATCCGTGCGCTCGATCACATTCCAGTCCACTGCGAAGTTGAGCGCCCCGCGAAGGACCCGGTGGATGTACTGGACCCTGGCCACAGCATGGCCCCTATTGCTCTTCGACTTCAGGAACTGATCCACGTCGCGGATGGTGATCTTGCGGACTCGCTTTGAGCCCAGCGCGGCAACCATGTGCTTCTCGGAATGATATTTGTAGTCCTGGTGGACGGACGGGGAGACGCTCGCGCTTGGTCTTGCCTCAAACCCTTTTGCGGCCTCCGCCGGGGAGGCGAATCGCGCATCGGTAATATTCCTTGCGGCCATTGCTGGCTATAAAAATGCTCGGGGCATGAGGTTCAGTCTCCTTTCCGTTGAAGGTCGAGGCGGAGGGAGTTCGACGAAAGATGGAACGGCCTTCCCAAGGACGGTAAGTTGTTCTGGTAATCCGCAGTCCAGGTCGGCGGCCTACTGACGGATTCGCTCGATAACGATGGCGGGCGCGTCATCGTAAAGCTCCTCCAGGAATGTGCTCGGGCCGACCGCTTTAACATTCCATGGCGATGTCGCGGCCGGAGGGAAGTGCCGTTTATCGAACGTGACGACGGACTGCGCCTTCGCTCGGACGGCAGCGGCGAGGACGTGCCGGTCTTTGGCATCGTTGGTCATCTTGCGAACCAACGGCTCGAAACCGGTCACCCAGCAGTCACCAAAGTGCCGCCGCAATTCCCGTACGAGATATGCGGTTTTGGCGGGCGACAATCCGATCTGGGTTTCGAGTGCTCGTTTCATCTCGGCAATGATCTCGTCCGACCAACGTGGTTGATAAAGGGCAGGCGGTTCGGCCAATCGAAGCAGCGTGTCCCGCAGCGGAGCTTGCAGGAGAACGCAGGCGTCGAGAATGGCGATACGCTCACCTGGCAAAGCTACCTTTCCTCCCTACCTACCTTGCGCCCCAGGGGGCAAGATCACCTTGTCATACGTGCCAGCCTTTTTCTCCATTCGCGCCATGCGCACAATGGAGACGTGGCGTTCCCTGTCGCGCCTTGCTTTGTAGGCGAGAACATCCTTGAGATAGACGCGCCGGTGTGAACCCACCATGTGAAACGGCAGCTTGTCCTCTTCCAGCAGGCGCACCATGAACGGACGCGAAAAACCCAGCATATTGGCAGCCCGTTGAGTCGTGAGTTCCTGGTGTTCGGGCACGATGGATACGGCCCTGCCTGCCTGCATGTTCTTCAGGATCTCGTCGAGCAGGCCAACCACCGGGCGCGGCAGTGGAACTTTTCGTCCCTTGGACCCCACTACGTTTACATGGCCTTGCTTCACCAACTGGCGAAGCTCTCGCAACTGGGCGGTTTCGCTGGCGGACGGGTTGAGAACGGCGGTCATGCTGGCTCCTGCGAGCCAGTATGGCACATCCGAAATAACCGAAACTGACACAATAACCGATCCTACGCCGCGGCCGGCGGCAGCTTCTTGTATTCTTCCTCCAAAGTGGTAGACGGGCAAGGCGCCGTCCGTCATCAGGCGGTAGGCGGTGGCCCGGCTCACGCCGCGTTCCTTTTGAACCTCGATGGCGCGAAGCAGGCGGTGTGGCGTTTCAGGCCGGCGTGGGTTGCGTCCGATGTACGCCGCCTGGAGCTATCATTGTGCTTACCGGCGCGCGGCCGCCGGGCAGTTTGCGGCACAAGGGAGAATGACAAGTGAGCCAACTCGCACGACGGGAATTCATCGCGGCGGCTGTGGCGGCGGGCGCGGCGCGCGCTGCCGGAGGCCGGGCTATCGAGCCACTCACTCCGGGAATCAAGATCTCCATGCAGGTCTCGGAAAACGCCAGCGATGAAGATCTGCAATGGGTCAAGCAGATGGGCGTCGATTATCTTAACGTCCAGACGGGAAACGGACGGGCGACGCTGGAGAATTTCCTGGCGATCAAGAAGCGCGCCGAGACGCTGGGGTTGAGTGTCTGGAACATCTCGAACAACGACAACCGGAATATTGAGGAAATCACGTTAAACCTCCCCGGGCGCGATGCCAGGATCGCGTGGCTCAAGCAGTATCTTCGCGACCTGGGAAAGGCGGGCATCGGCTATATGACGTACGCCCACATGGCGAACGGCATCTGGTCGAGCCCGCGCGAAACTACCCGTGGCGGCGCTTCGGCCCGCGCTTTCAAACTCGAGACCGCGGAGGGCAATTGGAATGGGAAGATCTACCGCGGGCCTCTGACACACGGCCGGAAGTACTCGAAAGAAGAACTCTGGGAAAACTACACCTACTTCATCAAACAGATCGCACCGGTGGCCGAAGAGGCGGGCGTCCGCATCGGAATCCACCCCGATGATCCGCCGGTTCCGGAACTCGGTGGAATTCCGCGGCACATTTTCGGCACGTTTGACGGGTACGCCAAGGCTCTTGAGATCGCGAACTCCCCCGCCGTCGGCGTGTGCCTGTGTTGCGGCACCTGGATGGAAGGCGGCAAGGCTACTGGCAAGGATGTGTTCGAGGCGGCGCGCGCGTTCGCCAGGATGGGTAAGCTGTGGAAGATCCACTTCCGCAACGTCACCGGACCGATTCCTTACTTTGTCGAGACCTACATCGACAACGGATACACGGACATGTACAAGCTCATGCGAACGCTGGTGGAGGTGGACTTCCGCGGCAATCTGATCGCCGACCACGTGCCGGAAATGGCCGGCGGGAGCAAGCCCGGCTGGTCATACAGCATGGGTTACATACGGGCTCTTTACCAGGCAGCTCAAGCGGAATTCAAGCGCGGCTAAGGGGCGCGCACCCCCCAGGTATACTGGAGTCCTGGGAACAATGCTGCCCGCTCGCTGGCAGCACGACAACGATCGAGAGGAGTCACTGCAATATGAGTCTGCGCATCAACGACGAAGCCCCCGACTTCACGGCGGAAACCACTCAAGGGCCCATTCGCTTTCACGAGTGGATTGGCGATAAATGGGCCATTTTGTTCTCTCACCCGAAGGACTTTACGCCAGTCTGCACCACCGAACTGGGCTACATGGCCGGATTGGACAAGGAATTTGCCAAGCGGAATTGCAAGATCATTGGTCTGAGCGTCGATCCTGTCGGGAGCCATGCGAAATGGGCGGACGACATCGAGGAGACTCAGGGCCACAAAGTGAACTACCCCATGATTGGGGACCCCGAACTCAAGGTCGCCAAGCTCTACGACATGCTTCCCGCCGATGCCGGAAGCACATCGGAGGGCCGCACCGCCGCCAACAACGCCACCGTGCGCACCGTCTTTATCATTGGCCCGGACAAGAAAATCAAGCTCATGCTGATCTATCCGATGAACACGGGGCGCAATTTCAACGAGGTCCTGCGCTGCCTCGATTCCATCCAGTTAACCGCTTCGCACCAGGTAGCCACACCCGTCAACTGGACGCCCGGAGGCGATGTCATTATTCCCCCGGCGGTCTCGGACGATGAGGCGCGCAAGAAATACCCCGCGGGCTGGAAAACGCTCAAGCCATACCTGCGTTTGATTTCCCAGCCCAAGTAGCCACGGAACCACAATAAAAACCGCCCTGCACACGGGCCGGGCGGTTGATGACGATTCAGGTTCGAGGCGAGGCGGTTAGTCGCCGAAGGCGCCGACCTCTTCGTTCTTTTCTTCTGGCTTAGCCGCGGGAGCAATGCCGCTGATTGAAACCAGGTCAGTCTCGGGTTCCTTGAGAACGTGCTTCTTGTACAGCTTCATCATCCGCTCGTTCTCGTCGGACTGCATCCGCTTGAGCTTTTCGTCGCGGGCGCGCATCTTCTCTTCGCGCGCCGTTTTGGCGATGCCCAGCTTGTCGAGGTCGTGCTGAACTTCGTTGGTAACGATGTCCTGGCGGAGCAACAGCCGGTGCTCCTTGGAGGACATGTTCACGTCCTTGCCGCCGGCGAAGATCTCGTGGCGGCCATTCTTCTCGTACCACTTGGTGAGACTGGCCGTCATGTGCATCTTTTCGACGATGTTCCGCCAGCCCACGCCGGTGTTGTAAGCGCAGAAGCTGATCTCACCTTCCTGCGTGGCATATGGAATGATGCACTGCTCGGTGCGCCGGAAATCGTAATTAAACAGATCCTGGAACCACATTCCGGCGATAAACAGGAAGTTCCAACGGTCCGCGCGCCGCAGGTCAATGTCTTTTGCGGTACGGTCGATCTTCACCGATCCGTAGCTCTTCCCGGTGGCGCCGAAGGTCTTGTCGAACTTCTTCATCAGGTCGGCCAGTTTGAAGTGCTTGGGCGCCTGGAACGGATCATAGTTGCGCATCAGCGCCAGGCCCATGCCCAACACGGACAGGAACCTGCCGCGCGCCGCATCGTTGACCCTGGCGATATCCCTTGCCAGGCGGTCGCCGTTGAGGAAGCGGGTCACCGGCACGGCTTCCCTGGTTTCCTTGTCGACCATGATGGCCATGCCGATTCCGCAGTTCGGATGGCAGCCGCAGGAAAGCTGGCCCCACTCGGCCTGTGGCCCGTGGACCAGGTCCGCCCAATCGCTGAACGTCGACATGAACGAAATCGGATACCAGTCGCGCTTGGGTTCCCCGATTCCGGTTTGATTCTTCACGTCATGGGCGAGGTGGGACAACGTGTACCGCTGAGCCGTACGCCGCTCATCTGTCACCGCCTCGTCACGTCCCGTGAAGGAAACCGGCTGGAAGCTGAGGAAGGAGATCTTGCGAGGGTTGTCCAGCGCAAACTGGACGATGCGCCCGACCTGCTCGTTGTTAATGCCATTGACGATGGTCGTCACCGGAACGATATCGACGCCCGCGGACCAGAGGTTCTCGATCGCGCGCAGTTTCACGTCAAAGAGATTGCCCACGGCGCGGTGCGAATTCGCAGCGTTTCCGATACCGTCGAACTGGAGGTAGGCGTAGCGCAAGCCGGCTTCGGCCGCCTGCTGGGCGTATTCCTTGCTCTTGGCGAACTCGATACCGTTGGTCGCGGCCTGAACCGAGTTATAACCGACCTTCTTGCAATACCGGACGGCATCGAGGAAGTACGGCGACATGGTCGGCTCGCCGCCCGAAAACTGAACCGACATCTGGCGGTGCGGCTTGATCCTGAGCGCATTGTCCAACATCGTCTTGATGTCTTCCCAACTCAACTCATGGACGAAACCAACCTGGTTGGCATCCATGAAGCACGGGTCGCACATCATGTTGCAGCGGTTGGTCAGGTCGATGGTGAGAACCGAACCGCGTCCATGCGTGATCGTCGAGGAGCCATGCTTGTGCAGATCCGAATCGTTGTGCGCGCGGATGTCGCGTCCGGGGAAGACCTCCTCGAGGTGCTTGAAGAACTCCGCATCAATCGACATCACATCTTCAAAGCGGCCGTGCTTGGGACATTCCTTCACCATCAGGATCCGGCCGTCGCGCTCGATGATTTGGGCCTTGATCTCGCCCGGCTTGTCGTTGATGAGAACCGCGACGTCCTTCTTGCCGTCGAGGATCTCCTGCCGGACTTCCGGTATGCACTTCGGGCAGAGTGAATCGGTCGTGCGAGGCCAGCCCAGCTTCGGCTTCATCTTCTCGTACGACTTCAGGAGCGGCTTATCCGACCATTTGGGCGTGAACGAAGGGTTCTGTTTGATTTGATTCAGCGAGTCGAAAACGGTCCAGGCGGCATTGGCGGTGACCGTAAGGGCCTTCTCCACGAACTTAATGGCTTTGGGCATATTGATAGGGTTCTCCTCTGCTTAAACCAGAGCTAGTCTTCTGACTGGTCATCGTATCCCACACCTGGAAGGGGCCGCCATGGGAAACCATTGAAACGGCTGCATTGAGCATTGAATGGCGATTTGTGGGATTGAATGGGGATCCTGTTCTTTTTGTTGGAGTTCCCAGAAACGTCTCAATCCCGCACGTGGTTGGCGAACAATTAGAGAAACTCAGACTGAATCCGAGGCCCTCACGTCACTGGCGCCGGGTTGAACAAAGCCAGTGGATTGTCGAGTTTCCAGCGTTCGGCACAAGCCCTGTTGCGGCCGCTGGCAGTGTCCAGAATCAACCGCACGAGTTCCCATCCCATCTGCTCGAGTGTCGACTCACCGGAGGCCACGCGGCCCGCGTCAAGGTCGATCAGGTCGGGCCAGCGACGGGCTAAGGCGGTTCGCGAAGAAATCTTGATCACCGGGACCGCGCCGAGGCCATACGGGGTTCCTTCGCCCGTTGTGAACACGTGAACGTTCATCCCGGCCGCTGTCTGCAAGGTTCCGCAGATGAAATCGCTGGCCGGGGTTGCGGCGAAAACGAGACCTTTGGCGGAGACCCGCTCACCGGGGCCGGCGACATGGGTGAGAGCCGACGTCCCCGACTTGGCTACCGATCCCAGGGCCTTCTCGACAATGTTGGAGAGTCCGCCGCGCTTGTTGCCGGGAGTGGGATTGGCGCTGCGGTCAGCCGATCCGCGGCGCAAATACTCGTCGAACCACGCCATTTCGCGCAGCAGCGCGCGGCCCACTTCCACCGTTGCCGCGCGTGGACCAAGCAGGTGAACCGCATCCCGCACCTCGGTCACCTCGGAAAACATCACCGTCGCGCCGGCGCGGACCAACAAGTCAGCCGCGTGTCCGACCACTGGGTTGGCGGTCACTCCCGAGAACGCATCGCTTCCACCGCACTGCACGCCGACATTCAGCAACGATGCCGGACAGGGCACACGCTGGCGGCGGCTCAGGCGCTCGATGCGTTTTTCCGCCAGGCGCATGATGGCGGCGACCATGTCGCCGAATCCCCGGTACTCCTCGTCCTGCAATCGCACCACCCAGGGTTCGCCGCTGAGCACCGGAAGCGGGCTACCTTCGGGAAACAGGCGCGACGGCGGCAGTTTCTCGCAGCCCAAACTGACCACCAGCGGTTCGCTTGAGATGTTCGGGTTCAGGCTCAGGTTACGAAGCGTCCGAATTGGAATTTCGGCATCCGGCGCGTCGATGGCGACGCCGCACCCGTAGGCGTGCGCCAGCGCCATGACGCCATCCACTCCGGGGTAATGCGGAAGGATCTCATCGCGTATCCTGCGCACGGCGAATTCCACCGTCGGGGCGACGCACTGCACAGTAGTTGTGATGGCCAGGATGTTGCGTGTGCCGGCGGCGCCATCAGGATTGGGGTATCCGTCGAATTCGAGCCCGCCGATTGACGCGCCTGCCGGCGGCGCGGCGGTCGCCAGGGCGACCTGATCGAGCGCGGGAGGCGCGGGCAACTCGACAAATTCCTCACGCACCCATGCGCCCGCATTGATGTCCCGCCCGGCCAAACCGATCACTTCACCGTACCGGCGGATAGGCTGCCCTTTTGGGATGGGTTCGAGCGCGACCTTATGCGCCTCGCGAACGGGTTCAGCCAGGACCAGGCCGTCCGGGAACGCAGTCCCCGCTTTGAGGCCGCCCTCGTTGACGACGATGGCGACGTTGTCGCGGGGATGGATCCGGACGTAGCGCGGCGTCATGCCGGCTTGCGTGCCGCCGTCTGGGCCATGTCCTCGATAAGGGTCACGATGGCCGAGTGGTCGAGATCGCCGTGGCCGTGATTCATGAGCGACACCAGCATCTGCTGAACCAGGCTGGTGAACGGCAACGCGACTTTCAACGATTCAGCGGCCAGCAGGGCGTTGCGCAAGTCTTTCTGGTGCAGGCGTATGCGGAACCCCGGCTTGAAGTTTCCGCTGATCACCATGGGCGCCTTGGCGTTCAACACGGCGCTGCCGGCCAGACCGCCTTTGACAGCGTTGAACACGACCTCGGGATCGAGCCCGGCTTTAGTGGCCAGAACCAAAGCCTCGCCCATGGCGGCGATGTTGCAGGCGACCATGATCTGGTTCGCGAGTTTGGTGACGTTGCCGGCTCCCACGGCGCCGGTGAGGATCGCGCTGGAGCCCATCGACTGAAACAGCGGCAACACTCTGTCGAAGGCGCTCTTTTCGCCGCCTACCATGATCGCCAGTGTGCCATCCACGGCTTTCGGCTCTCCGCCGCTCACCGGGGCGTCGAGGAATTGAACGCCGGCCTTTTGGCAGGCCGCTCCAACTTTTTGGGCGGCTAGCGGACTGATGGAACTCATGTCTACGATCACGGCGCCGGGCGTGGCGCCCGCCAGCACGCCGCCGGGTCCCAATACGGCTGCCTCGACGTCCGGCCCGTCGGGAAGCATGGTGATTGTGATTTCCGAAGCGGCCGCGGCAGCCTGCGCTCCCGCCGCCGCCGTGGCGCCCGCGCGCGCCATTTCTTCCACCGCCTCTGGGACAATGTCATAAACAGACAAATGATGCCCGGCCTTGATCAAGTTCCGGCACATCGGCTTGCCCATGATTCCCAGTCCGACAAATCCAACTTTCATAGAAGCTCCGTTCCAGCGTGAGAAATGAAGTGCCAGCTTATCGCAGGCGCACTGAACAGTTTATAAGTTTGGCGCAGGAGTGCGGCTTCGATCTGTGCGGGGTGGCTGCGGTAGGGGAGATCTCCGAATACCACTTCTTTGAAGAGTGGGTGAGGGCGGGGATGGCGGGTCAAATGCGTTACCTGACCGACCACCGCGCTGCCTTGCGCCGGGATGCGCGATTGTTGCTACCGTCGGCTGTTTCGGTGCTGTGCGCCGGCAAGGTGTATCGAACTCAGGAAAACCCCGGCGGCGGCGCCGGCAAGGGCCGCGTTTCATCCTACGCCTGGGGCGGCGACTATCACGATTGGATGCGGCGGCATCTCGAGATGCTCGTTGGGCGCCTGAAGGACGAGTGGGGCGAGTTTGAATCGAAGGTCTGCGTGGATACCGCGCCGCTCCTGGAGCGAGCCATCGCACGGTCGGCCGGGCTGGGCTGGATCGGACGGAATATGTGCCTGATCAATGAGAGGATCGGGTCGTGGTTCTTTCTGGGCGAGATTCTGGCTTCGGTCAGCATGGCGGCGTCCAATCCACCGCCCGGCCGCTGCGGAACGTGCCGGCGGTGTATTGACGCCTGTCCGACTCAAGCGCTCGTTCCAACGCGGGAGTCTGATGGGCCGGGTTACGCGCTGGACTCGCGAAAGTGCATCTCATACCTGACCATTGAACTGCGCGGCGAGATTCCGCCAGACCTTCGCGCCGCGATGGGAGATCATTTATTTGGGTGCGATATCTGTCAGGACGTGTGTCCCTGGAACTCAAAATCTCCGATGGCGCTGGAACCGGAATTTCAGCCGCGGCATGCTTTTCCGGACCTGGAGGAATCCGCTGCCTTGACTCCGGAAGAATTCCGCGAGCGCTATCGCGGCAGTCCGGTATGGCGCGCCAAGCACGAGGGCTTCCTGCGCAATGTTGCGGTGGCGATGGGAAACAGCGGCGATCCCCGCTACGTCCCAGCCCTGCGGACCCTGGCCGCGCAGGGCGGTCCCGTGGTTGGCGAGCATGCCGAATGGGCGCTTTCGCGTTTATCCTCGTCCACCTTCTGACTCCGGCTTCGGCGCGCGATCTCGCCGCGCGCGGACTCGACCACTTCTACAACCTCGAGTTTCCGGAGGCGCTCGATGCGTTCCGCGAGTACAGGCGCGAGGATCCGGACGATCCCGAGCGGCAGAACCTGGTTGCGCAAACTGTGCTCTTCAATCTGATGCTGCGCAATGGCGCGCTCGAAAGCGAGCTTGTCACCGGAAACAACCCATTCCTGCGTAGACCCAAGATGGATCCCACGCCCGAGGAGTCCAAGGAATTCAACGAGTCCATCCGGAAGGCGGTCGAACTGTCCCAGGCGCGCCTGGATCGCAATCCCCGGGACACCAAAGCCCTCTATGCGATGAGCGTCGCCATTGCGCTCCGTGGCAACTACCGTTTCCTCGTCACGAAAGACTGGCTCGATGCCCTGAGAGACATCACGGCGGCGCGTAAGCTGGACAACCGCATCACGGAGATTGATCCGTCGAATATCGACGCGAGACTGTTGCAGGGGGTGCACGACTACGTAGTCGGCAGCCTGCCCTGGGGTTACCGCATCCTGGGCTTCCTGGCGGGATTCCACGGGGACCGTGACGAAGGCATCCGGACCGTCCGCCTGGTGGCGGAAAAAGGTGTGCGCAATGCGACCGACGCCAAGATCATTCTTTGCGCCATATACCGCCGGGAACATCGCCCGGGCGACGCCGTTCCAATTGTTCTCGATTTACTCAAGCGCTACCCACGGAACTACCTGTTTCTGCTCGAACTCTCACAGATGTACGCCGATTTGGGAGACAAGGAGCGAGCGCTCGCCGCGCTGGACCGGGTCGCTGAGCTGAAACGCTCCGGCGCGCCCGGATACCGGAATCTCCCGCCGGAACGCATCGATTTCGCGCGCGGCAATCTGCTTTTCTGGTACAACGACCTGGACGACGCCATCGTTTACCTGAGCAAGTCGGCCGCCAAGGCACACGACCTCGACCCGCATTCCGGCGTTCTCAGTTTCCTTCGCCTGGGGCAATGCTTCGACCTCAAAGGCGAGCGAAAGCAGGCCATCGAGGCCTACCGCAAAGCCATCGCTTTCGCACCCCGGTCCGACGCGGCGGGCGAAAGCCGCAAGTACCTCTCATCGCCCTACAAGCGTCCAAAACAATCCTGAGACGAAGAGTGATAGTCTCTGGGCTAATGGTCCGCGCCTCTTGTGGCGCGCCGAAAATTGAGGAGAGACATGTTCAAAGAATTTAAGGAATTCGTCAAGCGAGGCAGCGTGATGGACCTCGCGGTCGGGGTGATCATTGGCGGCGCCTTCGGCAAAATTGTGTCTTCAGCCACGGACGATCTCATCATGCCTGTGTTGAGCGTCTTCACGGGCAAGATCGATTTCTCCAACCTGTTCATCGCACTGAACGGGGAGAAGTACGCGACGCTGGCCGACGCCAAGAAAGCGACCGCCGTGGTTGCTTATGGCAACGCGATCAACGCGGTGATCAACTTCGTGATCATCGCGTTTGTCATCTTCATCCTGGTCAGGTGGGTAAACCGCATCCTGCCGCCGCCAGTCGCTGCGCCCGCTGGTCCGTCACCGACGGAGACGCTGCTGGCCGAGATTCGCGACCTGCTGAAGAAGCGGCCGTAAGGTAGCGTTTTGGAGCGTGGCGGAGTGCCGTCCGCTACGCTTTCTTCAGCTTCCGCAAAATCCAAATCAGCAGTACCGCGCCGATGGTAGCGACGACCAGCCGTCCGATCAGGCCGTAAGCCGCGAGCCCGAGCAGGCTGAAAACAAATCCGCCCAAGCCGGCGCCGATCACCCCGATGATCAGGTCACCCCAGAGCCCGTAACCGCCACCTTTCATGATCCGGCCCGCTAACCAACCCGCGGCAATCCCGATCAAACAGAACCAGAGCAGATCCATGATGTGTCCTCCATCGAAGGCAGCCTGTACTCGGCGCCTAGCTGTTGAGGTTACAACAGAATAGCCGAGGAGTGGCCTATTTCGGCGCCAAGGCCGCCGCGATCGCCCGCTCGGCCAGCGGCGCCATCTTTTCGTAGCCCGCATCATTCGGGATGAGGCCGTCCGCGGTCAGTTCCCTGTTCATGGAACGGCCTTCCACGAGTACCGAATAGTAGTCCAGGTACGCTGAGCCGGAGTGTGCAGCGTAATCCTTGAGCCAGCGGTTGATCCCCAGGATCTTTCCCACGGGCCGCTGTCGCGACAAATTGCGATAGCAATCGCACACCGGCGTCACCGATGACAGGACCACAGCCACGCCGTTGTACTTGGCCAGTTCCACCATCGACATGAAATTCTCCGCCATCGTCCCTTCGCTGGATGGTCCCATGACGCTGGCGATGTCGTTCGTTCCCGCTTGAATGACAACCACCTTGGGTTTGAGGCCGATCACATCCTGGCGGAAGCGCACGAGCATCTGGGCCGTCGTCTGGCGCGCGATCCCGCGGTTGAAATACGGCTTGCCGAGAAAGAACTTCGCGCTCCCCGTCCCCCAATTCTCCGTAATCTCGTCACCGAGAAAAACTACCCGCGACTCGCCTGGGCGCAGCTTGACCTCGGTGTCGTCGCTGCCGTAGCGGGTCAGCCCGCCCCAATCGAGCAGGATCCGCCGGTACGCTTCGTTCTCCCGCTCCAATTGTTCACGCGTAAGCGGCGGCTGTTGGGCCAGCACGGGCAGCATCAGGACGAAAACGGCTAGCGCCGGTTTCATCGTTTCTTGAGCCCGAAACAGTAGACGTATCCGTCGTAGGTGTTGATGTAGACCTGCCCGTTGGCCAGTCCCAGTCCGCTGAAGTGGTTCCACTTCGTAATCTGGTCTCCGCTGGACCAGAGTTCGGCGCCGGTCTGAGCGTCGAGGACATACAGCACGGCATGGGTTGAAAGCGGCACACGCCGTTCCATTCGAAAATCCAGGCCCACGTCGGGATAAGCCTGTGTCGTACTCTCGCCGGCGCCATAGGCAAAGACCATCCCGTTGGCAATCAGCGGCGGCTCGGCTTGGTTCATATCGCGCGAGATCCACATCGGCGTCAGTTGGACCTTTCCGTTCACTTTGTCCATTTTGAAGGCGGCAATCGCGCCTTTCTTGATCTCGCCGTGCTCGATAGGCGCCTTGAATTTTGAGTGCTTCGGGCCCCAGAAAGGCGAGAGCACCCAACGCGTGCCCTTGCCGTCCAGCCACGTCGCCATGGATCCCCAGATGCCGGCTTGAGCGAAGTCCACGAGTTCATTGCAGATCAGAGGCGTCCTATAAACGGGAGTGCGATGGTCGTCGCCGCCGATCGATTCCGTGTCCATCAGGTAGATCCGGCACTCCTTGCTCGCGTCGACCATGTACTCCTTGCCGTCCCATTCGTAGATCGCCGGGGTCACCTGCATGTCGAGGTCGCGCTTAAACAGCCACTCCGCGTTGGAGGGGCCGTAGTAGTCGGCCAACTCGAGCGCCTTGGTTTGCGGGTTCTGTTTCACGCCGATAATGCCGTTGCCGAACAGCCCGTTCTCGGGATCCCAGCGTCCGTCGCCCGTGCCGGTATACATCACCAGGTCTTTGCTGATGGCTGGGCCGGAACGCCCCCACATTCCTCCGCCCGCGGGCCCCCAACTTCCAACCTTGTGCGTGGCCAGGTCGTACGAATAGGCCATATTCGGATTGCCGCCGCACCCTTGGGCCGTGTGGGTGTAAATGACGTTGTTGACCAGGTTCAGGGCGTACGGCTTACCGTTCGGAGGCATGAACTTCAGGGGTTCGGAAAGGGGCTGGCCGTCGGCGGCGTTCAGGATATGCAGCCGCCCATCCCAGGACGCGGCGTAAATCTTGTAGCTTCCCGGACGGTCTCCCGGACCAGTGGTGACGTTGGCCGTCATTCCGCCTGGGCACAGGACATTAGGGCCGCGGCCTCCGGGCGGATCCTGATAGGTACTGTCGAAATGCCGCTTCCAAACCAGTTGGCCGTTGCGGGCATCCAACGCGAACACTTCATCGGAAACACCGGCCTGAATGACGAGTTCGCGCGGACCGTCCTTGGTCACGACCCGGCCGAGGACCAGCGGTTCCAACAGCGAGTGCATTTGCCGCGGCTCATTGCCGAGCTTCGTCTTCCACAGAAGCTGCAAACCCTTGATGTTTTCGCGGGTGAGAATCGTCTCGTCTTTTTGCCAATTGGTGCGCGGAATATCGCCCCCATCGGTGGGCCAATCGGCAGCCAGCGCCGTCAGTGCGGCGGATGCAAATCCCAGCGATAGGAGAACGGCCTTCATTTCCCGACACTATAACCCAACTGACAGGGCAACCGGTGTTCGGGATATCATCGAGGATTCTACATTTGACGCAGAGAGGGTGCAATTCATGCCAAGGATGCGACTCACTTCTCGTATTGTTGCCGCGGGCGCAATCGCTATGGGTGCGGCCAACGCCCAACGCGGCGCCGGCGACTGGATGACGAGCGCATTTGATGCTCAGCGTTCCAACTGGGTGCGGAGCGATGCCAAGATTTCACGCGAAACGGTTCAGAAGCCCGGTCTCGAGCTGTCATGGAAGATGAAGTTCAACAACACGCCGCGGCAATTGAACGGCATCATGCCTCCCGCGCTACTCGATTTCTACATCGGCTACCGCGGCTTCCGGGCTCTGGGCTTCTTTGGCGGAAGCGGGGACCGGGTGATCGTAGTCGACACCGAACTCGCGCGCATGGAGTGGGAGAAGAACTACTCGGTTCCGGATGCCACGTCCGCCAGCACCCCGGCGTGTCCGGGAGGCATGACTTCGGCCGTGACAAGGCCGACTTCCACGGCGTTTCCGATGCTCCCGTCCGGAAGGGGAATGGGCCGGGGGAGCCCGGCTAAGGCAGGGGTCGGCGAACCTTACGAAGGCGCGGTCACGCTGCGAAATGTGGTGCGCCCGATGCCCCGCCCCGTTGCTCCCGCCAAGCCGCCCGGCGGTGATGTCCCGAGTCCATTCGCACCACATGTCCAATGGGTGCTGGCCCTCACGGGAGACGGAAAGCTACACTCCTTCTGGGTGTCGAACGGCGAGGAGCCTGCTTCTCCGGCGGCCTTCTTGCCGCCCAACGCCAACGCGCAAGGACTGATCGCTTACGACAACGTCGCCTATGTCGCGACGACGAACGGTTGTGGCGGCGCCGCCAATGGAGTGTGGGCTCTCGATCTCGCCACCAAAGCAGTCACGCAGTGGAAGTCCGGCGCGGCGGGCGTGGCGGGCACGGCAGGACCAGCGGTGGGACCCGACGGAACTCTCTACGCCGCGGCGGGAACGGAACTGGTTGCGCTGGCGCCGCGCACCCTGCAACCCGGCGCATCGTACAAGAGCAGTTCCGGCGAGTTCTCTTCTTCACCGGTCATCTTTCAATACGAGGGGAAGAATCTGATCGCCGTGACGACCATTGACGGGCGGCTGCATGTCCTCGATACGGCAGCGCTGGGCAGCGGACCGGTTGATTCCTCCCAGCCTCTCACACCTCAGTTCCAGACCGGGGCGCTCGCCAGTTGGCAAGACCCCGCCGGCACGCGGTGGATCCTGGCGCCCAGCGCCAATGCCGTGGTCGCTTTCAAGCTGGAGGCGCACGAAGGCGCCACCAAATTGCGCAGGGTGTGGGCCGCGAGCGGCATGATCGCGCCGGCGACGCCCATCATCGTTAACGGTGTCGTGTTCGCCCTTTCGCGGGGCGCCCAGCCTTCCCCCAATGCCGTGCTTTACGCTCTGGATGCCCTCACCGGACAGAGGTTGTGGAACAGCGGGAAGACGATCACGTCTTTTGCGCATAGCGGAACGTTGGCGGCCGGAGGCAGCCGTATCTACGTTTCCACGGTAGATGGCACTCAATATGCATTCGGGTTCCCGATCGAGCACTAGGAGCGGCGAGGTTACAATGAGGGCGATGAAACACATCCTGCTGGCCGTGTTGCTGGCTGCGCCGGCGCTGCGCGCGCAGGGCCTGCCTGAAGGACCCGGGCGCGCCGAGGCGGAAAAGATCTGCCGCGGCTGTCACGAGATGGCCCGCTCCATCTCAAAGCATCAGGACCGGGACGGGTGGCTCCAGACGATGAACAAGATGGCCGCCTACGGAATGAAGAGCAGCGATCAACACTTCGCCAAGACCCTGGATTACCTGGCCAAACACTACCCCGCCGACGAAATTCCACCCATCAACGTCAACAAGGCGAGCGCCATCGAACTCGAAGCCGGCCTCAGCCTGCGGCGCTCTCAAGCCGCGGCGCTGCTGAAGTTCCGCGCCGAGCATGGAGACTTCAAGTCACTGGACGATCTGAAGAAAGTACCGCTGATGGATGCGGCCCATATCGATGCGAAAAAAGACCGGATTGTGTTTTAGCGCGCTGGCCGTCGCGGCCCTGCTGGCGCCGGTTGGATGTGGCAGGTCCGCCAAGCCCGCCTACCTGGTCTACGTTTCCAACGAAGCGTCCGGCGACATGACGGTGATCGACCCGTCAAAGTCCGAGGCCATAGCAACCATCCCGCTCGGCAAGCGCCCGCGCGGCATCCACGCCAATGGAGGGAAGATCTACGTGGCGCTCAGTGGTTCGCCCGCGGCGCCGCCGGGGGTTGACGAGAGCACGCTGCCGCCGCCGGACAAGAGCGCCGACGGCATCGGCGTGGTGGACCTCCAACAACAGAAGGTGGTCCAGAAACTCTATGGCGGTTCGGACCCGGAGCAGTTCGCATTCAGCCAGGACGGCAAGCTGCTCTATGTCGCCAACGAGGACGCCGCGGGGGTGAGCATCATCGACCTGGAGAGCGGCAAAGTCCTGGCGACGCTGCCCACCGGGGAGGAACCGGAGGGCGTGATGTTGAGTCCCGATGGGAAATTCGTGTACGTGACATCCGAGGATCAGGGCACGATCGCGGTCATCGACACCGCGGCTGCGAAAGTGGTGAAGACGATCAAGGTGGACAGGCGTCCCCGCGGCATCGCCTTCACGCCGGACGGCGCGCGCGCCTACGTCAGCAACGAGAACGGCGGCGTCATCACGGTGATCGACTGCGCCAAACAGGAGGCGACAGAAAGCATCGCGCTCGAACCGGGCCTCAAGCCCATGGGCCTCGCGATGTCGAAAGACGGATCCCGGCTCTACGTCACCACCGGACGTGGCAAGAAGGTGCTCGCCATCGACACGGCCACCGGGAAGGTAACAGCCTCGGTCGAGGCGGGGACACGTCCGTGGGGCATCGCCCTGTCGCCCGACGAGAAACTTCTGTTCACGGCAAACGGTCCTTCAGACGATGTCACGATCATAGACGTACCCACGTTTAGCGTGGTTCGCAAGATCAAAGCCGGGCGGAGCCCATGGGGCGTTATCGTACTGCCGCAGTGACCGCCGCCGCGGTGAGCGCGGCCTGCGTGTGGCTCTCATCGTGCTCTCGAACGCGCGAAGCTCTGCCCGCGCGGCCCACAGGGGTCCCCATAGTCTTGAAGACCCCGCTGGGCCTACCCCCCGTGGCCGTGCCGCCTGACAATCCACCCACAGCCGGGACGGTAGCCCTGGGCGAGCGGTTGTTTTTGAGCACCCTGCTCTCCGCCGATCACAGCATCTCGTGCGCTTCCTGCCACAAGCCCGAGAGAGGTTTTGTGGACGGAACGCAGTTCTCTTCGGGAATCGGCGGTAAGAAGGGCGATCGCAACGCGCCCAGCGCCCGGAACGCAGCCTACTACCAGAGGTTATTCTGGGACGGCCGCGCCGGAAGTCTCGAAGAGCAGGCGCCGGGTCCGATGACCAACCCCGTCGAAATGGCCCATACCCCGGCGGGCATCGAGCGGGACTTGAGCGCCGACTCATCGTGGCGGAAAGAATTCGAGCAAGCGTTCGGTCCGGCGCCGGCGGGTGAGTCGCCGGTCAGCATGGGAAGGATCGCCGCCGCGCTGGCTTCCTATGAGCGAACGCTCGTACGTGGAAAATCGGCTTTCGACCGGTACTGGTTTGGAGGCGACAAGCGCGCCCTGACGCCCGAGGCCGCGCGCGGCTTCGAAGTCTTCCGCAACCCGGGCAAAGGGAACTGCGTGGCCTGCCACGTCATGGACAGCAAGTATGCATTGTTCACCGACAATCGTTTTCATAACCTGGGAACAGGGATGAATGCCGAAGGCGAGCTCACCGACCTGGGCCGTTACAAAGTCACACGCCACGAGGGCGACCAGGGCGCATTTCGCACGCCATCGCTTCGCGACGTTGCTGGCACGGCGCCCTACATGCACGATGGCAGTCTCAAGACACTCAAGGAGGTCGTGGACTTCTACGTGGGCGGCGGAAACGCCAACCCCCATCGGGACAAACTTATTAAGCCGCTCACTCACCTGAGCGGACCGGAGCGAGCCAGCCTGGTTGCGTTCCTGGAGGCCTTGACTGGAGAAGACGCTCCGTGAAACGGCTTTGCCTACTCTGCGCCGTGCTGGCAGGCTGCGGAACCACCCGGCAGACAACGCCCACACAAGCCAAGGCTGCCAAGGAATACTTCAAGACCGACCCCGCCACCGCCGCTCACCTCTCAGGGATTGTGCTGTTTGAAGGGCGCGCAGCCAAAGGCAAACGGATTTCGATGGAGGCCGAAAAAGCTTGTCAGGACTTGCACAAGACGCCGGTCTACGATGAAGCCGTCGTGAGCGGCAAAGGCGGCGGACTCGCAAACGTATTTGTTTACGTCAAAGCCGGGCTCGAGGGGAAAGCGTTCCCGCCGCCGGAAAATGCGGTAGTTATCGAGCAGAAAGGCTGCCAGTTCATCCCTCGCGTGGTTGGCCTTCGGGCCGGACAGACCCTGGATGTCAAGAACAGCGACCCGGTTTCGCACAACATCCATCCCCAGCCAACGAGCAACCGTGACTGGAATCAGCAGCAGCCCCCCGGGGCGCCGGACCTGATCCGGCGTTTCGCTCATCCCGAAGTGATGATCCCGGTCAAATGCAACATTCACGCGTGGATGCGCTCCTACATCGGGGTCCTTGATCATCCCTTCTTCGCGGTCACGGCAGCGGACGGAGCGTTCTCGTTCGACGGGCTCCCGCCCGGCCAATACACGCTGGCTGCGTGGCACGAGCGGTTCGGCGAGACGGCTCAAGTTATCAACTTGGAGCGCGGCGAACGCCGCGCGATGCGCTTTACCTTTCGATAAGGTCCGCCGCGCGATAGACTAATAGGTTCTTTCCACCGCGCGACGGGAGTCTTATTATTCATGAGTAAACTTGGCATTCTAGTGGGAGGCGGACCCGCCCCCGGCATCAACAGTGTCATCGCGGCCGCCGCAATCCGCGGCCAGCTTGAAGGCGATTCGGTCATCGGTATCCGCGACGGCTTTGAATGGATCATGAAAGGGGACACCGGCCATGTGACCCCCCTGGGTATCGACGAAGTGAGCAAGGTCCATGTGCGCGGCGGGTCGATTCTGGGCACCTCGCGCGCCAATCCCACCGTCAAGCCGGAAGATCTGAAAACAGCGCTGCAATCGTTCGAGAAGCTCGGCATCTCGAAATTGATCACCATCGGCGGCGACGACACGGCCTTCTCGGCCATGACGGTGGCCAAGAATTCCGAGGGAAAGCTCAGCGTTGTCCACGTGCCCAAGACCATCGACAACGACCTGAACCTGGCGCCCGACGTGGATACGTTTGGATATCAGACGGCGCGCCACGTCGGGGTCGGACTGGTGCAGAACCTGATGACCGACGCCCGCACCACCTCGCGATGGTATCTGGTGATCGCGATGGGCCGCACGGCAGGGCACCTCGCATTGGGAATCGGCAAGGCGGCGGGTGCGACCTTGACTCTCATCCCCGAAGAGTTCGCTCCGGGACTGATTCGCGCCAGGCAGATCGTCGATCTTGTGGCGCTGGCAATTACCAAGCGCTTCGTCGAAGGCAAGCGCTATGGCGTCGCCGTGATTGCCGAAGGGCTGGCGTTGAGGCTCGACCCGGCAGACCTCGACAAGCTCGAGGGTGTCGAACGCGATGAACACGGGCACGTGCGCCTGGCGGAAATTCCCTTCGGAGCTCTCCTTAAAGAAGCGGTGTCGAGACGCCTGAAGTCCTGGGGCATCAAGAGCACGGTCGTATCCAAAGATATCGGCTATGAATTGCGCTGCGCCGACCCGATTCCGTACGACATGGAGTATTGCCGGGACTTAGGCTATTGCGCGGCAAAGTATATCCTGTCGGGCGGAAACTCGGCGATGATCTCGCTTGAGGAAGGGCACTTCAAGCCCATTCCATTTGCTGAAATGCTGGACCCCAAGACCGGTAAGACCAAGGTGCGGCTGGTGGACATCCATTCCACGCGCTACGCAATCGCTCGCCGTTACATGATTCGCTTACGGCGCGACGACTTCGACGATCCACAGGATATTGCAGCGTTGGCCAAAGCCTGTGGCGGCATGACTCCTGAGCAGTTCCGGCAGGAGTTCTACTATCTGGTCGAGAACGAACTGCCGCCGCTTGTGCTGTTGCCCTAAGTCGAACTGATGGCCATTCTGCTGGAATCCAATCTCCCGGGCATCCCGCTCATTCATCGCGGCAAGGTCCGCGATGTCTATGCCGTGGACTCAGACAAGCTGCTGATTGTCGCGTCGGACCGGATCTCGGCCTTCGACTGTATCCTCGGATCCGGAATTCCCGACAAGGGACGTCTGCTGACGCAGATCTCGCTGTTCTGGTTCGAGCTGCTGCAGCCGCTCACCCGGAACCACCTGATCTCGGCTTCGGTGGATGAGTATCCGGCCAACCTGCGCGCATTTCGAGACCAGATTGAGGGCCGCTCCATGCTGGTCCACAAGGCGAAGATGGTTGAGTTTGAGTGTGTGGCGCGAGGCTATCTCTCGGGCTCCGGCTGGAAGGAGTACAAGTCCACGGGAGCCGTGTCCGGCATACGGCTGCCGCCTGGTCTTGAGGAGAGCGCCCGGCTTCCGGAGCCGATCTTCACTCCCGCCACCAAGGCGCAAGCGGGCCACGACGAGAATGTCTCCTTCGACTATTGCGCCGCCAGCATCGGCGCGGATTTGGCGGCGCGGCTTCGTGACTTGACACTGGCCATTTACCACCGTGCATCGGAGTACGCCGCTTCCCGCGGGATCATTCTCGCCGATACGAAATTCGAATTCGGCTTTGTGGGAGATCAGCTCGTCTTAGGCGATGAGGTCCTGACTCCGGATTCTTCGCGGTTCTGGCCGGCGGACCTGTACCGTCCCGGAGGGCCTCAGCCCTCGTTCGACAAGCAGTTTGTCCGGGACTACCTGGAGACGCTGGACTGGGGCAAGCGCCCTCCCGCGCCCGCGCTGCCAGCCGATGTCGTCTCGAAAACCGAGGCAAAGTACAAAGAGGCCTATACGAGGCTGACAGGTAAAGCGCTGTGAACTGGATCGACCTCGTTCTCGGATTCATTCTCGTGATCTCGTTTTTCCAAGGAGTGATCCGGGGCTTTTCGAGGGTCGCCATTGCATTTGCCGGAACGCTGGTGGGACTGTTTCTGGCGGCCTGGTTTTACTCGTCCGCGGCGGCGGTGCTGGCGCCGTACCTGAGTTCCGGAACGCTGGCCAAGTTCCTTGGATTCGTCCTGATCTTCATCGGCGTTCAATTGCTGGCGGCGCTCATTGCATGGGTTGTTCAGAAGATTTTCAAGATCTCGGGTTTGTCCTGGCTGGACCGGCTGATGGGCGCCGCATTCGGGCTGCTGAGAGGAATGGTGCTGTGCACGATTCTGCTGCTGGCAGTCATGGCATTCCCGTTCAAGCCTGTCGCCGATGTCGTTGCGAAGTCGGAAATCGCACCGTACGTGATCGGTATCGCCAATGCCGCCGCCGCCGTCACTCCCAAGGAACTCAAGGACGGCTTCTATGCGACCTACGATCGCGTCAAGCAACTTTGGGAGAGCACGACCGCCAAGCCCCCGGAGAAGAGCACCTCCTAGCCCATGCGAAGCCTACTTATCTTTGATCTCGACGGAACGCTGATTGACTCAAAGCTGGACCTGGCCAATTCAGTCAACGCCGCGCGCATTCACATGGGCATGCCGCCCATAGAAAACGACACCGTTTACTCCTATGTCGGAAACGGCGCGCCGGTGTTGATGCGCAAGGCGATGGGGACCGCCGCCACCGAGCCTCAAGTCCAGGAGGCGCTGGCCTATTTTCTGGGCTACTATCGCGAGCATATGTTGGAGAACACGCGGCTCTATCCGGGCGTCAAACGCGCCTTGGACGAACTCAAAGAAAGCGGCTATCCGATGGCTGTGCTGACCAACAAGCCTGTCCGCTTCAGCCGCGAACTGGTTGCCGGCCTCGGCATGACAGATCACTTTTTCCAGGTGTACGGTGGCAACAGCTTTGAGCAGAAGAAGCCTCACCCGATCGGTGTCGATGAATTGTTGAAGGAATCCGGCGCGGCTCGCGAAACCGCGTGGATGATCGGCGACAGCGCTGTGGATATCAAGACCGCGCGCAACGCAAACATCAAAGCGTGCGGAGTGACCTATGGGTTTCAGCCGGAGACTTTGCTGGCCGACCCTCCAGACCTGCTGCTCGACACGCTCGAAGACTTGCCCAAGCACGTGAAGTAGCCGGCTTGCCCGGATCACACTGGCCGGTCACAAGTAACCAAGCCACCAATCGCGCCGCCGTTTCTTGACGCCGGCAAACCAGCGGCAAACCGGATACATGATAAGGACCACACCCACCCAGATGACATACACGGCCGGAAGGCTGTAGCCGTAACCGGGCGGATAGAGCTTCGCGTCGCCGCCCAGTGAGGGCAAAAGGTGCAGGACGAACGCGGCGGTTCCGTACCGGAAATAGGCCAGCGGAAACGCGAGCAGGTGCGCCAGCAGGAAGTGGCCGGCGAAGAAGAACAGCGGCACTCGTCCGAAGACGATCAGCGGGTTGGAGAACCTGAACTGCTTCCCTTCAAACCAGGCAAGCAGAAGCATCGCCGGCCCCAGAGTCATGAGCAGGAAATCCAGGGAGGGCGGATACTTGGTGACTCTGAGAAAAGACAGGATGGCCATCCCCGGCACTTTTGCCGTCCATGGCTGAGGATCACCGTAAAGGTTGATCGCGCGGATGATGAGAAACGCCAGCGTTAACGCGCTGCCCAACCGCAACAGCAGGCGGCGGCGGGCATCCGGATCCCAGTCGAAGATCTGTCCACAGCAATATCCCGCCGACATGACCGCAAACCACGGAATCAGCGGGTAAGAGACAAGAACCTGTGCGCCGGCCACCGGAAACACTCCCAGTTGATGGAGGACATTCCACAGCCATGCCGCCGCGCCGAACTGCGCCGCCTGAATTCCATCCAACAGATTATGGAGTGCGATCACCGCCGCGCTCAACACAGTGAGCCAGCGGACCGGCAGATGAATCAAGCCGGCAAGCACGATCATCGACCAGCCCAACGCCCAGAGCACCGAGACCAGCACCAGCCCCGTCGTCAAGCTGAAGGTCATGGCAAAGCGGAGCACCGTGAGATCCAGGAATACGAGCCACAACCCACGCTTGACCAGGAACGACGATAACTCCGCCTTCGTGCGGCCGCGTCGAAGCGAGAGCCAGGCGCCCATGCCAGCGGTGAACATGAATACCGGCGCGCAAATGTGGGTGATCCATCGCGTAAGGAACAAGGCAGCAGTGGTTCTGGCAAGGTCGTCCGGCTGAAAGCTCATGGCGCCGGAATGGAAGAAGTCGCGCACGTGGTCAAGCGCCATGATGATCATGACGAAACCGCGAAGCGCGTCGACAGAGTCGAGGCGCGCGCGAGCCGCCGGCCTAGTCGAAATGCTTGATGAGGATGACCTCGTTGCCTTGCTCGTTGTAAATCACCTCATCGACGAGTTTCGAGGACATCAGAATTCCAAAGCCGCCGGGACGCAGGCCATACTCGGCACGCGTCTGCATGTGCTTGGCCGGTTCGCCGGCGGGGTTACTGATGGCGGCATGCTCAAGACGTTCGCGTGAGAAGCCCTCACCCGGGTCTTGAATGTGGTAGACCAAGGTGCGGTCCGTGCGGACTCGCGAGACACGCACCCACTGGTGGGGATCGAGCTTTCCACCATGTTCGATCGCGTTGAGCAGCATTTCCCGGAAGGCCATAGCTGCCCTGTTGCGCTCTTCCTGAGGCATGCCGGTTCGCATCTGGTTGAGGAACCGAAAGAGCCGGTCGGCCGTGGCGATGCGGCACCGCAGCAGGAGGCTGAGGAATCGCGGATCACCGGAAATGACGCGGATCCCGTCATCGAAACCAGGTTCATGAATGGCCTGCTCCACGAGGTCGCGTATCGCGTTGAGGTCATAAGGCGGGCCAAAGAAGCCATAGGCCTGCTTCCGGATCGCCGAGACGATCCGTTCCGGCGTCGCCTCTCCACACAGCACGATCACTTTCGATTCAGGGCTTGCCATCCGGACAGGAAGCAGGTTGGGATAGCTGGTGATCACCAAGTCGGGTTGCTTACTCCAGAGGCCCTCCATGGCGACCGCGGCATCCGGATAATCTTCGATCTGGCACGCCAGATCGCTAAAGACGGGGTCTAAGTCGGGCAAGGGCCCGATCAGAAACGTTGTGCGGGACTCCTCCATGAGGGTAGCTTCGCACGAATCAGGCCAGGAGGGCCTTGACCAGGTTTCCATGCACGTCGGTCAACCGGAAGTCGCGGCCCTGGTAGCGGTAGGTCAGCCGGGTATGATCGAAGCCAAGCAGATGCAGGACCGTGGCGTGCAAGTCATGCACGTGGACTCTGTCCTTGACGACATTGAATCCGAGTTCGTCCGTTTCGCCGAGCACGAGTCCCGGCTTGACTCCGCCGCCGGCCAGCCACATCGTGAAGGCATTGGGATGATGGTCCCGGCCATCGTTGCCCCCCTGCATCATGGGTGTGCGGCCGAATTCCCCGCCCCAGATGACGAGCGTATCTTCAAGTAACCCCCGCTGCTTCAGATCCTGAATCAACGCCACCGAAGCCCGGTCGGTATCCTGGCAGTTCTGCTTGATGTCCTTGACGAGGTTGCCGTGTTGGTCCCAGGCTTCGTGATAAATCTGCACGAAACGGACGCCGCGTTC
>JADZCI010000119.1 GCA_020851655.1 Bryobacterales bacterium
GCAAACCGGATAATCCGCTCCGTACCCTTCCGCGTAAACAGAGACGTCTGGACCGCCACCTCTTCCGGCATGTGGTGATAGAGAAACCCGCCCACCTGCGCGTACTCGCCTTCGGTATTCTCACGCACCACAACCATATCGATCGAACCCGCCTCGTAGCCGCGCAGCGGCGAAGGAACCCCTTCGTACAGGTACGCCGGGCGGACATTGGCATACAGGTCGAAACCGCGCCGGATAGGCAGGAGCAACCCGTTCAAGGTGATGTGGTCCGGGATATCGGGATGCCCGGCGGCGCCCATCAGGATCGCATCAAAACCGCGCAGCAGGTCGAGCGCGTTGACCGGCATCATGACTCCGCGCCGAAAGTAGTGCTCCGACCCCCAATCGAACTCTTCGAACGCAAGGCTCACCCCGGCCGCGCCACAAGCGGCTTCCAGCACGTCCCGCGCCGTCGGAACAACCTCCAATCCAATGCCATCTCCAGGGATCAGCGCAATCGCCAGCTTTCTCATGCCTACATGCTAGCCTGAGAGCGAATGTCAACCCAGCACCCCTTCTCCCTCGACGGCAGGACCGCTCTGATTGCGGGCGCGAGCCGGGGAATCGGACTGGCCATCGCCGGCGCCATCGCCCGCGCCGGCGCCCACACGATCCTGGCTTCCCGCTCCATGCCCGCCCTGGAATCCAACGCCGTGCGGCTGCGTTCGGAGGGCTGCAAAGCGGAAGCGCGGCGGCTCGACATCGCCTCCGGCGAGTCCATTCGATCGCTCGTCCAGGACCTTCCCGCCATAGACATTCTGGTCAACGTGTCCGGCACAAATATCCGCAAGGCGGTCGAGAAGTATTCCCCCACCGAATACGAAACGATCATGCAAACCAATCTGCACGGCATCTTCGACCTCACGCAATCCATCGGGAGCCGGATGATCGCCCGCGGCAAAGGTGGAAAGGTAATCAGCATTGGAAGCATGACTTCCCTGCTCGGCCTGCCCTATCTGACCGTGTACGCCATGACCAAGAGCGGCCTGGCGGGCATGACCCGCGTGTTGGCCGCCGAATGGGGACGCCACAACATTCAGGTCAACGTCATTGCTCCGGGTTTCATCATCACCGATCTGAACCGGGAGATGTGGAAGTCCGAAGTCATGCTGAACTGGCTGCGCGGCGCGCAGGCCAATCCACGCATTGGCGTGCCCGAAGATATCGCGCCCCTGGCGGTGCTGCTCGCCGGGCCGGGGTCGGATTATATTACCGGCCAGGTGATCGCTGTCGACGGCGGGTACTCGACCACCGCCAACTGGCCGTACTTGCCGCCGCAAGACTCATGAGGCGGCGCGAACTTCTGCCGCTGCTGGCCGCCGCCTGGCAGGAGCCTCAGGAAACGCCGGTCGATTGGGTCTGCCCCATGGACCCCGACGTCCGCTCCAAGACTCCCGGCACGTGCCCGCGCTGCGGAATGAAACTGACGCCCGGCCTCCCGGATCAAGTCCAATATCCGATGCTCCTCACCGTGGCTCCACGGCTCTTCAAGCCCGGGCAGACGGTCGATCTGCGCTTCGAAATCCTCGATCCGAAAAATGGCCGCCGCTGCACCAGGTTTCTCGTCGTTCACGAAAAACTGTTTCACCTGTTCCTGATCAGCGGAGACCTGCGGTACTTCGCGCACGAACATCCCGAACCGCAAGCGGACGGCACATTCCTGTTCCGGACTCAATTACCCAAGAGCGGTTTCTATCGCGTGCTCGGAGATTTCTATCCCGCGGGTGGCGCCCCACAGATGGCGGTCCAGACCCTGTTCACCCCCGGTTCGCCGCTCGACGGGCTCGCGCCGCCGCACCTGCTGGCCGACATGGCCGCCAAGCAAGGCGTCAACACGCTCGTAACGCTGGCCACCGAACCCGCCGAACCCATCGCCGGCCTCAAGACACTTCTGTTCTTTACGCTCTCGCCCGGCGCCCGCATCGAGCCCTACCTGGGCGCGTGGGGACACCTGCTGGCCGCCAGCGCCGATCTCATCGACCTGATCCACACTCATCCGTTCATCGCCGCCGGCGGACCGCAAATCCAGTTCAACATCGTGTTTCCGCGGCCGGGCATGTACCGGCTGTGGGCCCAGTTTCAGCGGGACGGCCAGGTGAACACGACCGTGTTCAACATTTCCGTCAAGGCGCTGTAAGCAGGTACACGGCCACTTCGGCCAAAAGGTTCGGCATGAAACCGACCGCCTGGTCGCGCGACACGAAGCGCCGCTTTTCAATGTGCCACTTCTGCTGCGCGATCATCTCTTCGAAATCGACCACGGTCAGAAAATGGATATTCGGCGATTCGTACCACTGGTAGGGGAAAAGAGTGGTTCGCGGCGCGCGTCCGCTCACCAGGTGCGACAACCGCACGCGCCAGTGGCCAAAGTTCGGAAATGCCACAATGGCCCATCGCCCGGTCCTCATCATCTGGCTTAGCACGGTGAGCGGATGACGGACTTCCTGCAGCGTCTGGCTCAGAATCACGTAATCGAACGCCTTGTCCGGGTAGCCCTCGAGGCTTTCTTCGATGTCGCTCTGGTAGACGGTCACCCCGCGCGCCACCGCCTTCTGCACGCTCTCGCGGTCCAGTTCGACGCCGCGCGCTTCAATCTTCTTTTGCGATTTCAGCCAGGCCAGCAGCTCGCCGTCGCCGCATCCCAGGTCCAATACTTTGGCGGATGGCGCGATCCATTCGCCGATAATCGAATTGATCTTCAAACCCGGACAACCTCCCGCTGGCACCGGGCGAGGAAGCCCTTCACCACCTCGGTCTGCTCGCCCACGTCGACCAGGAACGCATCGTGCCCGTAATTGGACGACAGCTCGCAATAGGTGACGTCGTGGTTGCGGCGGCGCAGCGCGCTGACAATCTCGAGCGACTGGTAGCTGGGATACAGCCAGTCGGACGTAAAGCTGATGACCAGGAACTTCGATGCCGCGCGTTCCAGCGCCGCGGCCAGCGACGGGTAGCCCGCGCCGAGGTCGAAGTAGTCCATCGCCTTGGTGATGTAGAGATATGAGTTGGCGTCAAAACGGCCCACAAACTGGCTTCCCCGGTAGCGCAGGTAACTCTCCACCTCGAAGTCCACGTCAAAGCCGAAGCTCAGGTCCTCACGGTTGCGCAGCCGCCGCCCGAACTTCTCGCGCATGGACTCATCGCTCATGTACGTTATGTGACCCACCATGCGCGCGATGGCGAGTCCTCGCGCCGGCGGTTGTTTGCCGTAGTAGTCGCCGCCCGCAAAGTTCGGGTCGGCGATGATGGCCTGCCGGCCCGTCTCGTTGAACGCAATCTGCTGGGCGCTGTGCCGGGCCGTCGTCGCAATCGGGATGCACGCTTCCACCATCTCGGGATAGGCAACCGCCCATTGCAGCGCCTGCATTCCGCCCATGGATCCACCGGTCACAGCCAGCAGTTTCTTGATGCCCAGATGGCTGGCCACCATCTGCTGTAGCCGTACGATGTCGCCGACCGTGATCACCGGAAACGACATGCCGTAGGGGCGCCCCGTTTCGGGGTTGATGGATGAAGGACCGGTCGTCCCTTTACAGCCTCCCAGAATGTTGGAGCACAAGACGAAGTACTGGTCCGTGTCGAACGCCTTGCCCGGACCGATCATGCTGTCCCACCAGCCGGCCTTGCCCTCATGATCGATCCCTGCGGCGTGGGCATCGCCGGAAAACGCGTGCAGAATCAGAATTGCGTTCGATTTGCCGGAGTTCAGACGGCCGTACGATTCATAAGCGGCTTGAACGTCGTGCAACGTATCGCCGCCATCCAGCCTCAGGGACGGGAAACGGACAATCTGGGTTTCAGTGATCATCTGCGCAGCGGGGCGTAATTCTCCATTCTACCCGCCAGCGTCATGTAGTCCGATTTCTCATCGCATGTGTTCGCAAACGAACAGTCTTGCCGCCATGGCTCCGCATGGGAAGCAAGTGATTTCACTGCCGGCCCGTGTGGCAGGCAACGTGCTCTACAGTAGATTGACATGAGCAGGTGGGTTGACGTCCGCCAGATGCCCGGTGACCTGTTGTTCGCACTCCGGCAATACCGCAAGAACCCGGTCTTTGCGATCTGTGTCGCCGGCATCCTGGCCCTCGGCATCGGCGCCAATACCGCCATCTTCTCGGTGATCGAGAGCGTCATTCTGCAGCCCCTGCCCTACCCCGCGGCCAGCCGGCTCGTGCTCGTATGGGAGGCCAATCCCAGCCTGAGTGTCGCTCGCGACTCGGTCTCCGGCGCCACCTATCTTGACTGGAAGGAACAAAACCACACGTTTGAAGATCTGGCGGCCTTCGAAACCGGCACCGGAACTCTGACCGGAATGGGCGAGCCGAGGCAACTGCCAGGCTTGCGCGTGTCATCGAACTTTCTCGAACTGTTGGGCGCCACCCCGCGGGCCGGCCGCCTGTTCCGCCAGTCCGATGGAGAAGGAAGCACGTTCCGGAACATCGGAGTCCTGTCGTACAGCGTCTGGAAGCAGGAGTTCAACGCGGATCCCGGCGCCGTGGGCCGCGTGATGAACGTGGACCTCCGGCCGTACACCATCATCGGCGTCACAAGCAGGGACTTCTGGTTTCCCGTCCAAGCCGACGCCATGGTGGTGTGGCCGGATGGCATGTTGCGCGGCCGCAACCGCATGGATCGCGGACTGGCTGTTCTGGGCAGGCTCAAAGAGGGCGTCACCATCGAGCAGGCGCGCGCGGACTTGAACCAGATTTCCATGCGGATTGCGGAGCAGACTCCGAACTACAAGGGCTGGGGCGCCTCGGTCACCCCCTTGGCTTCCACCGTGACCGAAGGCATACGCTCGTCCCTCTTCATGCTGTTTGGCGCCGTCGCGCTGGCTCTGCTGATTGCGTGCATCAACGTGGCGAACCTGCTGGTGGCCAGAGCGCTGACGCGCGAGCGGGAAATCGCGATCCGGTCCGCCTTGGGCGCCGGACGCGCCCGCGTCATCCAGCAGTTGCTCACCGAGAGCACTCTTCTCGCCCTGGCAGGCGGCGTGGCCGGCGTCATCCTGGCGGCTTGGATGGTGGAGGGAATCACGCGCCTGATGCCCGCATCCATATCCATGCGGGATGGCATCGGCAGCCTCCTGCTACGCCACCCGGAGGTGAATCCCTGGGTTTTGGGTGGAGCCCTGCTGATTTCCTTGCTGACAGGAATCCTGTTCGGGTTGCTGCCCGCCTGGTCGGCCAGCCGTACCGATGTGAGGGACGCGCTCCAGGAGGGCAGCCGGGGCTCGACGGCCGGCGGCATGGGCTGGCGCCGCGCGCTGTTGGGCGCCCAAATGGCGGTCACGCTGATCCTCCTCGCCGGATGTGGCCTGATGCTCTTGAGCTTCTATAAGCTGCGGTCCGTCAATCCCGGGTTCTCACAAGCGGGCCTGCTGGCGTTCGAGATTGAGCTGCCGACCGATTCCCGTTACAAGACCTCTGAAGAAGAGGCCAGGTTCTTCCGCGACGTTCGCAGGAAACTCCAAGAGATCCCCGGTGTCGCCTCCGTGGGCATGTCGAGCGATTTGCCCATGGATAACCGGGACGCAAAAACCACCTACACCATCGAGGAGGGCGTGGCCGCCTCTGCGCAACGCTTCTCGGCCGAATGGAGGGTCGTCACGCCGGGTTACATGGAGACCCTGAAGATCCCGTTGCGCGCCGGACGCTATTTCACCGAATCCGACCTGGACGGCCGCGGCTTGGTGGTGCTTGTCGATGAAGCCTTCGCCGCGCGCCACTGGCCCGGTGAAAATCCAGTGGGCCGGCACATCCGGTTCACTCATACGGTACGGGAAGTGGCCGGAGTCGTTGGCTCGGTCCATCATGCCGGGCTGGCGCAGGGCAAGGCTCCCACCATCTACGCCGTGGCCGAGCAGTCCCCCGTGGCGCGCATGGGCGTCGCCATGCGGGTGCCAGGTGACCCCTACAAGTTTCTCGACGCCGCCAAACAGGCGGTGTGGGCGGTGGACAAGGACATACCGGTCTACCGCGTCACCACGATGGAAGAAGCGGTCGCGGCGACCTATCAGAATTCCAGAATTACGCTCTGGCTGGTGTCAGGCTTTGCCTTGGGCGCCTTGCTGCTCGCCGCGCTCGGCGCCTACGGCGTGATCGCCTACCAGACCAACTCGCGCGCCCGGGAGTTCGGAATCCGCATGGCCATGGGCGCCGCATCCTGGCAGGTTGTCGGGCTGGTTGTGAAGCAGATGGCCTGGACCCTTGCTTGGGCAATCCCGGCGGGCGTCCTGGTGTCCATGGCCACGGCGCGGGTGTTGTCCGCCTCGCTCTATTCAGTCTCGGCCGCCGGGATGTGGATCCCGCTGCTGGCCGCGCTGTTCCTCGCCGCCATCGCCATCCTCTCCGCGCTGGGTCCGGCGGTCCGGGCGGCGCGTGGCAACTCACTCATGCTTCTCCGCTCGGAGTGATTCCGGTCCCGCCAGAACGCTGCTACGCTCTGAGTAATGAGATTGACCAGCCCCGCCTTGGTCGCGATCGTGGCCTCGGCGCCGCTCACCGCGCAAGTGGCCCATCAGCATCATCCCCCGGCCTCAGCCGAAGAGTACGCCCGAGTCCTGAACGACCCCAAGCGCGACGCCTGGCAGAAGCCCCGTGAAGTCGTCACGGCGCTGGCCTTGAGAAAGGATGAAAGCGTGGCCGACATCGGCGCCGGCACCGGCTACTTCGCCCTCCGGTTTGCGCGGCATGCCGGAACCGTTTACGCCGTCGACATCGACGAAAAGCTGCTGGCCATGGCCGCCCGCGACGCTCCCCCCAATCTGAAGACCGTGCTCGCCTCGCCGGACGATCCCAAACTGCCTCCTTCGTCCGTGGACACGATCTTTTTCTGCGACGTACTTCATCACATCGCCAACCGTCCCGCATACTATGAAAAGCTGCTGAAAGCCCTGAAGCCCGGCGGCCGGATCGTGATGATCGACTTCCACAAAAAGCCCCTGCCCGTGGGACCGGGCCTCGACATGAAACTGTCCAGCGAGCAGGTTGACAACGAAATGGCCGCCGCGGGGTTACGAAAAGTGAAGAGCTTCGACTTTCTGGAGTATCAGTATTTCAACGTGTATTCGCGGTAGGGTCTTCCTCGATCCCCCGCCGGAACAGATTTCTGCAAACAGGAGAACGATTATGGCGAAGTGGCTAACTGTGCTGGCGGCAATCTCAATGCTGACCGCCGCGGCAGCCGATATCAGCGGAACGTGGAAGGGCACGGCCGAAACTCAGAATGGTACGATCCAGCGCACCTTCGTCTTTCACCAGCAAGGTACGGCGCTGACCGGAGAAACAACCAGCGAGCGAACCGGCAAGTCGGAAATCAAGGACGGCAAGGTGGAAGGCGATAAGGTCACCTTCACCGTCACGATGAACTTCCAGGGCAACGAATTCAAGGTCAACTACACGGGAACCGTCGGCGGCGACGAAATCAAGTTCCGCGCCGAAGCAGCCGACGGGGCATTCGGCGTCGACTATGTCGCCAAGCGGGAGAAATAGCTTCGCGCGTTCCGCCCCGGACCCCGCGCGTCAAAAGTGAATTCTCAGCCCGAAACGAATCTGGCGTTCGTCGATGCCTTCGCGCGCCAGGTTGGTCGTGCCGCTGATCGTCGCAAAGCCGCCCAGGTCCCGCACCGTCCCGTTGGGACCCAGTTGCATCGCCGAGACGTCCGAATCCGGATTGGCGAAGTGCGGCGTGTTGGTGAAGTTGAACGCCTCGGCGCGGAACTGTATGCCCCAGCGTTCCGTGATGCGGAAATCGCGAAAGACGCCAAAGTCCCAGTTGACCAAACCAGGTCCGCGCAGCGTGTTAAAGCCCGAACTGCCGAACCGGGGAGCGCTGACATCCCGGAACGCCAGCGGGTCGAACCAGGCGCTGTCGGCGCCCACCTTGTGCGTGATCTCGACCTGCGGCAGCACCTGGTCGGCGCGCTGGTTGCTGCCGGGCAAGTCCAGCGAATCGCCCGAAGCGCTCACCGTAAACGGCGTGCCCGTCATCATGCTGATGAGCGTGTTCACCTGCCAGCCGCCCGCAATCGCCGCCGGAACCCCGCTGCTCAGCCACTTCTTGCCCCGGCCAAAGGGCAGCTCCCAAATATTGGTGATCGCGACATTGTGTGTGCGGTCGTAGCCGTTGGGCGCGCGGTTCAGTTGCCAGTATTGTGTCGCTTGGACGTTGGGCAGGCAATCCGAGCAATCGACGTACCCGATTGACTTCGACCACGTGTAGCGGAATCCGATTTCCAGCCCCGCGGCGAAGCGCCGGTCCAGCGTGCCCTGAAACGCGTTGTACTGCCCCGTTCCAACCGGTTTGCTGAACGTGGTTTCGGCCGTCCTTCCAAACCGCTGATTCAGCGGCCGCCCGTCCTCGCCCAAACCGATTACCTGACCGGCGTTGATATCCACGTACCCAAGCTGCCGCGTGCCGCGGGTCGCCACGTAGCTGCCTTGCGCGACAAACCCGAGGGGCAATTGTTTCTGCAAAGTGAAATTCCACGATTGAATGTACCCGCGATCGTACTTCTGGGGCACGGACCCCACCGCGTACTCGCTGGGGATGTCAACCGCGCCGCCGCTGGTCGAAGGCGGCTGTATGGGCGGAATCCCGTTCTCAATCCGCCCTGCCCACATAAAGGAGTTCGGCGCCGCGATGTTGAGAGGAACCAGAACCGGATAGTTGGCCCTCAGCAACTCCGTCGCATTGAATGGGTCGTTGGTGATTCCGTACCCGGCGCGCACCACAAAAGTGTCCGACACCCGGTACGCCAGGCCTAGCCGTGGCGCAAAACGCCGCTTGCTGATTTCCACTCCGCAATCGGTTGGCACATTGCCTGTCCCGCAGATCAGCATCTTGTTCGTGTCCGGGTCGTACCTTTCGATGCCGCGGCCGGCGCGCGTCGGCAGCGGAAAGTATTCCCAGCGAAAGCCGTAGTTGAGCGTCAGGCGGCGGTTGACGTTCCAGCTATCGCGGATATAGGTGCTGTAGAGCCACACCCGCTCGTTGTACTCGTCGGGCGCCAGCAGGATCTTGCCGATGCGCGTCGGCAGACCGAGCAGGAAGGTCGAGTAGCTGTTGTATTGGTTGGAGGCCGGTCCGCCGCGTAACGAAGTCGGACCGCCGGCGAAAGTGAAGCCGCCTTGGGCGCCGTGATAGGCCCCGCCGACAAACTCGGCTTGCTGCTGGTTCAGATGCTGGCGGTACAAGTCGAAACCAAAACGGATGTTGTGCGACCCCTTCGTCCAGTTGAAGTTCGCGACGTATTGATACTGCGGGTCGCGCCGGTAGTAGGGCATGTAGTCCTCGTTGATCCCGAGCGTAGTGAAGCTGCTGGTGATGAATCGCGGCCAGCCGCCTTCAAACAGCCGGGGACCGTTGGTCCCGGGAATCCCCAGGTAATCCAGCCCCAGCTTCTCGTCCAGCCGCGGCTGCGCCGAGTTGGTATCGGTCCGCGTGTATCCAAAGTAGGCGTCGATGATGAAGTTGGGCGCCAGCGTGTAGGTGCCGGCGATGGTCGTGCTATACGTGCCGCCGCTGCTGTTGCCGGGATTGCCGCCGGCGATCGGCGGCCCTCCCAACTGGTCGCCGAACAACTGCTGGTTGTAGCTCTTGTAGCGCAGAATGCTGAAGCGCACAAACGTGGTAAGTTTCGACGTCACGTTGTAGTTGATCTTGCTGTCCACCGTGTGCCGGTCAAACTGGAACGGCGCCGCCGCATAGTAGTTGTTCGAAAGCCGGTCGATGTTGGGCGCGGGCGTCAGGTCGACCAGCTTCCTGATGATCGGACTCAGCCGCGCCGCGGGCAGGATGTTGCCAACAAATGGAGTGCGGTTCTCACCCCGGTCGTTGCCCGTCTCCGGATCGTAGACCGGCCGCGAGGAGGCCGACATATTGCCCGTGCGCATCGCCGCGGTGGGCACGGTGCCGAAGCGTTGCGCCGCACGGCGGTCAAACGTACCCTCGTAGGCCACAAAGTAAAACAGCTTGTCCTTCTTGATCGGACCGCCGATCGTTCCACCAAACTGGTTGTACACCAGCTTGGGTTTGTTGAAATCGGCCGGCGTAAAGAACGGCCGGGCTTTGAGGTGCTGATTCGTGTGGTACTCAAACCCGGAGCCGTGAAGCGAATTCGTGCCGCTCTTGGTCTGCACGTTGATCGCCGCGCCTCCGGTCAAGCCCTGCTCGGCGTCGAAACTGTTGGTCACCACGTTCACCGTTTCGATGGATTCCAGCGACGGGATGTAGGCGACCACGTGCGGCAACTGCACATGCGTTGAACTGGCGCCGTCGATCCGGGTATTGTTCGTGTTCTCAGTCGTGCCGTTCACGTTGAATGCCAGCGCGCGCGAAGGGTTCGTCGGAATCGAGTGCGAGTTCTGCGGCGGAGCAAAACCCGGCAGCGCCCGGAACAGTTGCTGGTAATTCCGTCCAACCGGGACGGGCAGATTGATCAGTTCTTCGGCAACCACGTCAGACCGTATGTCGGACCGGTCAGTTTGTAGCCCTTGTATGTTCGCGCCAACCGTCACCGATTCAGTAACCGCGCCCACTTTCAAGGCGGCGTCCACCCGGGTGACGGTATTGATGGTGACCACCACGCCCTTCCGGATCACCGTGGAGAAGCCTTCTTTCGAAATCCGGATCTCGTAAGTGCCCGACTGGAGCGTCGGCATCGAGTAGGCGCCCAAGGCATCCGTCGTGGTGCGCCGCGACTGGTTCGTCTCCGTATTGACCACAGTGACCTCCGCCGACGCGATTGCCGCATCGCTCGGGTCGGTTACATTGCCGACAATCGAACCGTAAAGGACTTGGGAGTTTGCGCTGCCCGGAAGAACCAGAAGGAGCGCGGAGACAATGAGCGCAGACCGGTAAAGCATGACTTGCACCCTCTTGAGCGGATAGGGTACTGCTAGTCCCAAGTCGTGTAAAGACAAAAGACCGGCCGGCTAATGCCAAAAGCCTTTTAAATGATTAGAAGCCAATCGAAGGATAGGCCCGCTAAGAACGCGGACTGAGATAGGCGGCGACGTTCTCGCGCAGCAGACGCGGAAAACTCTTGTCGAGATTCGAACGGATAGCCACGTAGCATTCGTCGCAACGGTTGTGGTTCGTGAACTCGCTCACCATGCGCTCCCGCTCGTGCAACGCAAAACGCGTGAACTGCATCGAACAGGGTTGAAGCATGCCATCGGCGGTCACCACGAGAAATCGCAGCCCGGCTTTACAGCCTGGGGCGCCGGCATTTTCAAAGTAAGACTGGGTGGCTTCAAGCGTGGTGGGGGCGCTCACAATCCAATTCGTCTCATCGCGGCGGGACTCGATCTTGGCGAACTGTTCCCTGATGATACGCAGTAACTCCGGCGTTCCGGGAAACAGTTCACGGCAGCCTGTCCGTCGAAACGTATAGGCGCTGTAACAGATGTTGACGCCCCACGCCTTGGCTTGGTCAGCCGCGCCGTTAATCTCTTGCGCGTTGGCTGCTGTGATGCACGTGTTCAGGACAATATCGTCGTGGCCGTAGGCGGCGCAGCGCGGAATGACGTCGTCCAGGTGCGAAAACAAACCCGGATAGCCGCGGAACTCATCGTGCCGGCCGTCGGGAAAATCGAGGCTTACCGAGAATTGATCGACACCCGCCTCGCGCAGCGCCACGTAACGCTCCGGCGTCATCAATGACCAGCTCGAGACGAGAATGATGTAAGGCAGACCGTTCGGTTGTTTGATGTTGCGTACGGCGTCTTCCAGGTCGTCGCGCATCAGTGGCTCGCCGCCGGACACCTGAACCACGCAGGGCTTGAGAGTTGTCGTGTAGCGCGCGTAATCGCCCGGCTTGAGATTGCGCGAATCGTCCTTCTGCCCGCCATGGTCGCAATGCCGGCAGAAACAGGTACACGAGTCGGTCACTTCGAAAGAGACGACGATCGGCCTGTGGGCGAGCCAGTTCTGCGCCCCTTGAGCAATGATCCGGAGCGATTGGGCGAGCGGGACCTTTCGCATGAAGTGCTTCTATCATACAAAAAGGCCAGAAGATCTTGCATCTTCTGTGA
>JADZCI010000120.1 GCA_020851655.1 Bryobacterales bacterium
CTCCAACTCACGGCCGTCAATCGCAGCCATCAGGCCATGACGCTGAGGGGCTGCGCCACCGAGGGCCCGCAGTTCGATGCCGTACCTGCCACGCTCGAGTACAACAAGCCTGTCACCAGGACGGCGGCGTGGAACATCCCCGCCAGCACGGCTTACACTCAACCGCTTTGGCTACAGCGTCCCGGGTCGGCGACGCTTTATCAGTTGCCCTCCCAGGAGGATGTGGGAAAGGCGGAAGGTCCGCCGGCGCTCACCGCGGTTTGCCTGGTGGAAGTCGACGGGGCCCCCATCCGCTTGATCCGGCCGGTCGAGAATCGCTATGTAGACCGCACGCGCGGTGAACTGACCCGGCCCTTGGCGATCCTCCCGCCCGTCACGCTGGAGATTTCCGGCGCCGCGCTTGTCTTTCCCGATGCAAGGCCTCGCACGATCCCCGTCGAAGTGGAAGCGCACCGCGAGAACGTGCAGGGTGAAATTCGTCTCAAGGCTCCGCCGGGGTGGACGGTCATGCCCCCGTCGAAGACCTTCCAACTCCCCGAAGGCGGCCAGCAGGCCATGTTGGCCTTCGAGGTGACGCCACCCGAGGTCCAAGGGGCGGCTTCGCTAGAAGCCGTGGCTCACACCGGCGGCCGTGATATCAGCCTGGGGCTCATTTCCATCAACTACGAGCACATTCCGCCTCAAACGGTTCTGCCGGCTTCTCAAACGCGCGCCGTGCGGGAGGACGTGCGGATTTCGGCCCGCCAGGTCGGCTACGTCATGGGCGCCGGAGATGAAATCCCCGGGCTCCTTCGCCAGCTTGGCTGTGAGGTGACACTGCTCGATGATGCGGGCTTGACGCGCGGCGATCTCTCGCACTTTGACACGATCATCACCGGGGTCCGTGCGTGGAACGTCCGCCCCGAACTTCGCGCCAACTACGCGCGGCTCTTCGACTACGCCAGGCAAGGCGGGACGGTCGTGGTCCAGTACAACGTGCTGGAGGGCGGATTCGGCGGTGGCGATCCCACTGTCCTCAAGAACATCGGGCCCTACCCGATCCGCATCGGCCGTGACCGTGTCACGGTGGAGGAGGCGCCCGTCCGGATCCTCAAACCCGATCAGCGCTTGCTGCATTCGCCCAACACAATCACCAGCGGAGACTTCGCAGGCTGGATCCAGGAGCGCGGTCTCTACTTTCCCGCCGAGTGGGACGGCCATTATGAAACGCTTCTCGAGATGAACGATCCCGGCGAGAAGCCTTTAGCCGGAGGAGTGCTCTACGCAAAATACGGCGAGGGCGCGTATGTGTTCACTTCGCTGGCTTTTTTCCGGCAGCTTCCAGCGGGGGTCCCAGGGGCTATCAAGCTGTTTGCCAACCTCGTCAGCGCCGGGAAGGCGCCATGAACCAGGAAGAACCGCCGCCTGTCCTCGGTTCGTGGTCGCGCCTGTATTGGGGCATTGCCGTCTATCTCGTATTGCTGATCGTCCTCTTTGACGCATTCACGAGAGCGTTCAACCGATGAGGCCGCTCGATTGGTTTGCGATGGCCTTTGCGCTGGCCGGGCTGGTCTTGTATGGCCTTTGGCGCAGCCGGGGCAGCAACACCACAAGCAAGTACCTGCTGGCTGGCAAAACTATGCCCTGGTACGCCATGGCGCTGTCGATCATGGCGACGCAAGCGAGCGCCATTACCTTCATCTCCACGACGGGCCAGGCGTATGTGGATGGCATGCGTTTTGTCCAGTTCTACTTCGGGCTGCCGCTGGCGATGATCATCATCGCCGCTGTCGCGGTAGCGCGCTTCCACCACAGCGGCGTCTACACGGCGTACGAATACCTGGAACGCCGCTTCGACGCGCGCACACGGGCCCTGGTGAGCCTGGTGTTTCTGATCGCGCGCGGAATCTCGGTGGGCGTGGCTCTTTACGCTCCATCAGTGGTTATGACCGTGATTCTCGGCTGGCCGGACCGCTGGACGACACTCCTGGTGGGATCCGTTGTGGTCGCCTATACGGTCAGCGGCGGTATCGCCGCCGTGACCTGGACTGACGTGCTCCAGATGTGCATCATGACCTTCGGGCTGATCGCCGCCCTTCTTACGGCTGTCTGGCTGATGCCGGCCGATGTGTCATTCCGGCAAGCCATCGACGTCGCTGGAGCGGCAAGCCGGTTGAACCCGCTCGTCTGGCGGCTGGACTTCGACGATCGCTACAACATCTGGAGCGGGCTGCTGGGTGGGATGTTCCTGATGCTGGCATACTTCGGATGCGACCAGTCGCAGGTGCAGCGCTACTTGACGGGCAAGTCGGTGGCGCAGAGCAAGCTGAGCCTGCTGTTCAACGCGGTGGCCAAGATCCCGATGCAGTTTTTCATCCTGTTCATCGGCGCAATGGTTTTTTCGTTTTACACGTTTGAAAAGCCGCCGGTGCTATTCAAACAGGATGATATGGCCCGTTTGCAGCAGCGGGCCGATTTCGCGCCCGTACAGCGGCGGTTCGATGAGGCGTGGACCGCGCGGCGGGATGCTGCGCGCGCCCTCCCTGAACAGGGCGCCGCTTTCCGGCGCGCCCAAAGCGACCTGGACGGAGCGCGGGCCGAAGCCAGGCACATGGCGGGCGGTGTTAACGACACCAACTACGTTTTCCTCTCCTTCGTCACGCGCTACATGGCGCCAGGATTGGTCGGGGTTCTCATCGCCATGATCTTTGGCGCGGCGATGTCGACCATTTCCGGCGAAATTAATTCCCTGGCCACCGTCACGGTCATCGACCACTACAAACGCTTCTACCGCAAGAATGAATCCGACACGCATTACCTTGTCGCCTCGCGCTGGGCGACCGCCTTCTGGGGCCTTTACGCCATCATCACGGCGCAGTTCGGCAAGAGCATGGGATCTTTGATTGAGGCGGTCAACCAGCTCGGCTCGTTGTTCTACGGCGGATTGCTCGGCGTCTTCACGCTGGCGTTTTTCTTTCCGTCGGCAACCGGAGCCGGCGCCTTTTGGGGCGTCCTCATCGGTGAGGGTGTGGTTTTTGCGGTCCGCTACTACACCGACATAGCTTTCCTGTGGTCGCCCCTCATCGGCGGGGCGACAGTGGTGGCGAGCGGCATGGCCATCAGCGCCATGACCCGGAAGCCGGCGCCCGGCGCACCCCGGGCCTAGCGCTGGCCTCACAGGGCCGGCTGACTCATCCGCATGGGCGTAAACTCTGCTCCCTGTAGGCCGTGGGCGCACAGCCGTACCGCCGTGCAAATACCGTCGCAAAGTACTGGCTCGAAGCAAAACCGCAAGCCAGCGCAACGCCGGTGATGCTCAAGTCCCGCCTGTCCTTGAGCAGCGTGGAGGCTTGCTCCAAACGGCAATGATTCAGGAAGCGAAGCGGCGCCATATTCGTGAGGCAGCGGACATGGTGCACGAACTGCGTGGTGCGCAGGCCGCAGTTCGACGCCATCTCCTCGATCGACCAGTTCAGCGCAAGGTGCTCGGGACGGCGCAGGTCGCGTAGAAACAGATCAACCGTCCTGCGCGTGCTGGAGAGCGTGTGATCCAGTTTCAACTGCTTCTTGCGAAGAGCGTCCAAGAGCCGGAGAAAGAGATCGTTCACCTGGATCGTAAGCCGCGAGAGGTTGCTGCCGTCTTTGTCCGTCAGCACCGCCGACGCGATCTGCAGAAAGCGCTCGCGAATCCCTGGCACCGCCCTGTATACGCTCGCCTCACTGTGGCGGAGGATGTTGGTCAGATCCTCCAGGTCCGGTTGGCTCAACAGGAGCCAGGCCGGCCATTTCCATTCCTGGTTCGGCCGCCTCACCCCCACGTCGAGGATCAACCAGTGCAGACGGCTCACCGTGACATTCGGATCGCCCACGCGGTGACGCTGCCATGGCCTCGCAATCGTCAAATCGTCCGGACCGAGTGAGTACCCGTGTCCATCCACCGCGAATTCCAAGCTCCCCGATTCCAGGAAAGTGATTTCGAGTCCTTCGTTGAAGTGCCAAGGCAGCCCCCACGTTTGATCCTCGGGCGCATCCCAGAATCCGATCATCTTGAGCCCCGGCATTGTCTGCGGCGGCAAAGGCTTGCCGGGATAGTGTCCGTGACGCATCACATGCACCTGCAACTGCTCGCTGTCCGAGGCGTCCGTCAATGGCCGGCAACTGTCGGCCCGGTACGTCTCGTCGTGATCTCTATAGATCGGTATCAGTTTGGGCACCCTCGCCCTCCACGTTCAATTTTGTTCGGTCGAAGAAATGTGAACGACGCCAGATTATCACCGATGTATGATTCTTTCAGAGATTGTTCAGGAGTTTCGTCTCCTCAACCCGTTTAGAATTCGTCGCGCCCTGTTTCGGCGCAAGGAGAGTGCCATGTCTGCCCAACCGCTGAGCCGCCGCGGCGTCCTTCGGGCCGCGGGCGCCGGCGCCTTCACAACCCATCTCTTTACTGGGCGCCTTCGCGGCGCCAACGACCGCATCGCGCTGGGCTTCGCCGGAACCGGCGGACGCGCCGGCGACGGCCTCATCGTCGACTTCCTTCAACACGCGGACTGCCAGTGCGCCGCCGTGTGCGACTGCTTCACCGATCGCCGCCAGAAGCGAGCCCAGCAGATTGACGGCGCCTACGCGAAGAAGTCCGGCGCCGGCGCCTACAAGAGCGTTGCCCAATTCGCCGACTTCCGCGAGATGATCGCCCGCAAAGATATCGACGCCATCGTCGTCGCTACCCCCGATCACTGGCACGTGCCAATCCTCATCGCCGCCGCCAAGGCGGGTAAGGACGTGTACGTCGAGAAACCGCTCAGTCCGTGCATCCGCTGGAATTTCGCCGCCCGTGACATTGTCCGCAAGACCGGCCGCGTCTTCCAGTACGGCACACAGCAGCGTGGCGCAAGCCACGTTCGTCTGGGCTGCGAACTGGTCCGCTCAGGCGCCATCGGCGACCTCAAAGCGCTTGAGGTGGTCTCGCCAACAGGCGAGCCCGGCGGCTCCACCGCTGCTCAACCCGTTCCGGCCGGCTTCGACTATGAGATGTGGCAGGGACCGGCGCCGGTCCGCCCGTTCTGTGAGGACCGCTGCGTCAAAACCGGCCACTGGCACATCTACGATTACAGCGTCGGCTTCCTGGGCGGATGGGGCGCCCACCCTCTCGACGTTCTCGATTGGGGCCTGCCCCGGCCCATGGTCCCTGTCGAGTACGAAGGCAAGGGACTGATCCCAAAGGAAGGACTCTTTGACACCGTCATGAATTGGGAGGTCCGCTGCACCTACGCCAATGGGCTTGTCCTGAACTTCAAGACTGGCTCGGATTCCACCACCTTTACCGGCACGAACGGCTGGGTACGCATCAGCCGCCGCGGTATCGAAGCGGATCCCTCTTCACTCATTGCGCGCGTCCCCGCGCCTGACCGCTTCAGCACCATGGGCCGCAACCACACGCGCAACTTCCTCGACTCGATTCGCGGCCAGACTACTCCAGAGAGTCCCATCGATTGCGCTATCCGCACCGACCTCATCAGCCATCTGTCGAACATTGCCGTGCGGACCGGCCGCAAGATCCGTTGGGACCCGGCCAAAGAACAAATCGCCGGAGATGCCGAGGCCTCCAAAATGATGGACCGCCCGCTCCGCAAGCCATGGACTCTCTAGCAGCCCGCGCTGCCCTGTGAAATTGCCTTGCCGCCGCCGGGCAAGGGCGGCTTGACGAGGCCTGAATTCAACCGATGATCCTTCGCCGGATCAGAAATCAACTTGGGGTGTATCACTATGCGTTCGTCTCAGCGCCTTGCATGTCTCGCCTTCTTCCTGGCCGCTCTGGCCTCCGGCCAGACGACCTCCCAGCAAATTGCCGGCACCGTGCGCGACGCGTCCGGTAGCGTGGTTCCGTTGGCTCAAGTCACAGTTGTCCAGACCGCCACCGGGCTCACGCGTCAGGCGACAGCTTCTGACAGTGGGTACTTCGTCGTCGCGAATATCCCCATCGGCCAGTACGAGGCCACCGTCGAGGCCAAGGGTTTCCAGAAGTACGTCCAGAAAGACCTCGCGGTCGGCGTAAACGACAGAATTCAGATTGAGGTCGCAATGGTCGTTGGCTCGCTGTCCGAATCCGTGACCGTGTCAGCCGACGCCGCCATGGTCGAGGCTTCGAGCGGTGAAATCGGCCGGCTCGTCAGTGGCGAACAGGCCGCACAGCTTCAACTCAACGGCCGCAACTACACTCAACTCCTAAGCCTGCTGCCCGGAGTCTCCACCAACAACCGCAGCAACTTCGACCTCGCGGCGGGCTACGGAGCAGCCGTGACCAACCAATCCGTCAACGGCGGACGGACCGGAACTCTGTCCGTCTACCTGGACGGTTCGGATAACCTCGCCACCGGGGGCGGAGGCCACAGCTTCGTCAACCTCAATCCCGACGCTGTCGCCGAGGTAAAAGTGCTGACCTCGAACTACAGCGCCGAATACGGCCAGTCCTCCGGGGCCGTCATGAACATGGCGCTCAAATCAGGCACACGCGATTTCCATGGCGCCGTATACGAGTTTGTCCGGAACAGCGCATTCGACGCACGCGCGTTCAATGCGCTGAAGAAGCAAAAGCTCACTTTCAACAACTTTGGCTGGAACCTCGGTGGACCGCTCTACATCCCTGGCAAGCTGAACTCGCAGAAGGACAAGCTATTCTTCTTCGCGGGCATGGACTTCAAACGCCTCCGCCGCGGCAATCCCACCACTTGGAACGTCCCCCTCACCGCCCAGAAGAACGGCGACTTTTCCGCTCTGCCTGCCGCGCAATGGCCCGTCGATGTCACCACCGGCGCGCCATTCCCGCGTGGCATTCTCCCGCCAACGAGGATGAGCCCCAACGGCAAGAAGCTCGTCGCCAATTACCCCAACCCCAACTTCCCTGGCCCCGGCGGCAACTATGCCTTTGAATACACCTATCCGATGGACGTCAACGAGTACATCGGCAAAGTGGACTACATCCTGAACTCGAAACACCAGTTCACTTACCATTACATCCACGACGACTATCAATCGCTGGAGAACCTGACCAATCTTGTGACATATCTGCGCACGATACCCGGCACGAATCAGAGTGGCAAGTGGACTTGGGTCGCCAGCCCGACGATGGTCAACACCTTCCAGGTTTCGATCCCGGGCCACCACATCTACCAGGACAGTTTCCAGCCCAATGCGCTGTTCATCTCCGACTATTCCCGCGCCGGGCAGGGCATTACCTACCCCATGCTGTACGGCTCGAATGGCTCCATTCCATCTTTGAGCATTACCGGATTCACGGGCCTCGGCGTCACGCCCACAATCTGGAACAACTCGAACCGCATCATCATGGTCAAGGACGACTTCTCCAAGATCGCCGGAAGCCACACTCTGAAGGCCGGCATCTTCTACCAGCGGAATCGCAAGAACCAGGACAACCAGCCCGCCGTGAACGGCAGTTTTGGGTTCGGCCCCGGCCACCCGCTTCACTCCGGCAACTCGCTGGCGGACGCCCTGCTCGGCAATTTCTCCACCTACACCGAAGCCAACGGCGGCCGCGAAGGATGGTTCCGGTTCACGCAAGTCGAGTTCTACATCACAGACAACTGGAAAGTGAACCGGCGGCTCTCTATCGATGCGGGTGTACGCATTAACTACATGCCTCAGCAGTATTCCCCGCTGCAGAACACGGTCTTTTTCGCTCCACGTTACTTTGATCCGGCCAAAGCCCCGCAGGTCCGTCCGTCAGACGGGCAGATTGTCCCTGGGACAGGCGACCCCGTCAACGGCCTTGTCGCCGGCGGCGCCGAGTATCCTGAGGCCCTCACTAGCCGGTTCCCTGGAACCGGCGCGCCCGAGTTCCAGCGGATTCTGCGTGGAATCCCGGTGGAGATCTCGCCGGCCTACTGGCCCGTCGGGCCGCGCTTCGGTTTCGCCTACGACGTCACCGGCAAGCAGAAGACGGTGGTGCGAGGCGGCTACGGCCTCGTCTTCGAACGGGTTCAGGGCAACTTCATCTTTAGCCAGATCAACAACCCGCCTTTTGTCAGGCAGTCGACCCTCTATACGGCCAACGTCGAAAACCCGGCTGGCGGAGCACAACGCCCCGTCCCCGCCGGCCTCACGTCATTCGATCTCAACGTTGAAATCCCCTCGACCCAAAACTACTCCCTCAGCGTCCAGCACAAGCTCATGTCGGATACCCTGATCGACCTTGCCTACGTTGGCAGTTCCGGATGGAACCTCTACCGCGGCATGAACCTGAACCAGTTGCCAGCCGGCACACTACAGAGCAACAGGGGCATCAATACCAACGCCCTCCGTCCCTACCGCGGATACGCGGACATCACGCAGTACGTGACGGGCTCCAATTTCAACTACAACTCCCTTCAACTCCAGGTCCGCAAACAGTTCTCCGGTGGCGGGCTCATCAACGTCGCCTACACCTTTGGCAAATCCATTACGGATGCCAGTTCCTGGAACGAAGGCCCGATGGACAGCTACAACTTTAAGAATGAGCGCGGACTGGCGAGCTACGACCGGCGGCATATCTTCATTTTGAGCTACGTCTACCCCATCCCTTTCTGGAAGGAACAGAACCGCTGGTACAAGGTCGCTTTCGGGGCCTGGCAGTTGTCTGGCATCACCATGATTCAGTCGGGTATGCCGATCAACATCGGGATTCAGGGTGACAGGGCAGGCACGGGCACCGGGAACCAGCGTCCGGATGTCGTCGGGGATTGGCATGTGGCCGAGAAGACGGTCAATCAATGGTTCAATCCGGCTGCATTCGGACTTCCCGCCCTGGGTACGTTCGGCAACCTTGGCCGAAACGTATTGATCGGCCCGGGCATGAACAACTGGGACATCTCAGCGCAGAAGTTCTTCCGCCTGACAGAAAAAATGCGAGCCGAGTTCCGCGCCGAAATGTTCAATGCGCCCAACCACCTTTCCTATTGGAGTGTGGCAACGACGGTCGGCGCCTCCAATTTCGGCCAAGTGACCAACGCCATGGACCCGCGGACCTTCCAGTTCGCCCTCAAGCTGCTGTTTTGACTAGCGAGATCGAGGAAACTTCCATGAACATCGGTTGCTTCGCACTCATTCAACCGTTCTCAACCATGTCCACCCAGTTCCAGCTTATCCGTCAACTGGGTCTGGACACCGCCGACATCACAGACAATCACGATGGCGGGATGCTGGGCGTCGAGTACGGCTTTACCTCCAGCGTCAGCCTCGATAGCCATCCGGAAAAGATCCGCCGGATGGCCGCTGACGCGGGGCTGCGCCTCTCGGCCTTCTGTGCGCACGCGAACCTGCTCGATCCTCCGAGCCCTGACATCTACTCCACTTTTCAGATCATCAAAGCGATTCGACTCGCCCACCTGCTCGGTATTCGCCACGTGATCACCACTGACGGCGATCCCAAAACTCCCTTCGGCCGCGAACTCACGCCTGATGAGCAGATTTTCGCCATCCGCGAGCGGCTCTATGAGCCCATCCGTTGGGCCGAAGAGCTTGACGTGGAACTGCTCATCGAGACACATGGGCCCGTGACCGATTCGGTTGCCCGCATGGGCGAACTGCTCGACGCTCTTGGCCACGAACAGACCGTCGGCATCTGTCTCGACACTGGCAATTGCTGGCTGGGCGGCTCAGAACCGCTCGACTTCGTCAAG
>JADZCI010000121.1 GCA_020851655.1 Bryobacterales bacterium
CGAACCTCTCGTGAAACTGTCCCGCCACCGCCGGCGTCAACGCAATCTCCGGCACCAGCAGCAGCGCTCCGCGCCCCAGCGACAGCGCCGTATCGATCGCCTCGAGATACACCTCCGTCTTGCCGGAGCCCGTCACGCCATGCAGCAGGAACGTCTGGAATCTTCCGCCTTCAAGCGCACCCTTGATCTCCGCGAACGCCTTCTGCTGATCCTCGTTGAGTTGATGCCGCGGCCGCGCCCACCCCGGCGCCACCACCAGCGCCTCGGGAGTCAACTCGAGCAGTTGCCTCCGCGCCAGCGCGCGAGCCGCCTGGCTAGCTCCCTTTACCGCCCGGTCCAGGTCCTCCAGGTTGTGCGAGCCCGGATGCAGTTCGAGAAATGCGGCCAGCTCCCGCTCCGGCTTCGTCATCTTCACCCCGGGCGTCCGGCCTCGAAACTGCACCCGCAGCCGCGCCGCCGGCGCTCTCAATGGATCCCGCTCGATGTAGCTCTGCTCCAGTTCGAGAAAACCCTTCCGCTCGAGCGACCGGATCAGTTTCGGCCCATCGGCGAACTTGCGCAGGATCGTGCTCTCCGACAGCGGCCGGCTCTCCAGCGACCGCAGTAGCTCCACCGCCGGCTCATCCTTGGTTTCACCGATGAGCAACTGCCGCGACACGTCGCGGCCTCTATCGGTCAGCGCCCAGACCTTTGTGCGCCGCACTTCGCCCGCCAGCGGCGCCATGGTTCGCAGGACTTCACCCAGCGGCGCGCAATAATATTCCGCGATCCATCGCGCCAGCGCCAGCAGTTCATCCGGGAATACCGGTTCGGAATCCACCAGCCGGAGCGCATCGCGCGTCGCCATCTCTGGCTGCCGGTTATGCGCCTCCGTCACCACGCCCGTCAGTTTTCGCGCGCCAAAAGGAACAATGACGCGGCACCCGCGCCGCACGCGATGCCGCAGCGTTTCCGGAAGGCGGTATGTGAACGTCCGGTCCAGCGGAACGGGAAGGCTTACGTCACAGTACGCGAAATTCTCTGTCATCCGAAACTGCCGGCCGGCGATTTCACTCTACCAATCCGCCAGGTCCGGAACGGCCGGCGATGGGCCAGCGTTTCAGAGAATCTCTTCGCCCCGCCGCAACGCCTCAATCCGCGGCCGCCGGCTCTTCGGACTGTCCAGGCTGAACGAACGCGCATCCCCCAACTGGTCCCTCACGAACGCCTCCGTCCGCTTCACCGCCGCCTCCATCGCCTTGTCCTTGTCTTCAAACGCGTGCCAGGCGATGCTCGCCGATTCCGTGTCGAACTCCCAAAGCCCGGCCAGCCTGCCCCGGTCCACAATCGCGTGGTCCGGCAAGTCCTTCAGCCCGCGGCCCACGAACTTGCCGCTCCAGCCCTGCGCTTCGACCGTATCCTCCAGGTTGCGGCGCAGCAGGAACAGCGCATCGATGCCGCTGACCAACGCATAGTCCGGCGCCTGCGGAATCGCGTAGCTCGCCAGCGCATCCAGATCTTCGGGAAAAACAAACCGGCCGCGGTCGATCGCTGTCAACTTCAATGCCCCCACGGCGCTCTTGGCCGCTTTGACACCCAGGCCGGAGAACCACTGGAACTCGGCCACCGTGGCCGGGCCGGTCCATCGAAAGTAGCGCCGCGCCAACTCTGCGTGAACTTCTTCCGCGCTCAGCTTGAACGCGGCCAGCGGATTCGGCCTCCACAACGTATACCGGTACCGCTGCCCATCCAGCCGCCCGTTGGCGGGAATCCGCCGGATCTCCCCCTCGCCCTGCAGCCGTCCCAAAGCCAGCGGCAGAGTCGTCGTCAAGCCCTTCTTGGCGCCTTCCGCCCCAAGGTTGCGCACCGCGCCGCCCACGGCTTTCTTCAACCCGTCCGGATCGAGCGGCCCCTTGCCAAGCGCCTTTGCCACCGCGCCGCACAATCTGTCGATTTCCTTCGCCGTCACTCCCAGCTTGAGCGCCGTCTTGATCTCGGTATCGAAACCAGCGCCCGCCTTCAACCCAAGCGCGAAATCCGCCGCCGGCAGCACATACGTGCAACCCCGCGCGGCGGGCAGTTCGTGGATCTCGAGCGCCGCCGCCGCCGCATCCGCCGCCTCCCGCGATATACCGGCGCGCGCATGCAACGTCAGGTAAGGGCCCGCGCCGCCCACCGACCGTGCCCACCCGGAACGCTCGAGCACCGCGGCGGCCGATTTCCCCTTCAGCGATCCATCCAGCCCCTGCCGGGACCAGCGCCATGCGCGAAGCCTGCTTTCAACGATCGGCATGTCCCGCCACCTATACCCGGTAGCATCCAAGCACACGCATCATATCGGCTAACTCTTCCAGGTGTCCCAGGGCCTTCCGGACCCGCGTCTCCCCGGTGTTGCCGAAGAAATCCACGTAGAACAAGTACTCCCACGGCTTGCCGCGCAACGGGCGCGACTCGATCTTGGCCAGCGAAATGTCCCGCAGCGCAAAGGCGCTCAGCGCGCGAAACAGCATGCCCGGCTGGTTCCGCGTCGTAAACACAATCGACGACTTCCACACCACCTTGCGCGGCGCCTCGATGGGCAGGTCCCCGTCATCCTGGCGCCGCAGCAGAAAGAAGCGCGTGAAATTCTGCCGGTCGTCCTCGATGGAGCGCTTCAAAATGCGCGCGCCGTAGATGCCCGCCGAAACCGCCGACGCGATCGCCGCCGCATCCTTCAGCCCCTCGGCCATCACCATCTTCACGCTTCCCGCCGTGTCGTAAAACGGAACTTTCTCAAACTGAGGATTGTCCGCAAAAAAGTCCAGACACTGATTCAGCGCCACCGGATGCGAATAAACCCTGCGCACCGCTTTGAACGTCACGCCCGGCGCGGCAATCAGGTTATGCACAATCCGCACGCTGGTCTCGGCCACAATCCGGTGGTCGAAATGGAGCAGGTGATCGTAGTTCTCGTGAACCGATCCGTGCAGCGTGTTCTCAATCGGAATCACCGCCGCATCCACTTGCCCGCCGGCCAGCGCCCGGAACACCTCGTCGAACCGCTGGCACGGCTTGACCTCCACATCCCGGCCCAACAGCCTCATCGCCGCCTCGTGGCTGAACGCGCCGAGTTCGCCCTGGAATGCCGCGCTCAACCGTCTCTTCTTCTTCACAAGTGTTTCAGCGCCTCCTTGGCCTCTTTCAAACCGGGGAACTCTCTCTCCGCCTTTTTGAATTCCGCCGTGTGCACACACCGCCTCGCCCCGGAGTGCTCTACCGGAAAGCGCAAGTGAAGCATCTCGTGGTACATCACATACTCGACCGCTAACCGCGGTACTTCCGGCCGGTCCAGGATGAGGCTCAGAACAATCGCGTTGTGCGAAGGATCAAAGTGGCCCAGCAGGCTGCGCGACGCTCCACGGCTCCAGCTCAGCAGCGGCCGCCCCATCAGCCCGTGGAAGAACCGCTGGTTCAATTCTTCAAAGACTTCTTCGAGGTTGTAGGTCTGCCCCTGTGGCCCGGAAATGTACTTGCGCCCCCGGATCTGCCGCAAAAGGTGCAACTCGCGCCGCACATCGCGCCGGTTCAGGTACAACCGGTAGCGGTGCTCAAACGCCGCCGGCGTGGCGCGGCGGTACAACTTCGAGATCAGAATCCAGGCCAGCGCTTCCATGATGGGCGCCGGCGCCCCTTGCAGCACATCGGCGATCACCACCTCCAGAACGCTGTCTTTCAGGCGGATTCTGCTGTTCGCGTTCGCGTACCGGCGAAACCCGATGCGCACCTCCGGAACCGCCGTTTGCGGACGGATTTCGCGATGCACTCGCGCAAAAATCTGCTCCGGCGTTTCGAAGAACAGCGCCGTCTGCAATTGCATCCCTTCGGACGATAGCATATCTTTGGAGTCTTGCAATCAATTCATTCCAGCCGGGAACCCGCTGTCCTGTACCGGCGGATCCGGCTCGCCTGACCCGATAGGAGACTGTTTTGCGAAATGCGAAGATCACCGCCGTCGGCGCCTATGTGCCGCCGGGCGTGCTGACCAATCAAGACCTCGAAAAGATGGTGGACACCAGCGACGAGTGGATCCTCGAGCGGACCGGCATCCGCGAGCGCCATATCGCCGCCGCCGATATGGCGACATCCGACATGGCTGTGGAAGCCGCCCGGTGCGCCTTGGCGCAGCGCGGCATCGACGCCTCCAGCCTGAACGCCATCATCCTCTGCACCGTCACCCCCGACATGATGTTCCCCTCCACCGCCTGCCTCGTGCAGCACCGCCTCGGCGCAAAGAATGTCTGGGGATTCGACCTCATCGCCGCCTGCTCCGGATTCGTCTACGGCCTCACCACCGCCGCCCACCTCGTCATGGCGGGCACTCACGACAAGGTGCTCGTCATCGGCGCCGACACCATGTCCCGCATCATTGATTACCAGGACCGGGCCACTTGCGTGCTGTTCGGCGACGGCGCGGGCGCCATGCTCGTGGAAGGCTCCGGCGAAGATGAACCCGGCTTCCTCGGCTTTCAGAACGAAATCGACGGCTCCGGCGGCGATTCCCTCAAGATGCCCGCCGGCGGCAGCAGGCTGCCCCCTTCCCACGACACCGTCGATCAGCGCCTGCACTACGTCAAACAGGATGGCCAGGCGGTCTTCCGGTTCGCCGTCAAGCGCATGGGTGACGCTATCCTCACCCTCCTCAACCGCGCCGGAGTCAAGCCGGAAGACGTCAAAGTGATGGTTCCCCACCAGGCCAACAAGCGCATCATCGACTCGTGCGCCAAGCGTGTCGGCCTCAAGGATGAGCAGGTCGTCATCAACATCGACCGCTTGGGCAACACCACTGCCGCCACCATCCCGCTGGCGACCCGCGACGCCCTCGACCAGGGGCGAATCCGCAAGGGCGACTACGTCCTGTTCACCGCTGTCGGCGCCGGTTTCACCGTCGGCGCCAACTTGTGGCGCTGGGGATACTAAGCGCCATGACCCGCAGGGAGTTATTCGCTATGCCCGGTGCTCTGCAAGCCGCTGCTTCCAAGACTGCTCCCATCCGCAAGGTCGAAGTTTTCCCCGTCCGGTACCCTGTGGCGGCGCACTTCAAGTTCTTCACCAAGCCCTGGCGTCCGGCGGTCTTCGTCAAAATCACCCTCGAGGACGGCCTCTCGGGCTGGGGCCAGAGCGTCCCCATCCAGACCTGGAGCTATGAAACGGTCGAGTCGGCCACCAACACACTGCGCGAATACCTCGCCCCGGTCATCGTCGGACGCGATCCATTGGACTTCGAAGGCGCGCACAAGGCCATGAACAAGGCCATCGCCCCTTCGTTCTCCACCGGAATGCCGATCGCCAAAGCCGGCATCGATCTCGCGCTGCACGACCTCGCCGGAAAGCTGGCCGCAAAATCGCTGCCCGCCCTCTGGGGCAAAACCCCGCTGCCCGCCATCCGCCTCAGTTGGACCGTCAATCCTTCCACGCTCAACGAAGCGGAGTCGATCCTCGAAGAGGGCCGCAAACGCGGCTACAAGCACTTCAACATCAAGGTCGCCCCCGACCCGAAGTTCGATCTCGAGCTCGCCCGGATCGTCCGCAAGTTCGAGCCCGACGGCTTCCTTTGGGCCGACGCCAACGGCGGCTACGATCTCGCCACGGCCCTCGAAACCGTGCCCAAGCTCGCCGCCGCCGGCGTCAACGTTCTCGAGCAGCCGGTCGCCGCCAACCGCCTCACCGGATTTCGCGACGTTCGCAAGCTCAAAGCCCTGCCCATCCTCCTCGATGAAGGCGTCGTCTCCTCGGTCGAACTCCGCGAGTTCATTCAGCTTGGCCTGTTGGACGGCGTCGCCATGAAGCCCGCCCGCACCGCCGGACTTTGGGATGCCCGCAAACAGGTCGAGATCCTCGCGGAAAACAAGCTCATGTTTCTCGGCAGTGGCCTGACGGACCCCGACGTCTCGCTGGCTGCCTCGCTGGCGCTCTACGGCGCCTATCAGTTGAAGTACCCGGCGGCCCTGAACGGGTTGCAGTTCCTGAGCGGCAGTTTCCTCAAGCGCCCGTTCGCGCTCAAGGACGGCGCGCTCGCAGTCCCGTCCGCTCCCGGGTTGGGAGTTGAAGTCGATGAAGAAAAAGTCCGCCAGTCTACTGTTTTGTAGCGCCGTCCTGTCCGGTCTTGCCGCCACCGCGGCGGACCGTTTCGCCATCCAGGATATCGGCGGCGACCGCGTGATGGTCCTTGAAAACGGCAAGCCCTACCTCGTGTACAACTTCGGACCGCAACTGCTCAAGGGCGTCCCGGAGGACCGCAAGCGCTGCTGCTACATCTTCCCGGTCTACACGCCGGACGGAGTATCCGTCACCGACGATTTCCCCAAAGACCACTACCACCACCGCGGCCTGTTCTGGGCTTGGCCGGAAATTGAAACCTCCACCGGTATCTACGACCTGTGGACGCTGAAAGGCGCCGAGCACCGTTTCAAGCGCTGGCTCGAACAGGAGTCCGGCGAAACCGGCGCCAGCCTGACCGTGGACAATGGCTGGTACATCAAAGGCAAGGAAGTCGCCTTGGAGAACGTACACATCAGCATCCACCCGTCGGCATCCGCCCAGCGCGACTTCTCCGTAACGCTCACCATCACCGCCAACCAACCCCTCACCATTCGCGGCTCGCAGGACAATTCCAAAGGCTACGGCGGGTTCAGCGCCCGCTTTGCCCCGCGCCAGGACACCATCATCCGCACCGATAAAGGCGTGCTGGCGGGTGACGAGGACCATGTCCGCCACGATTGGGCCGAACTCGAGGCCTCCTACTCCGGCAAGAAGGCCGTTCTCCGCATCACGAGCGAAGCCTCCAACCCCGGCGCGCCCTATGAGTGGTGCCTGCGCCAATACGGCTTTGTCGGCGCCAACTTCCCCGGTGTCTCGGGCTTCCGCCTGGAACCACTCAAGCCCCTCATCCTCAAGTTCCGCGTCAGCCTGCGGGATCTGCCGTAAACCATCCCGGGTTGCCCGCCTCGTCGCCCCTTCGGGTAATGCCAGGCTTCCTCTGACTTCGCTACCCTGAAAAAACGTTCCCACGATCTGCCGCGAAGCGTGGTTGGAGAGCCTCGCGCGTGGGTTTTCTGTTAAGTCCAATCGAGGAGACCTTAATGCTTTCTGATCTGACACGGCTCGGAGTCGCGCTGTGCCTCGTGTGCGCAGCCGCATCGGCGGACCAGGTGACTTTGAAAAACGGCGACCGCCTCACCGGCAAAATCGTTACCACCGACGACAAGAAACTGATCCTCAAGACCGATTACGCCGGCGACGTCAGCCTCGACCGGGCCGCGGTCATCTCCATCGTCTCGGACGAGGCCCTCAATGTCACGCCCAAAACCGGACCGATGGTTTCCGGAAAGGTCGAAACCGCCGGCGGCAACATCCAGGTCGGCGGACAGTCCATTGCCATTTCGGATGCCTACATTCGCGATGCCGCATCCCAAAAAGCCTGGGAACGGGAACAGGAGCGTTTGAATCATCCCAAGCTGAACGATTTCTGGACCGGCTCCTTCGGGTTCAATCTCGCTAATGCCAGCGGCAACGCCCGCACCACGGCGATCGGCACAAACGGCAACGCCGCCCGCATCGCCGGCAAGAACAAGATGCAGCTCTACTTCAATCAGGTGTACGCCAAACAAAGCACGACGGTTCCCTATGGCGTCACCGCCAACGCCATTCACGGCGGCTTCCGCATGGATCGCGATATTACTAAGAAGCTCTTTGTCTTCGGCACCACCGACTTCGACTACGACCAGTTCCTGTCACTCGATCTTCGCAGCGTCTTCGGCGGCGGCCTTGGATATCACATTTTCAAGAATGACAAAGGCTACTGGGACCTCGGAGTTGGAGGTGTCTGGAACCGTGAAAAGTTCGGCGAGATCGTGTCCTCCTCCGGCCGCCAGCCCGCCTTCGTCCGGAACTCCGGCGAAATCCTGATCAGCGAAGAATCGTCCTATAAACTGCTTGCCAAGCTCATCTGGTTCCAGCGCGCCCAGTTCTTCCCCAATCTCACCAATCACGGCGAGTACCGCTTCAACTTCGACACCAACGCCACGGTCCCAGTCCTCAAATGGCTGGAGTGGAACATCGGCTACAGTAACCGCTACCTCAGCAATCCGCCCGCGGGCTTCTGCGGCAGCGACCTCGCCAGCACCACCCGCTGCGCCAGCGATTCGCTCTTGACCACCGGCGTCCGCCTCAGCTTCGACCAGACCAAACGATAGGCGTCCGCGCGGTCTGCCTCTTCAACGACAATAGAGAAGTTCGGCGCGGGCGCCCTCGCCGAGCTTCTCTTCCATGCCGTTGAAGTACGCCGCCCCACTGTTTCTGATCGCGGCCGCCGGAATCGCCCGCGCCCAGGATCCCTTCGAGATTCAGGTCTACGAATACCAAACCGTCCAGCGCGGCATGTGGAACCTGGAGACGCACCTCAACTACATCGGCAAAGGCGCCAAAGAGTACGAGGGCACGGTCGCTCCAACCAACAATCAAGTCCACCTTACTTACGAGCTCACCGCCGGCCTGTCAAAAAACTGGGAACTCGCCGGCTACCTGGTCACCGCGCGCCGCCCATCCAACCCCATGGAGTTCGTCGGCTGGCGCGTCCGTCCGCGCTTCAAAATCCCGGCCGAGTGGAACTGGCCCGTTAAAGTCAGCATGAGTTTCGAGGTCGGCTTTCCTCGCCAGCACTTCGAAGAAGACAAGATCACCCTCGAACTCCGCCCGATCATCGAAAAATCCTGGGGCAGATGGCAACTCGACGTCAACCCCACCGTCGGGCGCTCCCTCAAAGGCCCCGGAACGAGCGAAGGCTTCGATTTCGAGCCCGCCGTCCGGATCGCCTACGCGGTCCACCCCAAGCTCGATCTCAGCACCGAGTATTACGCCTCGCTGGGTCCCGTCTTCAACTGGCTCCCCGCCACCGAACAGGTCCACCAGTTCTACCCGGGCGGAGACTGGCAACTCACCCCGCACCTCGTCTTCAACTTCGGCCTCGGCATGGCCGCCACGCCAACCGGCAACCAGCTTGTCTACAAGGTCCGCCTCGGCTGGCAATTCGGCCGCGAAATGTAAAAGTACCCCCGCGCCGCCCAGTTGGTGGCCCTTTCCACAGCGAAGCACCGGCCCGCCATGAGGCTTGAATTGCGCGTATGATGTCTTTCGGGAACCGCCGGACGGCGGACCGGGACCATCCGGTCCTCACCACGAGCGTGGTCATGCGTTCGACCCGATCGGTGGCGGGCCTCGGATACGAGAAGCCATGACCGCGTCAAGACCCTTGAACCTGCTTCTGTTTCTCTTGTGCGTGGACTCGGCCTGGGCTCAGGTGGCACGGCCGGCTGCAACCAATGTGCAATGTATTTGCGACGCAGCAACGAAACGCGCTGATGGCGAGGTCGTTCTTCGCGGAACCGCGGGCCCAACGAGGGACGGCTTAGTGTTGGTTGATTACACTTGTCCGGCCGCACAGACCAACGAACAGGTTCTTCCGCTTCTGATCCTGGTGAATGTAAGCGGATTCGCGTCTGACGCAGATCG
>JADZCI010000122.1 GCA_020851655.1 Bryobacterales bacterium
ACGAGCTATCCACGGCCAGTTCTGTGTCCAGATGGCGGTGTCATCCAGGACTTTCCACGGCGCCGGGGTCAGCAGCGCCCCGGCCGTAACACCGCCGCCAAGAGCGGCAAGGTCTCGACGCGTGATTCCCATAGTTCGTAGCAACTCCTTACTGGTGGCACCCCAGACAACCTGCCAGGACATTGTGTCCGGCGTGGCACGATTCACAGTCCCCCATCTTCATGGCCTCCCCCGGGCGCAGGCCGGCGCGGACCATGCGCGGTCCCCACACATTCCGGCTTTCGCCCGAGATACGGTTGCGGTAGAAAGGTTCGATCCGCTCGGAATCCCCGTGTCCGCCGTGGCATTGCTCGCATTTCAAGCCGCCTTGCCTGGTGTGGACCGCATGGGAGAACCGCACGTTGGCAGGCTGCCGCAAGTACACTTTCCAGGGGATTTCGCGTTGCGGCTTGACGTAGTTTTCCACCAACTGCTTCTCGGTTTGCGTGGAGCCTTGCGGTTCGGCATGGCACATCGCGCAACTCTCCAGTTTGGGAATTCCGGCAAATTGGCCGTCCGGCAGCAGCTCATGACATCCGGAACACTCCGTTCCCGCCTTGTCTTTGTGCATTTTGTGATTGAACTGAAGCGGCTGCGTTTCTGCCTGGTACAAGGCTCTGGGAAATAGCAGCCACCCGGCCGCCAAAGCTCCGGCCACACCGGCCGCAAAGAAAAGCGTGAAACGCATTCCTACCTCTCCTTGACCCAGCCCACGTGGGGCGCAAAAAACTCGTTCAGGACGCTGAGCAATTCGTCCCGCCGCAACAAGGAAGCGGCATTCCCGGCTAACGAACCCCCGTCGCACAGCAACGGGCCTTCCTGGGAGCGCGCCGACATGAGGGTCATTAAGTGATCGGCAAGTCTCGTGACTTCGTCCCGCATCCAGATGACCGCGCGGCGTCCCGCGACGAGGTTGGAGAACATAGCTTCGCGAGTTACACCCGGTGGCTGCCAGCCGTTGAACAGCCAGCCGGCGCCGTAGGGATCCGAAGCGATCCGCGAGGGTTGAGCGCGCAGGTGCAAGTCGGCCGATTCAATCAGAATCGGATTGGGAAACACCAGTGGCCAGTCCACCCCGCACACCGTGACCACGGCTGCCGGACGCTGCACGCCCCGAAGGGTGAGAAAGCTGATCCGTTCCACCCGCCCCAGCAGCCGCGCCAGCAGCGAATCAATGCCGATGTGGCACTGCCCCGCCTCGCTCACACTTAGCCACATATGGTTGGGCGCGTAGTACAGGCCCTCCATCACCGTCACGCCGTCAGCGACGCTTTCCGATCCCACCTTGTATCCCGTCGCCGCGCGATAGGCATCGCAAAAGCGATACGCGTCCGACCCGCAGCGGGTGGCCTCCGCGGTGCTGTAGGGAATATACTTGGTCACCTGCGACGCGCCGCAATGTTGGACGAGCATTTCGTCGCGATACGGGCACGTTTCCTCCGACGGCGCAGCCTTGGCCTGAAAGATGGGGCACTCCAGGTGGCGGCGCGTTCCACACCGTTCGTCCGCTTCCGGCGCCGCGGCGATCGCTTTGCGATAGGTGGAGGCGCGGCACGTGCGTACGCGCGACTCTTTCAGGAATGGGCAGCCCATGGCGTCCTCTCTTCTTGAATGGCTCGGAGCGCGCCTACGACTTCTGCGCGCTGCCGCCTTTCGGAGCGGATTTCTTCCTTGGCGCCTTGCCCTCTTCCTCTACCGGTTCGCCGCCGTCTGCCATTAGCAGCCCCAACTCGGGCGTCGGCAGCACGTGTCCGCTCAACAGGTCCTTCACCTCGCGGTCCATGCCGCTAACTCGCAGCCTGAACTTACTCCGTTCCCGAAGATCGCTTAGCAACGCGCGCACCACCACGGCAAGGCAAGCGAGCACGATTAATCCCAAACCAAGATTCGTCAGGTTCAGCCAGAGTGTCTCTGAATTGCTCCAATCCACACCGAACATCGCGGGCTCCTTTCCAAGTGCAACCGCCATGACTCAGTGCACGAAGCATGCCGAAACCGCGATCTTCGCGTAACTCGTGAGGAATCAACGCCCAGGTGGCTTGGAATTGAGGAGGACGGGCGGAGACGTGCCGGAATTAACGACATCCGCATCCTAATATCCCACACGAAGCAGCCCCTTGATTCCGTTCCGGGCGGCTGTTAGGATTCCTCAAACTATCTTCCGATGGTTTCAGAGGTGGATTATGAGGATTGTGACTGGAATTTCGCGTCTGGCGATCGCGGTGTCGCTGGCAGCCGCCTTCCCGGGACTGGCTTCCGCTCAGATTGGAGTGTCCACCATAACCGGCAGGGTGGTGGACCCGTCTGGCGCCGCCGTCCCCAACGTAAACGTGACGGTAATTCAGACATCTCAGAACTACCGCTATACCACGACGACCAACAATGAGGGCCTATACCGCGTCACCTCGCTGCCGCCCGGCGACTACCGGATCACTTATGAAGCTCAGGGCTTCAAGCGGATGATCCGCGACCAGATTGACCTGCTGACAGGCAACACGATGAACGTCGACGCGGTGCTGCAGTTGGGCGACGTCGCCGAACAGGTCGAAGTCAGCGACACGCCGCCGCTCCTGGAGACGGAGACTTCCTCGACGGGCGCCGTCATGGAGGGCAAGACTCTGTACCGGATGCCGCTGTACCAGCGCTACATCAACACGACGCTGAACCTGGTGCCGGGATTGAGCGCGGGTGGATATGTCTACGGCGGAGGCTTGGGAGGTTTCCATCTGGCCGGCCAGCGCGATACGGCGATTGGGGTCTTCGAAGACGGGGTCAACGGCAACGACCAACTGAACGGCACCGGAACCATCAAACCGATTCAGAACGCCGTAGAAGAGGTGAAGGTCCTGACGACGACGCTGCCGGCCGAGTACGGACACTCGGCGGGAGGCGTTGTCAGCGCCGTCAAGAAAAGCGGCACCAACACGTTTCATGGAATGGGCTCCGCCTACGGCCGGTCGCGCCGCATGGCGCACCGTCTGTACTTTGACAAGTACCGAAGCTCCGACCCGCAACCCGGAAACCCGAATGGCGTTCAGAGCTTCTTCCTCGAACCCGACTTCAACATCGGCGGGCCGGTGTGGATTCCCAAAGTCTACGACGGCCGCAACAAGACCTTCTTCTTCTACGCTTATCAGAAGCTGATCGAAAAGAAGGCGGCACAGGTATTCGCCGCGACGCCCACACCCGAGATGAAGAATGGCGACTTCTCGTTTGGCGGGCTGGGCAACCTGATTTACGATCCGCTCTCTACCCGTCAAGTCAATGGCGCCTGGGTCCGCGACGCGGCGCCTGGCAACCGGGTGCCGCTGAACCGTATCGACCCGGTCGCCCGCAAGGTACTGGAGATCAATCCGTGGGTCTCACCGAACCTGCCCGGCACGTACAACGCTAATGGCCCCGTGCAAAACCTCCTGGCGAACGAGCAATCCCGCACGTTCTTCGACGACCATAGCCTGCGCATCGATCAACAGTTCACGCCGCAGGTGAAAATCTTTGGCAGTTTCACCCACAACTACATCTCCGGGTTTGGACGGCCTATCAACATTTCCAACCCCGATTTCGACGGGCTACAGGGTAACATCTCGCCCTTCTGGCAGTACAACTATTCCGCCGGTAACACGTGGGTCATTAGCCCGTCGCTGGTCAACGATTTCCGTCTCGGGTATTTCCGCCGCCGCAACGAAACGTCGGTTCCCTCCTACGGGAAGGATTACGGGAAGATCCTCGGGATACCCAACATCGACCCGTCGCTGCTGCCGCAATTCGGCGCCAATACCGACCGCGACTCGCCCAACTCCCTGTATGGTCTGACCGGCGCCGGTCCCAGCCGCATGATCAACGAAACGTTTTCGTTTCGTGACGACCTGAGCAAGATGGTGGGAGCCCATGCGTTCAAGATGGGTTACGAGTTGCTGCGGTTCCGCCTGAACTCGACTGTGACCAACCGCCCGTCCGGAGCATTCTTCTTTGACGGCATGACCGCCGGGCTCCAGGCGAATGGACTTGCCGTGCCGGGCACCGGGAACACGTTTGCCGGGTTCCTGTTCGGCTCGGTCCGCCAGGCCAACTTCGATTCGGAACTGACGTCCTGGCTGCCGCGTTCCTCCATCCACAGCTTCTACTTCCAGGACGACTGGAAGGTCACGCGCACCCTGACCCTCAATCTGGGAATTCGCTATAGCAGCGAGAGCCCGTTCACCACCAAGTGGGGGCTGATGAGCAATTTCGATCCCACCGCGGTGGATGATGTGCGCCCGGGCGCCACCGGCGCCTTCGTCCATCCGGCTTCCGGCCTGAATGCGCGGGACAACAACAACTTCCAACCACGCATTGGAGTCGCGTGGCACCCTTTGCAAAAGTGGGTGTTCCGCGGGGGCTTTGCGGTCAACACAGTCGATGTCAAGTTCCCCGGCGCACGAATACAGTTTGACGAGTACGTGGCGCTCGCCAATCAGCAAGCTGCCCCAGGCGACCCGCGCTCGATTTACCAGATCAGCCGCGGACCCGATCCCATCTCGTTCAAGATCCGTCCCAATGGAACCGCTCCATACACGGGCGCCAACTTTGGCAGCCGCTCGGCTGAGTATTGGGATCCGAACCTGCACAACCCCTACGTTCTGAACTGGAACTTCAGTGTCCAATACGACCTGGGCCGCAACTACTTGCTGGAGGCGTCCTACCAGGGTTCTTCAGGCGTCGATCTGCTCGAGCGCTGGCAGTACAACACTTTTCCGACTTCGCTGTACGCCGGCAATCCGGCCATGCAGAACGCGGTGGCCGCGGCAGCACAGAACTACCGCCCGTTCTCACATTTCGGTGACGTGCGGCGCCGCTCCAACTTCGGGCACTCGACCTACCACGGCGGCACCATCCGGCTGGAGAAGCGGTTATCCGGCGGTCTGCTGTTCAACACTTTCTACACGTTCTCCAAAGCCATCAACAGCCAGGACAACGATAACGATGGCTCCGGCATTGCGCCCATCGAGAACCGCGGTCTTGAAAAGGCACGCGCCGGATACGACCGCAACCACCGCTGGATCGGACTCGTCAACTACGACTTGCCCTTCGGACAAGGCAAGAGATGGTTGAACTCCGGCGGTTGGAAGAACTGGATCTTCGGCGGGTACGACATCGCCTGGATTCAAACCTACGAAAGCGGCAACCCGCTGACGTTCAGCTTCGCCAACAGCCCCTACAACTACTACCCCACATTTGCGGGTACCCGGCGCCCGGACCTCGTGGGCAACGCACAAGTGTTCGACGACTGGCGGAATCTCGGCGGAGACCGCTTTAACCAGCAGAACATCAACCCAATCATCGATATCAACGCGTTCGCCTATCCCGGACCGTTCATGCTCGGAACCTCCGGACGCAACATCATCACCGGTACGCCGCTGGTTTGGTCGCAGGTGTCGGCTTCAAAGAGGGTCACCATCAAGGAGCGGGTCAGCTTTCTTGTCCGCTGGGATTTTCAGAATGCGCTCAAGACCTTCAACTTCAATCCACCGACGACGACCGTGGATTTCAGAAATCCGAAGACCTTCGGCAAGCTCACCTCCGACCCCCGGACGGCGTCGATCGGGGGGCAGCCGATTATGAACCTGACGGTTCAGATGACGTTCTGAGCCTTTCTGCGCGCCGGAAATGTGAAATAGTCAGTCTTGGCCGACCCGCATAACATCCTGCTCAGCGGCTTGGGGCTGACAGTAGTAGGAGTGTCTCTCGGCTTGCTGGGCGCGGGCGGATCAGCGATTGCCGTCCCCGTTCTCGTGTACGTGGCGGGCATGGATGCGCACGAAGCGGTGGCTGTCTCGCTGGTGCTGATTAGCGTTGCCAGCCTCTTCGGCATGACTCTCAATGCGCGAAGGGGCTTGGTCCGCTGGCGCGCCGCGGCTGCCTTCATCCCGGCGGGCGCCGCCGGCGCCTGGCTGGGATCGAAATGGAGTGCCGGTCTCTCGTCCCGGACGCTGCTTCTCGTGTTCAGCGGGCTGCTCATCGTGGTTGGCGCCAAGATGCTCATCGAAAAGCCGCACGACGTACCCGGCAGCCCGCGCGGTCCCATAACCGTGGCGGCGGCGGCTTTTGCGATCGGAATCTTGACCGGTCTCCTCGGCGTGGGTGGAGGGTTCCTGATCGTGCCGTCGTTGATTTACATGGCGCGCCTGCCGGTCCGGGAATCCATTGGCACTTCTTTGGGCGTCATTGCGGCCAACTCCTTGGTCGCATTCGCCGGGCACATGACGAATCGCGAGGTCGACTTGTCAGTGCTGCCGGTGTTCCTGGTGTTCTGCCTCGCCGGCATCACCGCCGGCACTTACATCTGCCACCGCAGTCATCCGGCCCGGCTCAAGCGCGGCTTTGGGGCCTTACTCATTGGTTTGGCCGTGTTCATGGCTGTAAACAACTGGTAGCCGCCGCGCGGATTTCCGGACCCGCCGTGATACAACGGGAAGCGGGTCAACTCCTACAGTGAACTACCTTATTCTTACTCAACGGTTGGTACTGGCTCTGGTTGGCGCGTCGTTGATTCCGGCGGGAGCTCAAGACCTGCTTTTCCAGAAGCCTGCTGTCAACAAAACGGAAATTGTTTTCGCTTACGCGGGCGATCTCTGGCGCGTGCCCCGGCCGGGTGGGCAGGCAGTCCGGTTGACGAACGGCGCCGGGATCGAAACCAACGCTGTGTTCTCGCCGGACGGCGCCACAGTCGCCTTCTCCGGCGAGTACGACGGCAACACGGACATCTACCTCGTCCCTGTCAACGGCGGCGTTCCCAAGCGTCTTACGTGGCATCCCGCCGAAGATATCCCGCTGGCTTTCAGCGCGGATGGAAAGCAGATCCTGTTCCGGTCATTCCGTACCAATGCCACGCGCGTCACCAAGCTTTTCACCATGAATGCCGATGGCGGTCCACCCGCGGAATTGCCGTTTCCGATGGGTCACGCCGCCGCCTATTCGCCGGACGGCAAACGGCTCGCCTACACCCCCCTCTCGCCCGCCTTCCTGGCCTGGAAGCGTTACGCGGGCGGACGCACGAGTCCCATCTGGATCGCAGACCTGGCCGACTCCAGGATAGAAAAGGTCCCACGCGACAATTCCAACGACTATTACCCGATGTGGTCCGGAGACAAGGTGTACTTCCTCTCGGACCGGTTTGGCCCCATGACCTTGTGCGTTTTCGACACGAACACCAAGAAGGTTTCTGAAGCCATCAGGAACACCGGTCTGGACTACAAGAGCGCGTCTATGGGACCCGGCGCGGTCGCGCTGGAACACTTCGGCGCTATCGAACTGTTCGACTTGAAATCCGGAAAGGTGACTCCGGTCAGCATCACGCTCCAAGGCGACATGCCAGAAGTGCGGCCTTACTACAGCAAGGCCGGGTCGATGATCGAAAGCGCGTCGATTTCGCAGACGGGTGTCCGGGCGGTGTTTGGTGCGCGAGGCGAGATCCTGACCGTGCCCGCCGAAAAGGGCGACATTCGCAACCTCACCAACACGCCGGGAGTCGCCGAGCGCTACCCTGCCTGGTCTCCCGACGGGCAATCGATTGCTTACTTTTCCGACGCAGCCGGCGAGTATCAGTTGCACATCGCGCCTCAGACCGGAATCGGCAATGTAAAGAAATACGACATCGGTTGGAAGGCATTCTTCTACGAGCCTGTCTGGTCGCCGGACGGCAAGAAGATTCTCTTCCGGGACTCGAACCTGACGGTCTGCTTCATCGACCTGGAGACGAGTAAAGTAACCAGGATCGACTCAGACTACTATGACTCGCCGGATCGCGACGACGTGAGCCCGTCATGGGCGCCGGATTCAAAATGGATCGTCTACGCGAAGATGCTGCCCAACCACCTGCGGGCCATTCATGTCTACTCGCTCACCGCTGGCAAGGCGACGCAGATTTCCGACGGACTGAGCGACCAGCGTTTTGCCGCATTCGACAAGGACGGACGTTTCCTGTTCTTCACGGCGAGCACCAATACCGGACTTTCGACAGGCTGGCTGGATATGTCCTCCATCGACCGGATCAAGACACGCAACGTTTATGTCGCGGTGCTCCAGAAGGATGACCCTTCGCCTTTGGCGCCTGAAAGCGATGAAGAGAAGGCCGAGCCTGGCAAGAAGGAAGAACTCAAGAAAGATACGGGCGCCAGCAAGGTCGAGGAGGTGAAGATCGACTTCGACGGCGTTCAGCAGAGAATTCTGGCGCTGCCGCTTCCGGCCAGAAATTATGTCAAGTTGATGGCCGGAAAGGCCGGAACCTTGATGGTTATCGAGGCCCCCGAAGCCGGCCAAAGCGGCCCGCCCAAGCTGACTCTGCACAAATTCGACATGAAGACCCGCAAGCCGGAGCAACTGCTCACGGGCATCGAAGGCGCCGAGCTGTCGGGCAATGGAGAAAAGATGCTGTACCGGCAGGAGAACAAGTGGTTCATCGCCGGCACGGCGGCTCCGCCCAAAGCTGGCAACGGCGCCCTCAAGACCGACCAGATGGAGGTGCGCGTCGAACCCGTCGCCGGATGGAAGCAGATTTACAACGAGGTCTGGCGCATTGAGCGTGACTTTTTCTACGACCCCAATCTGCACGGCGTTAACCTCGCCGACTTCAAAGCAAAGTACCAGAAATATCTGCCCGGAATCGCTCACCGGGAGGACCTCAACTACCTGTTCACGGAAATGCTGGGCGAGCTTTCGGTCGGACACCTGTATGTCGGAGGAGGCTCAACGCGGGAGAAGCCGAAGCCGGTTCCCGTGGGCTTGCTGGGCGCCGACTATTCGGTCGAGAACGGCCGCTACCGTTTCGCCAAGGTGTTCAACGGCGAAAACTGGAACCCGAACCTGCGCGCGCCTTTGACCGCGCCGGGCGTCAACGTCAGGCAGGGCGAGTACCTGCTCGAGGTGAACGGACGCGACGTGAAAGGCACGGACGAACTCTACAGCCTCTTTGAAGCCACCGCCGGCAAGAGTGTGCTGCTGAAGGCCGGCCCCGACCCTTCCGGAGTGGGCGCGCGTGAAGTGACAGTGGTTCCGGTGGCCGATGAGACCGGTCTGCGCTACATGGATTGGGTCGAGGGAAACCGCCGTAAAGTCGAGCAACTGTCCGGCGGGCGTCTTGGGTACGTCCACCTGCCGAACACCTCGGGCCAGGGTTACACAAACTTCAACCGCTGGTTCTTTGCACAAACGGGCAAGGACGGCATCGTGCTGGACGAGAGGTTCAACGGCGGCGGCTACATCGCCGATTACATCGTCGATTACCTGCGCCGTCCGCTGCTGAGCTACTTTACAACACGCGCCGGACACCCCTTCACCACGCCGATGGACGGCATCTTCGGGCCGAAGGCGATGATCGTCAACGAGTACGCCGGCTCAGGCGGCGATGCGCTGCCCTGGATGTTCCGCAAGCTGAAGATCGGGCCGGTCATCGGGAAGCGCACGTGGGGCGGATTGGTCGGAATTTTCGGTTTCCCTCCGCTGATTGACGAGGGGCGCGTCACCGCGCCGAACCTCGCGTTCTACAACACGGAAAAGCAATGGGATGTCGAGAACCACGGCGTTACCCCCGACATCGACGTGGAGTACGACCCCGCACTGGTCCGGCAAGGCCGCGACCCGCAGTTGGAGAAAGCCGTTGAGGTGTTGTTGGAGAGCCTCAAGAAATCGCCTCCGCCAAAGCACGAAATGCCGGCTTATCCGAACTATCACACGAGCAAGTAACCGTAAGCCGGAGTTACGGAAGCCGGGATTTCCCCGGCCGCGACAGCCGCGCTCCGCGCTCGGCACGGAGCGCCAGCAACAGCAGGCCGAGGCATCCTGCAAACAGCAGGGCTGACATGATGGCGGCGGGCGCCGCGACATCGCTGTGGCCGGCCAGCCAGGCTTCGACCGAGGCCATGAGGAGCCATACCTGCACCACCAGCAGCACGATCAACAGCATTAGGGCGCCGTCCATCGCCCGCGTGGCCCGCTTGCGCGAAGGACGATTGAGGGGCTTCTCAGTCATCGGTCCCTTCTCCCAGGTGAAGTATCCCCGTGGCGATGAGTTGTCCGTCCCGGACCTCAAGCTCCACCTTGGGAAGAGGTCTGGGCGGCGGCCCTTGCAGAACGCGGCCATCGTCAATGGAGAAGTAGCCTTCATGGCACGGGCATTCCAGCCGCCGGTGAGCCGCCGAGTATATGACCGCGCACGAAAGATGCGTGCACTTCTGGCGGTAGGCGACGTACTCGGTCTCGCCCAACCGCACGAGCAGACAGTTGTCTTGCGGGCCTGGATAGGTGAACACCTTGGCCTGCCCGACGGCGATTTCACCTTCTTTGGCCACGACCCTGCGCGGCCAGGCGGCCTTGGTTGATTTTGCGAACCAGTCCTTGGCGACCAGCCACAACTGGCCCATCAGCATCGCGCCGCTCGTCAGCACCAAAAACTTTCCGAACTGCCGGCGCTCCACGTGTCCTTGTTCTGCCGCTTCAACCGGGAACTCTTCCCGCCAGAGGCGCGCATCGTTTGCCGGCTGCTGGTTCTGTTCGCTCATTCCTGCCTCCACATGTCACTGACCACATCGACGTCGAGAGATTGGCTGCCTTGCGGCAAGTACATGAACACCTTGGTCCGGACTTCCTGGTTGCCAAAGTGAAAGGTATTGACCGGGATATCCCGCCGGAGCCTGGCCGCCTCCTCCGGCGTCACGTACATGAGCGCCTGCGAGGGGCAAACCGTGGCGCACATCGGCCGGAGGCCCACCGAAGTCCGGTCATAACACATGTCGCACTTCATCATCAGCTCCATCTCGATCTGCACTTTGGGAACCCCGAACGGGCATGCCAAAACGCAGTTCGAGCAGGCGATGCAGCGCGGCTTGAGCGCACTCCGGACGACCCCGTCCTCTCCCTTCTTGATGGCATCGGCCGGGCACGCCTGGGCGCAGGTGGGGTTTTCGCAGTGCATACAGACCATCGGAGTGCTCGCCGTGGTCCACTCGCGATCGAAAAAGTCGAGGTGGATCATCGACACACCGCGATGTGTGCCGCATTCCGCGCAAGCGTTGACGCAACTCTGGCAGCCGATGCACCTGGATGGATCGACGTAGAACTCGTATCCGTGCATGCTAGCGCGCTCCCAGAACTTTCAACTGGCCGGCGGGCTTTCCATTCGGACCCGGCGCGGCGCCGGCCCGTTCGATGCGGCACGCCGAGCTCTTGAACTCCGGAATCTTGCTCCGGGGATCGAGTGTCCGGTGTGTGAGCCGGTTGGCGCTCTTCGCACCCGGCCAGTGGTAGGGGATGAACACGGTGTCCGGGCGAATGGTGCGTACGACCATCGCCGGTAGAGTGACTTCCGCGCGCCGGGTGATGACCTTGACCGCGTCACCATTGGCGATGGAATGGCGCGCCGCCAGCTCAGGGTGGATCTCAACGAAGGGTTCGGGAATCTGATCGACCAAAGGTCCAATCCTTCTCGTCTGGGTCCCTGACAGAAACTGGCTGACCACACGCCCTGTCGTCAGGTGCACGGGGAACGATTCGTCCAACGGATCGCCGCCCGGCTTCACGTCAGCGACAAGGAAATGAGCCTTCCCGTCCGGATGCTTGAAGTGGCCCCCTTCGAAGAACCGCGGCGTTCCGGGGTGGCCTTCCGCCGGAACCGGCCAGTAGAGCCCCATCTCTTTCTCCAGCCGTTCCCAGGTGATGCCGGAATAGTCAGCGGTGCCTCCCTTCGACGCCACTCGAAGTTCCTCGAAAATATCGCGCGTGCTGGCAAAGCGGAAGTACTCCCCTTTGCCGAGGCGTTCGGCCAGGTCAACGATAATGCGTGAATCCCCGCGAGCATTACCCGGAGGATCGATTGCCTTGTTGATCTTGATGACCCGGCCTTCGCCGGAGCAGACAATCCCTTCCTCTTCCTCTTGCAGGCTGCCGGCCAGGACAACGTCGGCGTGGTGCGCGGTCTCGGAAAGGAAGAAGTCGATATTGCAGAAGAACTCGAGCTTGTTCAGCGCCTCCCGGATGTAGCCCGCATCCGGAAGCGAAACCAGGGGGTTGAAACAGATTGACAGCAGGCCCTTGATCTCTCCGCGGTGTATGGCTTCCAGGATCTCCACGGCGGAATATCCGGACCGGGGAAGACTGTCGGGCTCGACGCCCCAGACCTTGGCGACATATTCACGAGCCGCCGGGTCGTCGATGTGGCGCTGCCCGGGTAGCTGATCGCATTTCTGGCCATGCTCCCTGCCTCCCTGGCCGTTTCCTTGGCCCGTGATCATGTTTGGGCCGGCGCCAGGGCGTCCGATATTTCCGGTTGCAAGACAGAGGTTGATGATGGAGAGCACATTCTCGACCCCGTGAGAATGGTGCTCGACGCCGCGCGCGTGCAGGGCCATGGCGCGCTCAGCGCCGCCGAACCACCTGGCCGCCTTCTCAATAGACTCGGGCGGGACACCGGTCATTTCGGCGGTCCGCCGGGGATCCCACTCCTTCACGTACTCGGCCACAGCCTCGAAACCGGTGGTGTGGTTTTGAATGAATTCGCGCTTCTCCAGCTCCTCCCTGAGAATCACGTGAAGGATTCCTGAAAACAGAGCCGTATCCATCCCGGGCTTGACGGGCAGGTATAAGTCGGCATTGCGCGTGATGGGAGTCCGCCGGGGATCCACCACGATCAGCTTGCCGCCGTTGTCGCGCATCCGCCAAAGGTAATCGGTGGTGATGGGAAAGCACTCGGCGACGTTCGATCCGGCCACGATCACCACCTGCGCCTCGGGGATGTCGGCCCACGGGTTGGGGTTGCGGTCCACGCCCAGCGCCAGCTTGTAGGCGGTGCCGGCCGAGACCATACAGAGGCGTCCGTTGTAGTCGATGTGCCGCGTACCCAGCGCGAGGCGGGCGAATTTTCCAAGCAGATAGGATTTTTCGCTGATGAGGGAAGCGCCGCCCAGAACCGCAACCGAGTCGCGGCCATACTTCTCCTGAATCTGCCGCAGACCACTGGAGGTGGCCTCAAGAGCTTCATCCCAGGACGCCCGCCGGAAGCCTGTCTCCGTACGCACCAGGGGGTCCAGCAGGCGGTCGGGGTGGGAGCCCTGCAAGTAGCGCTTGACGCCCTTCGGGCAGAGCATGCCACGGTTGAATGGGAATTCGTCCCACGGCTCGAAGCCGACGACCTCGTTTTCCCGTACCCGCAGTTGAATGCCGCACTGCTGGCCGCAAAAGCAGCAATGCGTTTTCACCAGGCGGTCCGCGGCGTGGTGCGCGCTTTGCGTCCAGCCGCCCGGCGGCGTGTAGTTCAGCGTCGGTCCGTAGACCCGTTCCAGTTCCTCAACGGGCAGCGGCGGTTTCGCCATGGGCTTGCTCCTTTGCCTTGAGTTGAGACAGCGCTAGAGACTTCCGCTTGCAGGCGGGACAGATGGCCTGCCAGTGCTCCACCTTGCCGGACATCCGGTAGTCGAAATCGAGTTCCGCCAGGACCTTCCGCACATCGTCGATCTGCATCTTCGATGCAAAGCCGGCGCCGCAACGCGGGCATATGGCTTCGCCATCGATCTCGCCCGCGCTCTTGTAGAGCTTGACCCCCAGTTGCGCGGGCCGCTGGAAAATGTGGAAGAACTTGCCGAACGGCAGATACAGCAGCGTTCCAATCACCGTCATGGCGTGCAGAATGGCCAGGAACTCGTACAGCGTTCCACGCAGCCACAACGTCGAAGCAGTCAGTGCCAGCCCGGTGACGGAAACCGCGAAGAGCAGGATCAGCGGTAGAAAGTCGACGGACAGGGACTCGAGCGAAAGCGCCCCCTCATCGCGCATGCGGCGCCACAAAGCGAGCGAAATTCCGGCCAGAACAAAAACCGCCGAAAAATCCAAGCCGTGAAAGAGCACAAACGACACAAACGTCCGCACTTCGAACGAGGAGACGGGGAAGCCGAACAACCAGGTGATGTAGGTTCGCTGGTCTTCCGGCGACGAAGTGAAATGGATCCAGCCGAACACGAGCGGGAAAGTGATGGCGACGGCGCTCACGCACCCCCAGAAGAGAAAGAAATGCATCCACCACCGCAGCAGTGAGCGTTTGGCGATGAAGCGTTGGGTCACGATGTGAGTGGTGGCGGTCCCGGCCAGCGCGGCCATCGACCGGACGAGGCCAAAACGCTTCATCAACTCCAGACTCCGCTCCCAGAACCGGCGCGTGGGCGGCTTCTGAAGCCACACGGCATAGTGGTAGGCGCCGCCCCACACGGCGAAGATCACGGCGAAAGTGTAAACCACCAGCGCCGCGTCGAAGTTTTGCAGGTTGCGCGAACCGACCACAATGGCCGCACACAGCAAGCTGGCTGTGATCGTGGCCCAGCTTGCCGCACGCAACTGATCCGCTCGCCGCCGCAATTGAGGCGTCCACAGCTTTTCCAATTCGACTTCTCGCGGCAGCAGAATCCGGTGATTCAGCAACGCGAGAACGGCGCTGGTCGCAGCAAGAAGCACAAAGCCCGGCCAGACGGTGCCCACACGGTCGCGGAACATGCCGAGCAGGAGCGGCGGGAAGAAACCGCCGAGTCCACCCATGGCTCCGACCAGGCCGGTGACGGCGCCGGTCTGCGTGGGGAACAATTGCGGAACCAGCTTGAACACCGCGCCATTGCCCATCCCAAGGAGAGCGGCGCAGCCCAGCGCTCCGACGGAAAAAGGCAGAATCGCCTGCCACCCCATCAGGCAGGCAAATGGAACGATGGCCGAGAAAACGCCCGCCAGGACGCGCGCTCCGCCAATGCGGTCCGCTAGCGCGCCACCCAGCGGACGCATCAGAGTGGCCAGCACGACAAATCCGGCGGTCCGGAACCCGGCATCGGACGGCGTCAGTTGAAACTCGTCCTTGAGCAGCGTCGGCAGGTAAATCGAAAAGGCGACAAAGCCTCCGAAGGTGAGAAAGTAGAAGGCCGAGAGCAGCCAGGACAATCTTTCGTGCACGAGCACGCCAACCATGGCGGACAGGCCCGGTGCGGGGCCCTTGGCCGGCGCGTTGCGGGCCAGCGCAACAAAGATGACCGACCAAATAAGTAGCAGTACCGCCACGCCATTGAAGACCGCCGGCCGTCCCAAACTGGCTGCCACTAGCGGGCCCAGAAAAACCGCGATTGATTGCCCGGCGTTGCCCATTCCGTACACGCCCAGCGCCGTCCCTTGCTCCCGTGCCGGAAACCACTTGGAGACGTATCCAACCCCCGCCGCGAAAGAAGATCCCGCCATCCCGAGCACAAAACCAGCGCCCAACAAAGCGCTGTAGGTCGGAGCGAACGGCACCAGGAACGCCGCCAGCGCGGAGATCAGGCAAACCACGAAGAAGATCAGGCGCCCCCCGAAGCGGTCCGTCAAGAATCCTACCGGAATGCGTGCGAGTGAACCGAGAATAACCGGCGTCGCCACCACCAGCGATGTCTGAGTGGCGCTAAGGCCGAGTTCGGCCCGAAAGGCGGGCGCAAAGGCCCCAATCAGTCCCCACGCGCAAAAGCAAAACGCAAAGGAGACGGTTCCGAGGACCAGTTGCCGGTTCGCGGTCGCACTTGTCTGATTCATGAGAATGCCCTCGATAGGAAGCCCGAACTGTAATCATCATTCTACGAGGCTCCGCCACAGACTGTCGAGGCAGTCAGGCTGAAGATGGCTGAAGATTACAGCGCCGCGAGGACTTCGTCCGGCGACGGCTTGCCGCGGTGCGCAAAACGAATCGTCCCGCCCGAGTCGATGCCGTAGACGGTGCGGCGGACGATCCATCCGCCGGCGTTGAACAGCGCCGCCAACCGCCCGCCTTCATCGACCAGCAAAGGAAACGGGAAGCCGAACTTGCCTCGGAACTTCCGGTGGCTGGCGGCGCCGCGCGGGTTCACGCCAAAGACCTGTATGCCGCGCCGTTGAAGCGTCTCCCAGTTGTCGCGCAGTTCGCACAGTTGTACGGTGCAGGTGGGGGTGTTGTCGCCGGGGTAGAAGACCAGGATGAACGGATGCCCCTTGAGCGACGCGAGCGTCACCTCATGGCCGTCCTGGTCGGCGGCGGAAAATTCCGGCGCCGGACTGCCTACTTCGAGCGGGTCCGAAAAGAGCGCGCGGAACAGGCTCACTCGTTTACGTATCTCGTCAGGCGTTCGTACACGGTCTTGGCGCGCGAATCGTCCCAGCAGACAATCAGGATGGTGTCGTCGCCGGCTACCGTCCCGGTGATCTCCGCCCAGTCTTCGGAATCGAGCGCCACGGCGATCGCATTGGCATTGCCGATGAAGGTTTTCAACACCACGAGGTTTTGCGCAATCCGCACGTCCAGCAGGAATTCCTTGAGCACGGTATCGAGGCTCGGGCCGCTGGTGTCGCGCACCAGTTCGCGGTAGCCGTCCGATGTCTTGACAATGCCCATCTCGCGAATGTCGCGAGACAATGTCACCTGTGTGGTTTCGATGCCCTGGCCGCGCAGTTCGCGCGCCAGTTCCTCCTGGGTGTGGACCTGTCGCGTGCGGATGAGCTTGAGGATTTGGCCCTGGCGGTAGTTCTTGGTCATAAGCGTAGATGGTCGAGACGGCGCTGCGCTTCTTCGATGGCGGCGGCAACCGTTTCCGGCGCGGTGCCGCCCGGCGCGGTGCGGGTCTTCATGCCCTCGGCTGGATTCATCAGCGTGATCATGCCGCCCGTGAACCGCGAGTCAAAAGCAGTCAACTCGGAAGCTGTCCAGTCCGCCGGCTGGCGGTTGGTCTCAATACTGCGGCGCACCAGTTGCCCGACGAGTTTATGCGCCTGGTGAAAGGGCACGCCGGCGCGGGACAACGCTTCGGCAAGATCGGTCGCCACCGTCCAGCTTTCGGCCGCGGCTTGCGCCGGACGCTCCTGTTTCAACTTTGTCGATTCAACCACGACTTGCGCCATTTTGAGGCATCCTGTCAACTGGTGGGCAGCGTCGAACAACGGCTCCTTGTCTTCCTGCATGTCGCGGTTGTACGTCATCGGCAGACCCTTCATGGTCACAAACAGAGACGCCAGCGCGCCGAACACACGGCCGGACTTGCCGCGGATGAGTTCGAGCGAATCCGGATTTTTCTTTTGCGGCATCAGCGACGAGCCGGAGGTCACTCCGTCGCCGAGTTCGAGCCAGCCGAACTCGTCCGAGGAGTAGAGTATCCAGTCTTCAGCCAGACGGCTGAGGTGCAGCAGAGTGGTCGACGCGGCAAACAGAAAGTCCAGAACAAAGTCCCGGTCGGCGGAAACGTCCATCGAATTGCGCGTGATGTCTTGAAACTCCAGCGCGCGGGCCAGGGCTTCGCGGTCGATGGGGAATCCGCTGCCGGCCAGCGCGCCCGATCCGAGCGGCATAATGTTGGTCCGCCGCCGTGCATTCAGCAGCCGGTCGTAATCGCGGAAGAACATCTCGAAATAGGCCAGCAGGTAGTGGGACCAAAGGACCGCCTGGGCGCGCCGCAGGTGAGTGTAGCCGGGCACAACGGCGCCGGGATTCCGCCGCGCCGCCTCCAAAAGCGACTGCATTAACCCGTACAACAGGTGGAGCGCGTGATCGATCGTGCCGCGCAGCCAGAGACGCGTGTCGAGCGAGACCTGTTCGTTACGGCTTCTCCCCGTATGAATCTTGTCGGCCAGTTCACCGGTTTTTTCCTTTAGCTTGCGGATGACCAGCGTGTGAACGTCCTCGTCGCGGGCGTCCTTCTCGAACCCGGCGTCGTGGGACTCTTCCAGGATCTCGTCGAACGCACGCACCAGCGTTGCGGCTTCCGCCTCCGTAAGAATTCCCACGCGCGCCAGACCTTCGGCGTAGGCTTGCGAACCACGAATGTCAACTCGCAACAGGCGCCGGTCGAAATGCAGAGACCCCGAAAATTCCTCGAACGTTTTGTCGGGCCCTTCCTCAAAGCGGCCACCCCACAGTTTCACGGTTTCCCTCCGCTGCCGGCCATCAACATCAGGAGCAGAGCCTTCTGCGCGTGAAGCCGGTTCTCAGCCTGGTCGAAGATGACCGAAGACGGCAACTCCAGGATTTCGTCGGTCACCTCCTCGTCCCGGTGCGCGGGCAGGCAGTGCATGACCAGAGCATTGGGCCGAACCATGGAGTAAAGATCCGCATTCAACTGGTAGGCGGCAAACAACCGCGCCCGCTCATTCCACTCCTGCTCCTGGCCCATTGACGCCCAGACATCGGTGTAGATGGCATCAGCGCCGCGCAACCCTTCGGGGCAGTCGTTGGTCACCGTTACCTTCGACTTGGACTCCGCGGCAAATTCGTTCGCCATCCTGACAATGCTCTCATCGGGTTCAAACCCGGGTGGGGTCACCACGGCTACATCCGCCCCCAAACGCGCGCAGTCCAGCAGCAGCGAATGCGCCACATTGTTGCCGTCGCCGACGAAAGCGAGCTTATGACCCGGCAACTCGCCCCAGCGTTCCTTGAGCGTTTGCATATCCGCCAGCGCCTGGCATGGGTGGTACATGTCGCTGAGGGCGTTGACCACCGGAATCTTGGCCCATTCAGCCAGCGAATCGACCGTGTCCTGGGCAAAGGTCCGGGCGACGATGCAGTGCGTCCAGCGCTCCAGGTTCCGCGCGACATCTTTAATAGGTTCGCGCCCGCCGATTGCGCCGGTCGAAAGTACCGAGTCGGCGCCTAATTGCTTGGCCGCCAGCTCAAAGGTCAGCCGGGTGCGCAACGATGGCTTCTCAAACAGAAGGCTAACGTACTTTCCTTCTAACGCCTTGCGGTGCTCGGCCGGCCGCTGCTTGACGCTGGCTGCCAGGTCCAGAACCGCGTTCAACTCGGCTTTGGAAAGGTCCAAGTCCGAGCGCAGGTTCCCGGCGTCAATGGTCCGAGGCTTGAGAGCGGTTGAGGCTGGAGTTCGAGTCATCACCGGGCGCGTTTTTGAATTTTTATTCGCGTAAATTGAATAATTACACATCCAAAGGTTTGAGGCAACTTCCAAGCTCTCTTCACTGTTGAGAACATAGGTGCATCGGCGTGCGTCCTTAATTGTTTGGGCGTCATCGAGACAGAAAGGTTCAACAACATCACCACGATGAGACGTACTCAGCATCCGGTCTTTGTCTATGCAATCCTCATTCTGACGGCGCTGCCGGCAACGGCGGCGGAAAACCACATCCGGGTGGACTCCTCAACAGGATCCGCCTTGTGGCTGACACGGCCATACCGGTCGCGAAGTGTCCCGGATATCCGGCTTTCCAACTCCCCGCGCCTGGATTCGTTGATCCGTTCCGGAAACCTGTATCTCACGGCGCAGGATGTGGTGGCGCTGGCGATTGAGAACAACGTTGACGTTGAAGTGCAGCGCTACGGACCGGTGCTGGCGCAGGAAGTCTTGCGCCGCGCCGAGGGCGGAGGCGCGCTGCGAAGCGTGGGGCTGCCGGTCGCCGCGGGACCGCAAAGCGTCAACCTGCAGGGCGTCTCGGCGGGCGGCGCCGGATCGTCGCTTTCAGCGGGAGGCGGCGTCGGCTCGGGCGGCGGCATTGTGACTCAGTTGGGTCCAGCGATTCCGTCCTTCGATCCCTCGATCCTGGCCTTCGCCAATTTCCAGCACGCCACCATTCCCCAGAGCAACACGGTGCTCACCGGCACGACGTCATTCATTCAAGATACGCGCACCTATCAGGCACAGTATTCGCAAACGTGGTCATACGGATTGACGGCGCAGGTGAGCTACTTCAGCCAGTACACCAAGGTGAACAGCCAGTACTTCGCGCTGAACCCGTACACCAACGGCAGCGTCGACCTGCAGCTCACCCAGAATCTGCTGCAAGGCTTCGGACGCGCCGTAAACCAGCGCAACATCCTGGTGCAGCGCAACAACCTCAAGGTCACCGACCTGCAATTCAAGCAGCAGTTGATCACCACCATTTCCGCGGTGTTGAACCTCTATTGGGACTTGGTGGCCTACCACGAGGATGTGAAGGCGCGGCAACAGGGCCTGGCCACGGCGCGGCAACTACTCCAGGACAACAAGCGCCAGGTGGAGATTGGCTCTCTGGCAGAAATCGAGGTCACGCGCGCCGAAGCGCAGTTGTACGCCAGCCAGCAGGACCTGGTAGTCGCACAGACCAATCTTCTCCAGCAGGAAACGGTTCTAAAGAACGCCCTGGTCCGGAACGGCGTGGCCGCCGCCGGACTGACCGATGTGCACATCATTCCTCTGGACCACATCGCGGCCCCGGCTAAAGATGAGCCGGTCGCGCTCGAAAGTCTTGTCAGCGAGGCGACGGAGAACCGGGTGGAAATTACGCAGAACAAGATCAACCTGGAAAGCAACAAGATCAACCTGGCCGGGATCAAGAACTCGCTGCGTCCGGGTTTACAGGCCTTCGCGCAGTTGACGAACAACGGACTGACCGGCGACCTGACGGCGATCGGAGCGATGAACCCGAACATCTATTCGCTGGTCGGCGGTTACCCAAATCTGCTGGAACAGTTGGCCCACCGGCACTATCCGAACTATTCGGCCGGCGTGTCGCTCAACATTCCGCTGCGGAACCGCGCGGCGCAATCCGACTACGTCACCAGCCAGTTGGAAATCCGCCAGAACGAGTTGAACCTCCGCAAGAACGTCAACCAGGTTCGTGTGGACGTGCAGAACGCCGTGATCGGCTTGCAACAGGCGCGCGCCCGCTATGAAGCCGCGGCGCGAGCCCGCGAATTGCAGCAGCAGACGCTCGATGCGGACCAGAAGAAGTACGCGCTGGGCGCCGCCACGGCGTTTCAAGTGGTTCAAGACCAGCGCGACCTGGCGGCGGCGCAGAGCACCGAAGTACAGGCCATGGCCAACTATACACACGCCCGCATCGCCATGGACCAGGCGCTCGGCCGCACCCTGGAAGTGAACCACGTCTCGATCGCCGAGGCCATGAACGGTGACGTATCGCGGCAGTCGGCGCTGCCCGCGCAGTTGCCGAAAGGGGTGCAACCGTGACCCCCCGCCAAGCCCTGGCCTTGTGGCTGTGCGCCGCGTTGGGCGCCGGACCGGTGCTGGCGCAGCTCCCATCGATTGAACCGGTGAAGCCCCAGAAACCGGTCTTCGTACGGCCCTACATGGCGGCTGACGTTCCACCCGTGCGCGAGAACAACTCGCCGCGTTTTGAGCGGCTGATCCGCGCCGGCGCGTTGTATCTGACCGCGCAAGATGCTGTCGCCCTGGCGCTGGAAAACAACATCGATCTCGAAGTGGCGCGCTACAACCCGCTGCTGGCGCAATGGCGCTTGCAGCGGTCCGAAGCCGGCGGTCTGCTTCCCGGGGTCCCGAGTGTCGCGTCGCAAGCGGGAACCGTGGCCGCCGGCCAGGGCGTCAGCGGCAGCCAGATGGCGGCGGGTGTCCGCGGCGGCGGCTTCGGCAACGCGAGCGGCCAGACTTCCAACGCCACGATCACGCAGATCGGACCGGTGACACAGAACCTGGACCCAGCCATTCAACACACTTCGGCTTTCTCCCACACAAGCACGCCGCAGGCCAACACCACGCAAAGCGAGGTCACCAACCTGATTTCGAAGACCAGGGTCTACAACACGACCTACCAGCAGGGCTTTCTGAGTGGCGGGCAGGCCACCGTCGGCTTCCGCTCAAACTACCTGAACGAAAACTCGCCGACCAACGTGCTAAACCCGTCGTCGGCGGCCAACTTCTCCATTTCCGCGCAGCACAACCTGCTGCGCGGCTTCGGTAACGCGGTCAACGCGCGCACGATTACCGTATCGCGGATGAACCTGCGAACCACCGATCACAATTTCAGAAATCAGGTCATCGCCGTGGTGACGCAGGTGTTGAACGCATACTACGCGCTGGCCTCGTCTTACGACGGATTGAAGGCGAAGACGACCGCCGCCGGCGTTGCGCAGACGTTCTACAACAACGTCAAAGAGCAGATCGAAGCGGGCGCGGTCGCGCCTCCGGATCTGATTACCGCGGAGCAGCAACTGATCACCAGCCGCAATGCGGTCGTCGACAGCGAAGCCACTTTGCGGCAGCAAGAGATCCGGCTGAAGGAACTGATCAGCCGCCGCGGAACCGCGGACCCCGTGATTGCCAATGTGCGAATCATTCCCGTCGACCGGGTGACGATCCCGGACGCCGACACCTTCCCTCCCCTGCGGGAGATGGTGGCGATGGCGCGCGAAAACCGGTCTGATCTGGCCGCTCAGCGGATCAACGAGCAGGCGCTCCTGGTGAGTTCGATGGGCACCCGCAATGGCGTTCTGCCCACGCTGGGGGTGTTCGGCGGCGTCACCGCGGCCGGCCTGGCTGGAACATCTCAACGGGTGCCAGGCATCCCTGTTCCGGACCCCGCCTTCATCGGAGGTTTCGGAAAGGCCTCGGGCCAAACGTTCCGGTTCGAGTATCCCACCGAACGGATTGGCGTCTTCTACCAGGCTCCGGTCTTCAACCGTCAGGCGCGGGCGGACCAGGCGATCGACGCACTCACCATCCGGCAGACTCAGCTCTCCAATTCGAAGAACGAAAGCCAGGTGGAAGTCGACGTGATGAACGCCGTAGTCTCGATGCAACAGGCCCGGGCGCGCTATCAAGCGGCGGCGAAAAATCGCCAACTCAGGGATGAGTTGCACAAGGCGGAGGCCCGCAAGTTTGAACTTGGCGCCTCCACCCCGTACGAAGTGATCCAGCAGCAGCGCGACTTGATCACGGCGCAGAACGACGAAGTGAACGCGGCCATCAGTTACACGACCGCGAAAGTCATGCTCGATCAGATTCTGGGCCGGACTCTGGAGGTCAACAACATCACCATCGCCGAGGCCGGAAGTGGACAGGTGGCCCGGCAATCAGACCTCCCGGCTGAGATCAAGGCCCGCTGAGCCGGACTCCGCCCCCGCGGCGCGGCCATGAAGCATGACAGCGCGCTTGAGCCTGATTCATTTAAACTAATGATCCAGCGGACTTTGTCCGCCTGACTCGAAGAACGCGTTGTAGCATGAGGACACTCTGGGACCAGTTCGTGGCCAACCTGCCGCCATTGACCGTGGCGGCGGTCCTCGACATCCTGATTGTGGCGGTCCTGATCTACCAGGCGGCCATGATCATCCGTGGACGGCGCGCCGCCCACGTCCTTGCCGGAGTGGGCATCGTACTGGTCGCCTACGCTCTGGCCGTTTGGCTGGGGCTGGACCTGCTGCGCGGAATCCTCGAACGGCTGCTCCCCTACTCCGCGTTTGCCCTGATCGTGCTGTTTCAGTCCGAGATTCGCCGCTTTCTGGCGCGCATCGGGCGCCGGCGCTGGATCGGCTTTGGCAGCCGCCTCGAGAACCAGGAAGCGCTACAGGACATCCTCATCGCGGTTCAGCAACTGGCGTCGGTCCACACCGGCGCTCTGATCGTCGTGGAGCGCGACATCGGTCTCCGGACCTTTATCGAAAGCGGCGTTCCCATGGATGCCGAACTCACGGTCCAGCTTCTGGTAGCGATATTTCAACCCGGAAATCCGCTGCACGACGGAGCGGTGATCATCCAAGGCAACCGCATCGCCGCAGCCTCGTGCTTTCTGCCGATCACCACGAATCCCGAGTTATCGCGGCGGCTGGGAACGCGCCACCGGGCGGCGATCGGCATAACCGAAGAAAGCGACTGCGTCGCCGTCGTGGTTTCGGAAGAAACCGGGCGGGTGTCGATCGCCCGCGGCGGAGAGATTGAGTCCGACGTCACACTGGGACGCCTGAGCGAAGTGATGGGCACCGCCGCGCCCGCCAGCGGCGCAACCGGGCGGAGCCTCAAGGAAGTACGCGAAGAACAGGCGGCGCGCGAGCCATGAAAAGGCGCGTCTGGACCCGCAATTGGCCCTGGAAGCTGGCATCGCTGGCCATCGCGATCCTGGCATGGATGACGTTCAGCGGCGCACGGGAACTCAGCATGTCGGTGTCGGTGCCCTTGCAGTACCGGAGCCTCCCGCCCGATCTCGATATCAGCTCCGACATGGTCGAACAGGTCCACCTGAGCCTGCGCGGATCAGCCAACCGGCTTTCGCGAATCAACCCAGCCTCCATGCCGATCGTGATCGACCTGCGCGGCATATCCTCCGCCGGAGAACACACCTTCACGGTGAACGAAGAGAACTTGAGACTTCCCGCCGGGGTAACGGTGGAACGCGTCATCCCGAGCCAGATCCGCGTTCAGTTGGAAGTCAGGAAGCGGGCGACGGTTCCGGTGCAGGTCCGTTTCACCGCCCCTCCCGCCGGGCCTGTGGAGGTTGTTCCGGCGACGCTCGAAATCGTGGGTCCCGAGAGCCGGGTCGACCGGATTCGCCGGGTCGCAACGGATCCAATCGATACTGAGACACTAAGAAGCAAGGGGCAGGTCAGAACCGAGGCATTTTCGGGGGACCCGCAAGTCCGGTTCGAGGGATCGTCCGAGATCCTGGTCAAGATGAGCGAAAATCCCTCAAAAGACAACTAGACAGATAGCCGATAAGGGGGAGAAGGCATGGCTAGACAACTATTCGGGACGGACGGCATTCGGGGTGTCGCGGGACAAGCGCCGTTGGATCCAAAGACGGTGTTTGCGTTTGGAATGGCGCTGGGTGATTGGGCGGTAGAGGTGGCGCGGTCGCGCAACACCGCCGCCGTGGCCGCCATCGGCATGGACACGCGCGAGTCCGGGCCGTGGCTTGCCGAGACGGTCGCGGCTGGCATCGCCCGTCGCGGCGCCGCCACGCGCTTTGCCGGACTCACCACCACTCCCGGCGTGGCCTACCTGACGCGAACCGAGGACTTTGTCGCCGGCGTCATGATCTCGGCATCACACAACCCGTATCACGACAACGGGCTCAAGGTCTTCGACCACTCCGGATTCAAGCTGCCCGATGCGCAGGAACACGCCCTGGAGGACGTCATTTTCCGGTACCTGGAAAGCGGAGTGGAGCCTTCACGCCAGGCGCTGGCGCCGGATGAGCGCCTGGACCGCCGCTATCTCGATTACCTGGTTTCGACATTTCACGGTGACCTGAAAGGGCTGCGGATTGTCCTGGACTGCGCCAATGGCGCTGCTTCGCACCTCGGTCCAGAACTGTTCCGCCGCTTGGGGGCGGCGGTCATCCCGATAGCCTGCCAGCCGGACGGCCGCAATATCAACCTGAACTGCGGCGCGCTGCACACGGATAACCTCAGCCGGGCGGTTCTGGAGCACAAGGCCGATTGCGGCGCCGCGTTTGACGGCGATGCGGACCGTTGCATGATGATTTCCGCTTCGGGAAAGCTCATCGACGGCGACCACGTCCTGCTGATTATGGCCAAGCGTCTGCTCGAAGCACAGCGTTTGAACGGCGCCAAGGACGCGCCCGCCGTGGTCGCCACGGTGATGTCCAACCTGGGTCTCGAAAAAGCGCTGCGAGGCATCGGCGTCAACCTGGAGCGCACTCAGGTGGGCGACAAGTATGTCCTCGAAAAGATGGTCGACGCCGGCCTGCCGGTCGGCGGCGAACAGTCCGGCCATGTGATCTTCCGCGAATTCGCCACCACGGGCGATGGGCTGCTGACCGCGATTCGCGTCCTCGAGGAAGTCCGCCGCACCGGGCGCTCGCTGGATGACTTGACCAAGGAGTTCTTCGTCTACCCGCAGAAGCTCGTCAACGTCAAGTTCAAGGTCAAGAAGCCGCTGGAAAGTTTGCCGGGTGTCCAGGCGGAAATCGCCGCTGTCCGTTCCGAGTTGGGCGACGTCGGCCGCGTCCTGGTCCGCTTCTCCGGCACCGAGCCTCTGGCCCGGGTCATGGTGGAAGGTCCCGACATGCAGACCGTGGACTCGTGCTCCTCGCGCATCGCATCGGCGATCGCCGCCGAGCTTGGCTAGCTCAGGGCGTCAGCGCAATAATCCGCACTGGCCCGCCGGTTCCGCCGGAAATCTTGACCGGCAGCGCGAACAGAATGGCGCCCGTAGCGGGCACTTTGTCGAGGTTGGCTACGTTCTCCAGGTTGAAAATTCCGGCACGGGCCAACACCTGGTGGCAGATGAAATCCTTACTCTTGCCGTAATCGATGCTGGCGGTATCAATGCCCACACCGCTGACTCCGCGCTCCGCCAGCAACATTGCGGCCTCGCGCGACAAGCCCGGGAAGCTTAGACGCGAAGCGTCGGCCGGCGTGTCATCGCCCAGGTATTTTTTGCGGTCCGGCCAGAAGCGTCCCCACCCGGTCCGGATCAACACCAGGTCCCCTGCCGCGATACGGCCGTGGGCTTTTTCAAACGCGGCGACATCGGCCGCGGTCAACCGGTAGTCGCGGTCCCGGTTGCAGGCCGCGGAGATGTCAATCACTTTGGCCGGACCCACCAGACGTGAAACCGGAATCTCGGCTGTGCCCGGCTGGCCTTGCCCGAAGTGCAGTGGGCTGTCCAGGTGTGTGCCGCCGAGTTCGCTGGTTGTAAAGGTCGCCGAGGCGTACCAGAATCCGGCGGCCGAGGGCCCCCACGCGTCCTTGTGCCATTCGAACGGCTTTGCGGTCGGCCAGTAGATGGTCTTCCCGTCGAACGGATAGCTCATGTCGACGAGCTTGCTCCGGTCGATGAGCGGCGTTTGAGCCAGGCAAAGGCTGGCCGAAGCGGCGAGTGTCCAGAGTCTGTTCATACGAGTTGTGAGGGAGTATAGCAAGCCTCCGCGTTTGGTTAGAGATGTGCGGTAGAGTGGCTGCAAGCGATGCGGAAGCGCTTATTCCTACCGGCAGCCGGCCTTCTGGCGGCGATTTCTACTCTTGGCTACCAGGGCGGCCCGGGGCGGACTCCCCAGCCGAGGTACCGGAGCAAGCTCGCTATTTTCGACCTGAAAGACCGTTCGACAAAGGTGGTTCACACCTCCGATGATCTGTTTGAAGCCCCCAACTGGTCGCGCGACGGAAAATTCCTGCTGATTAACTCGCGCGGGTCGCTCTTCACACTGCCGGCCGAAGGGGGCAAGCCGGAACGCCTGGCGCTCGACGCCTCTTTCCGCTGTAACAACGACCACGATTACTCGCGTGACGGTAAGTGGCTCGCCATTTCCGCCTCCACGCCTTCCGAACGGCGTTCGCGGGTTTACGTTGCCGGCGCGGACGGCGCCGGCCCCAGACTGTTGACCCCGGCCAGCCCAAGCTACTTTCACGGCTGGTCGCCGGACGGGAAATGGCTGTCGTTTGTTGGTCAGCGGAACGGCAACTTCAATTTGTTCCGGGTGGCCTTCGAGGGCGGTGAGGAGCAGCGGTTGACGTCTCACCCAGGGTATGACGACGGCCCGGACTACTCGCCCAACGGCAAATGGATCTATTTCAACTCCAGCCGCGCCGGCGGATGGGACATCTGGCGTATTCCGGAATCCGGCGCCGGACCCGGTGATGCGCTCGCCCAGAGGGTGACCAGCGACCCGTGGGAAGACTGGTTCCCCCACCTATCTCCCAACGGCAAGCACATTGTATTCCTGTCGTTTCCGCCCGGAACGGAGAACCACGATGGCAAGATGGAAATTCAACTCCGGATGATGCGGGCGCCAGGCAAGGAGATGAAAAGACCGAAAATCGAGACTTTAACCACCATCTTCGGCGGGCAAGGCACCATTAACGTCAACTCGTGGGCGCCGGACTCGCGGCGTTTCGCCTTTGTCATCTACGAAGAAATCCCCGGCAGCCGTTGATTTTGGGATAGAATTATCCTTTAATCGGACTGCCCGGTATGGATCATATCCTTTCGATCGTCGTCCTCACCCCCTTTGTGGGATTCCTGATCCTTCTCTTTATTCCGTCTGAGAAAGCCAAGCTGATCAAGCTCTTTTCCAACGGCGTGACCCTGGCGGGTTTCCTGGTTTCCCTGCCCCTGGTGTTTCAGTTCGATCCCGGCAAGGACTTCCAGTTTGTGGAGGATCTGCCCTGGATTCCCTCGCTCGGCGCCAGGTGGAGCCTGGGCATCGACGGCTACGCGTTGCTGCTGGTGATGCTCACCACCCTAACGGGTTTTCTGGCCACTCTGTGCAGTTGGTCGGCTATTGAAGCCCGGCTGAAGGAGTATTACGCCTGCTTTCTACTGCTGCAAGTGGGCATGCTGGGCGTCTTCGCCAGCCGCGACATGCTGCTGTTCTTTGTCTTTTGGGAACTCGTGCTGGTCCCGATGTACTTCATCATCGCCATCTGGGGAGGAGCGCGCCGAACCTACGCCGCCATCAAGTTCATTCTCTACACCCTGGTCGGCTCCATCCTGATGCTCCTCGGCATCCTGACCGTCTACTACTTCCATCACGAGCAGTTCCAGCAGTGGAGTTTCGGGATGGCGGCGGTGTTGTCCACCACGTTGCCGGCTGGCGCCGAATGGTGGGTGTTCTGGGCCTTCTTCCTGGGGTTCGCGGTCAAGGTGCCGATGTGGCCGTTCCACACCTGGCTGCCGGACGCGCATACAGAAGCGCCGACGGCGGGTTCGGTGATCCTGGCGGCCGTACTGCTGAAGATGGGCACCTATGGTTTCATTCGCTTCTCGCTGCCGATGCTGCCGGAGGCGGCAAAAAACCCGACCATCACCACGTGGATGGGCGCCCTGTCGATCATCGCTATCATCTACGGCGCGCTGGTCAGCCTGATGCAGAAAGACTGGAAGAAACTGGTGGCGTACTCATCGGTAAGCCACCTGGGATTCTGCACGCTGGGGATCTTTGCACTGAATCCGGCGGGAATCGCGGGTTCGATCCTTCAGCAGATCAATCACGGCATTTCCACCGGAATGTTGTTCCTCGTTGTCGGTGTGGTGTACGAACGCAAGCACACTCGCGAAATCGCCGCCTACGGGGGGCTCTACAAGGTGATGCCGCTGTTTACCGCGGTGTTTCTGATTGCCATGCTCAGTTCGATGGGCATGCCGCCGCTCAATGGGTTCATTGGCGAAATGACGATCATTCAGGGCGCCTACCTGATGTCGTTCCAGTGGGCGCTGGCGTGCGCCATCGGGATTGCGCTGGGCGCCGCCTACCTGCTCTGGCTGTATCAGCGCACGATGCTGGGCGACTTGAAAGAAGGCAATTCGGCGCTGCGGGACCTCAACTGGCGGGAAATTGCCTACTTCGCTCCACTGCTTGCCTGGGCGTTCTGGATTGGCCTCTATCCACGGCCGTTTTTCCGGATTATTGATCGCAGCGTGGCGCAGGTGGTGGAACGCGTGCGCCCGGGCTACTACGAACAGCGCGGCCTGGCGAATCCGCTGCGGTCACAAGGCATCCATCAGGCATCGTTTCCGGCGCAACCGGCGGCCGACTGACCCGCACGTCCGAAACGTAACTGGGCACATACTTAGCGGGATAGTGGACTGCCACAAAGCCCCGATTTCTTCAACCCGGGAGCGTCTACAATAAAAGTCAATATGAAAACAACAATTTGGGGCTGCATAGCCCTGATTCTTTTCGCCGCTGGCGCGGTCGCGCAGCCAGCTATTACCGCTGTTTTGGATGGTGCGGCGTACACGGAGGGAATTCCCCAAGGTGCTGTGTTCGTGGTAAAGGGGACAAATCTGAGCGCCGCCGGTTTCGTGTCGGCGCCGGCGCCATCGTACCCAAAGTCGCTTAACAATGTTTCAATCACATTGACGCCGGCCGCCGGCGGGGCCGACGTGCAACCTTACATGGTCTACACCTACAACCAGGGTGGAGTGAACCAGTTGGCCGCCGTGATGCCATCTACCGTGGCCACCGGCTCTTACAATTTGAAGGTGACCAATGGCGGCGCCACCAGCGCCGCATTCAAGACGAGCGTGGTGGCGCGCAAGCCGGGGATTGTGACCGCCGCCGGCAGCGGCGCGGGACCCGCGCAAGCTACGCTTGCCGGAGCGCTCATCCTGCAACGCTTCTCACCCGCCGGCAAGATTGGGGACTTCGACACCCGTCCGGCCAAGGCCGGCGAGCGCGTCGACCTGTGGGGTACCGGTCTGGGCGCCGATACGGCATCCGATACGGGCGGAACCAACGGCGATCAAACCGCCGCCGCAAGCGTGCGCGTGCTGGTGAACGGAGTCGAAGTGACCCCGCTTTACGCCGGACGCTCGCAAGGCTATCCAGGGCTCGATCAGATCGTCTTTACGCTGCCCGCCAACGTCACGCCGAGCTGCTTTGTCAGCGTGCAAGTGCGCGCCGGCGGCTCGACGGGCAACATATCCACCATCGCCGTTGCGGCGCCGCCCAACACCAGTTGCACACATCCCACGCTGTCTGAGACACAACTGAAGACACTCAGCCAGGGCGGCACCATCACCGGTGGCGCATTTGTCGTGGCGAGCAGCGGGGTCGAGATGCCGGCCATCACCGTCGGCCCCATCACCATCCCCGGCTCAACCAACTATGCGGAAACCATCGGCGGAGCCTTCTCCCGGTATGGCCAGGACGCGATCGGCACCGCCGAGTTTAGCGCCGTCGCTGACGGCCCGTGCACGGTATGGAAGCGGGTTGGCACAGTCACCGAACTGACACTCGGGACGGCTCCGACGCCGCTCGACGCCGGTTCTCCATTGGTCGCGTCGCTCCCCGGTGGAACGACCGTCAACCTGCTGAAGACCGGGAACACCAACTTCTACAATGCGACCTTGGGCAGCACCACCAACCCAACGAAAACCTTGCAAGCCGGGGTTTACCGCCTGCAAGGTCCGGGCGGCACACAGGTTGGCGCCTTTGGACCGGTTTCGACGATTGTCCCGTCGTTTGACTGGACCAACCGGGCCAGCATCACGGCCGTCAACCGGTCGCAGGGCTTGGCCATCAACTGGTCCGGCGGCAGCCCGGGCTGGGTTGAGATCACCGGCTTTGCGGGCAACTACACTGCCGGCGGAATTTCCGAGACCAACCCCAATCCGATCGTTGATGCCGCGGGCTTCGTCTGCATCTCGCGAGCCTCGGCAAACACCTTCACCGTGCCCGCCTCCGTCCTTCAGCAGCTCCCCGCGGCGACCATGAATTTCTCCGATCCCAATGCGCTCGGAGTTGGCATGCTGAGTGTCTTCGCGGTGAGCGATGGAACTCAGGGGACCTTCTCCGCGCCCGTTGTGGGAGGCGGAACCCTGGACTACGGCATCTTCACTTATGCTGTCGGCAATTCCAAGTTCCTGAGCTACCAGTAAGCCTGACACAAACACGGCGCGGCGTTCCCATGGGAGCGCCGCGCTATTTTCTTGCCGGTTCGATCTGAACCAGCGTTTCCTCGCGGCGCGGCGCAACCGTCTTGGACGGGCTCAACCAGCGGCGCGGCAGCTTGGCCATGTAGATCAGCCGTTCAACCAGCGGCAGCAGGTTGCGAACCGTCTTGCCGTGAAACAGCAAGCTGCCCGCCACCAACGCCGGGTGCGGAATCGTCGTGCAGCACCGCGAGCAGATGTCGATCTCGCCCGCCCTGCCGCGCACGTGCAGGTCGCGCATCCGCCGCATCTCCTCGCCGTCGAAGATTTCTTTGAGCGGACGCTCGCCCACGTGTCCGATGGGCGCGCCGTCCAGCATGTAGCTCTGGCAGCACGGGTACACATCGCCGTTGTGCTTGATATACAGCGGACCTCGCCACAAGTAATGGCAGGGGTGCTTCCACGCCGCCGCTTCGTGGCCCGCATCGGGCCGCATCAGGTTGGTTTCGTCTTCCTTGATTCGAATCAGGTCGACACCGGGCACGGCGCTCCAGAAGCGGCGGAATTCGCCGGCTTCGCCCGCATTGCGCTCCATTCGCACCATCTGCACAACCACCTGGACCTTGGCCTTGCGTTCGTGTTTCATGCGCGCGAATCGCACAAAGTTGTCCCGCACCCGCTCGAACCTCGCGCCTTTCCGGTAGTATTCAAACGACTCCTTGGTGGCGCCGTCAAAGCTCAGCGTGATGTGCTCCAAGGGTCCCTGGAGCAACCTGTCCGCCATCTTCTCGTCAAGCAGAGTCCCGTTGGTGGAAAGCAGAGTCGAGATCCGGTGCTTGGCGCAATACTCGATGCGGTCGAAGATCTCAGGATCCAGAAACGGTTCGCCAAGCCCGATCAGCATCATGTGTTCGGCGCTCTGCCCCGCCTCGCGCACGAGCGTCTCGAAGACCTCGGCGGTCATGTCCTCCTTGGGCTGTTTGTGGGTCTCGCGCGGACACATCGGGCAGTAGATGTTGCACTTGGCCGTCGTTTCCACGATGTACTCGACGGGCAAGGCTCCGAGCTTGGATTTTCGCGTCAGGTAGCCCCATAGCAACCTGGCACGATTGAAGGCGCGCATCCCTTGTAGGCGGGAAGCCGTCCCACCTGCCTCCCGAAGCTCTATTGTAGGCCCGTTCCGGGTAGAATAGGGCCGGACCATGCATGTAGCGGTTACGGGCGCCAGCGGCTTTCTTGGCGGATACATTTTGCGCGCGCTCGCGCAGGCCGGGCACAGTCCCCGCGTTCTGGGCCGCCGCGCGGCGGGCGCATATCCTTTTTTTCACTGGGACCCCTCAAGCAGTCTTCCGCCTGAGAGCGCGCTTGCCGGCGTGGATGGAGTAATCCACCTGTCCGGAGAACCGGTGGCGCAGCGCTGGACCAGAGAAGCCAGGCGAAGGATACTCGAATCGCGCCGCGATGGCACGCGGCGGCTCGCCGAGGCGCTATCGCGGCAAGCGGTGCGCCCGCGGACTCTCGTCAGCGCATCGGCCATCGGCTTCTACGGCTCCCGTGGTGATGAACCGCTGACCGAAGCCGCCGCGGCCGGAACCGGATTCCTGCCGGAGACCTGCATCGAATGGGAAGCCCGCGCGCGTGACGCCGAAGCCGCGGGAATTCGCGTGGCGCCGCTGCGTATCGGTATCGTCCTGGGCAAGGAAGGCGGCGCGCTGGCGAAAATGCTTCCGCCTTTCCGCGCAGGTGTGGGCGGAACGTTGGGCAGTGGCAGCCAGTGGATGTCGTGGATTCACGTCCGCGACCTCGCCCGGCTGGCCGAGTTTGTCCTGGTGAACGATACGGTTCAGGGAGCGGTCAATGCTGTGTCGCCCGCTCCGGTGACGAACCGCGAATTTTCGAAGATCCTGGGCCAGACGGTGCACCGTCCCGCGTTTCTTCCTGTGCCGGCGTTCGCCCTCAAGCTCTTGTTTGGCGAAATGGCGGAAGTCGTGCTCGGGAGCCAGCGAGTGCTGCCTCAGGCGGCCATGCAAGCCGGATTCAGGTTTGAATTCACCGATCTCAGGACCGCGTTGACAGACCTGCTGCGCCCGGCTTAGGCCTAACGCAGCAGTTCTTCCAGCTCGACCTTTGCGTCGGTCTTGGCGTCGCGGTATTTCACGATTACGGGCGTGTACAGCGAGATTCCCCACTCGGCGCCCTTGCCGCGATGGATCGCGCGGGAACCCGCCACGACAACCGCTTCAGAGGGCACCACAAGAGGCTGGTCATCGGTCGCCGAATAGACCGCCCCCTTCACGATGTCGTACACCGGAGTGGACCGGTTCAGGATGACGCCGGTGCCGAGCACGGCGCGGCGCTTGACGACCGTTCCCTCGTACACTCCACAGTTGCCCCCCACCAGGACATCGTCTTCCACGATCACCGGCAACGCCCCCACCGGTTCCAGCACGCCGCCCAACTGTGAAGCCGCGGAGATATGGCAATTCCGGCCTACTTGCGCGCAACTGCCCACCAGGGCGTGGGAGTCGATCATCGTTCCATCGTCCACCCATGCGCCCACGTTGATGTACATCGGGGGCATGCAGGTGACGCCTTTGCCCAGGTAGCAGCCATCACGGATGCTCGACCCGCCGGGGACGACTCGTACGCCGCTGGAGTCAGAGAGCGGACGGACAGGATAAGTCGACTTATCGAACCAGGGCTGCCGGAGAGGATCGATGGACATGTCCACAATGGCGCCCATTCGAAACCCCAACAGGATCCCTTTCTTCACCCAGTCGTTGACGCGCCAGCCCAGTGGCGTAGCCGGGTCGGGCTGCGCGGCTCGAATCTCACCGCTATTGAGCGCCGCCTTGAAGCGGTCGAAAAGTGAAAAATCCGCGGCGGAATACGAAGTCGGCTTCCGGTCAAACAGCGCTTCGATCTCAGCCTGCAACGTGCGCCTCCCGGCGGGCGATGAGTCCGAACCGGTCCAGAGCCTGCTCGATGCGGCTCTGGCTCAGCGGCGAGGGCGGCACCATCGGGAGACGCCAGACGGGCTGTAGAAGGCCCATGGCGGCCATGGCGGCTTTCACCGGGATCGGATTCGACTCGATGAAATTCACCTCCAGAAGCGGCAGGTACCGGTTCTGCAAAGCCCGCGCCGCGGCAAAGTCGCCCTTCAAACAGTGAGCCGCGATCTCCGCCATTTCTTTGGGAATTTCATTGGACGCCACCGAGATGATCCCCTTTCCGCCGAGCGAGGCAAGGGGAATGGTGACCGCATCATCGCCCGACAGGAGAAGGAAGTTATCTCGCATCTGCGAGGCGATCGTTGCCATCTGGGCGATGTTGCCGCTCGCCTCCTTCACCCCCGTAATGTTGGGAAACTCCTGGAGCCGCTTGAGCGTCGCCGGTTCCACGTTGACGCCGGTGCGTCCCTGCACGCTGTAGACAATGATCGGCAGATTCGTCGAAGCGGCGATCGCTTTGTAGTGCTGGTACAGCCCTTCCTGCGTAGGCTTGTTGTAGTACGGCGTAACCGACAGGATGCCGTCGGCGCCCAGCGCTTCGAGTTCGTGTATGAGATGGACGACTTCCGCCGTATTGTATCCGCCGGCTCCGGCGAGCACCGGAATCACGCCCTTGGCTTCCTCGAGCGTGATTTCGACCACGCGCAGATGTTCG
>JADZCI010000123.1 GCA_020851655.1 Bryobacterales bacterium
GAATGCAGTAATAAGGGCAACATAAGTCGTCATCGACTTAATTGCATCCCCGCGACGAGGCCCAGCTCGTCGCAAGCCCCTCTGACGGAGGCCCCGGGAACCCAAAACCCGGGGCCTCATCGCTTTTTAATAACACCTTTTCCCCAACAAGCTCCCGGAGCTACACTGCGATTATGCAGGTATTCGTAACCGGAGCCACCGGCTACGTTGGGTCTGCGGTCTGCGACGCCTTGACCCGCGCCGGACATCAGGTCTTCGGCTTGGCCAGAACACCGGAAAAAGCCGCCTTGCTCGACGCCCGTGCCATTACCCCGGTCGTGGGCTCGCTGGAAGACCCCGCAACGTGGCGCTCCGCCGCGCAAAACGCCGGAGGCGTGGTCCACGCCGCCGCCGCCTGGGGACCCGACATGGGACGGCTCGACAATCTCGCCGTCGACGCGTTGCTCGATATATTGGCCGGATCCAACCGCCCCCTGGTCTACACAAGTGGCGTGTGGGTAATGGGCGACACCGGCGGCAGGATGAACGGAGAAATCAGCGCCATTCACCCCGCCAAGATCAGCGCTTGGCGTCCCGCTGTGGAAGAGAAAGTCCTCGCGGCCAAGGAATCGAAAGTCAAAGGGATGGTGTTTCGCGCCGGAATGGTGTTCGGCCGCGGCGGCGGCGCGGTAGGCGGTTTCTTCCGTTCGGCCCGGTCCAAAGGCGTCGTCGAAGTGGTTGGCGATGGGGAAAACTACTGGAGCAACGTTCATGTTGACGACCTTGCGGACCTCTACCGCCGGGCTCTCGAAAACCCCGCCTCGGGCGAGTTGTTCATCGCTTGCGCCGGTATGCCCCAGCCAGTCAAGCGCATCGCGCACGCCGTCGCCAAAGCCGCCGGAATCGATGGCAAAGTGGCCTTCATCCCCGTCGAGCAGGCGCGTGCCACCATGGGATTGCTCGCCGACGGCTTGGCGCTCGACTGCCGCGCCGGCAGCACGAAAGCCGTCCGCTTCTTCGGCTGGCCGCCCAAGGTCCCCTACATCTTCGACGAAATCGAACGAGGTTCATACACGGTTGCGGCTTGAGATACAATTGAGAATAGATTCTCAATAAGGAGCCCATCCATCGCTATCGTCGCCGATTACCGGGTCCGCGGAATGGATTGCGCCCAGGAGGTCTCTCTGCTGCGCCGCGAACTCGGACGCCTGCCGGGCATTCGCGACTTGAGCTTCGACGTTTTTGAAGGCCGGATGACGGTGGAGTTCGACGATACGCGAACGTCGGCTCAATCCATCGAGTCGGCCGTCTCGACAGCCGGCATGCGTGCCGAACCCTGGAAGACGCCCGAACGCCAGCTCACCTTCTGGCAGGCGAACCGCCACCGGATTCTCACCACCATAAGCGGCGTCAGCCTGCTTGCCGGGCTGATCTGGCAAGGTCTGGAAACCGGACACCTGGTGGGCAGCCTGCTCGCCCACGAACACCTGGAAGGCGGCCATCCGGCCGAATGGCCGCTGATCGTCCTTTTCGTCATCGCCATCGTGGCCGGGTCGCACGATTCGCCCCGGAGAGCCTGGATGAGCATTCGCGCCGCGCGCCCGGACATGAATGCGCTCATGTTGTTCTCCGTCGCCGGCGCCATGCTGCTGGGCGAATGGTCGGAGGGCGCGACATTGGCGTTCCTGTTCTCACTCGCCGGACGCCTGGAGACTTGGAGTCTGTCGCGCGCGCGCGACGCGGTGGGCAAACTTCTGCGGGTGGCGCCGCGCGAAGCGACGCTGGTGGAAGCCTGCGGCGATCACGAGCACGAGCGGAGAATGATGGCCGACCAGGTTCCCGTCGGTGCGCTGGTCCGGGTGAAGCCCGGCGAGCGTGTGCCCACCGACGGGGAAGTGGAACGCGGCCTCTCCTACGTAAACCAGGCGTTGATCACCGGTGAGTCCATCCCCATTGAAAAGAGCCCTGGAGACCGCGTCTACGCCGGCACGCTCAACGAAGAGGGGACTCTGGATATCCGGGCTGCCAGCCTGGCGCAGGACACAATGCTGGCGCGCATGACCCGTATGGTGGGAGAGTCGCAGGCGCGGCGCGCCCAGTCGGAACGTTTCATCGAGCAGTTTGCGCGTTACTACACGCCGGCGGTGTTTGCGCTGGCGATTGCGACGATGCTCGCGCCTCCGCTGCTTGGCGCCGGAGACTGGACACGCTGGTTCTATCAGGGGATGGTCATCCTATTGATCTCCTGCCCCTGCGCGCTGGTGATTTCGACGCCGGTGACGGTGGCCGCGGCCCTCGCCGCGGCGGCGCGCCGCGGCGTGCTCGTCAAGGGCGGCGCTTTTCTTGAAGAAGCCGCCCGAGTGCGCGCCGTGGCTTTCGACAAAACGGGCGTTCTCACGCGCGGCCGGCCTCGCGTCGAACGGCTGATTCCCCTGAACGGCAAAGACGAGCGCGAGGTGTTGCGCAACCTGACCGCGCTCGAACGCTCGAGCGAACATCCCCTGGCGCGCGCCATCGACGAGTACGCGAAAAAGCTGGGTATTCACGTCTCGCCTCTGGACACGTTTCGCGCTCTGCCCGGGCTTGGCGCCGAGGCCGAGATTGAAGGCAGGCGGTTCTGGGCGGGCAGCCCGCGTTTGCTGGCCGCTCGCGGCCTCGAAGACGGCGCTGTGCGCCAGGCGCTTTCGCAGTTGGCCAGCCACGAGCACACCGTCGTCGCCTGCGGCGCCGATAACGAAGTGTGGGCGCTGCTCACCGTCGCCGACCCGCCGCGTCCGGAGGCCGCCACGGCCGTGGCGCGAGTGCGGCGCTACGTCCATCGCGTGGTCCTGCTGACCGGAGACAACGCGGCTACCGCGCGCTCAGTCGCTCAGGCCACCGCCGTCGACGAGTTTCAGGCCGAATTGCTGCCCGAAGACAAGCAGCGCGCGGTCGAGGCGCTGAGAGACCGCTACGGCCACGTCGCCATGGTGGGTGACGGCGTCAACGATGCTCAAGCTCTGGCTGCCGCCAACCTCGGTATCAGTTTTGGCCGGCAGCATGCCGACGTCGCGATGGAAACAGCGGATGTCGTGCTGATGTCGGACGACCTCAGCGGAGTTTCGTTCCTTCTGCGCCATGCCCACCACGCCCGGCGCGTGATTATCGAGAACCTCGTGATTGCGCTGGCCTTGAAGGGCGCCTTTCTGGTGTTTGCGCTCGCCAACCTGGCGACGCTCTGGATGGCGGTGGCGGCCGATATGGGCGCTACCTTCCTGGTGACCTTGAACGGCTTGCGCCTGCTGGCCACGCGCGCGCCGGCCGCGGCCTCAAAGCCGGACGCCTGAAACTCCCCCACCCCGGACGCCCAAGTCCCGGAGGCCCGTGGATTGGGACCTTCTTGACCCTGGGGTTCAAACGATGAGAGCCTTTGGGAAGTCTGCGTCCCGCGCCGCCGGGAGCAGGCCACGGCGAAGAGAATAACAAAAAAGCAATGCGGAGTTGAGGAGATTCGAACCTCTTACTGCCAGCGGGCATGACGAGGTTTCGGTTGTAAGAGAATAGCTTTCGATGAAACTCTTGGGAGTTCTATTCCTGGTCACTACTATGGCATCAGCGGGTCAATACTCTATTCAAACCCGAACTGTCGATGCAGTCGAGGTTTACGTTCTACAGGACGCTGGCACGGGGACGGAGGTCTGGGTCGCGCCGGCGTTTGGCAATAACGCGTATGAGATGAAGGTCCACGGAAAACCGGTTTTCTGGGGGCCGGACCGGACGCTGGGCGGCCTCATGGCTCGTCCAACGTTGCTGGGCAATCCTTTCCTTTGGCCGTGGGCCAACCGGATCGACCAGACATCGTACTGGGTCAACGGCCGGAAGTATTCGCTCAATCTCGATTTGGGTAACGTGCGTCTGGACGCCAACAAGCTTCCCATACATGGGCTGTTGACCGCGTCCAAACTGTGGCAGGCGGTCCAGGCGTCGGCCACCAATGACGGCGCCGTGATCAAGTCCCGCCTGGAGTTCTGGCGCTACCCGGAATTGATGGCGCAGTTCCCGTTTGCGCATTCCGTCGAGATGGCCTACAAGCTGTCGAACGGCGTGCTGGACGTGGAAACCACGATCGAGAATCTGGGCGCCGAGCCGCTCCCCGTTTCATTGGGATACCACCCCTACTTCCGGATTAACGACGCGCCCAGAGACGAATGGCGCGTTACCCTGTCCGCGCGGCGGCACGTCCTGCTGACCGCGGCGCTGGTGCCCGGCGGAAACATGGAGCCGAACCCCTACCGGACCACGGTCTCGCTGAAGAACGTCACGCTCGACGACGTCTTCACGGACTTGGAACGTAACGCGCAGGGATTCGCGGTCTTCACCGTGGAAGGCAGGCAGGAGAAGATCTCGGTCGAGTACGGGCCCAGGTATCACGTGGCCGTTGTCTACGCGCCGCCCGGCCGCGACTTCATTTGCTTTGAGCCGATGACCGGAATTACCAACGCATTCAACGCCGCGCACGCGGGCTGGTACAACGACCTTCAGACAGTGCAACCCGGCGAGACCTGGCGGGAAGTGTACCGGATCCGGCCCACGGGTTTCTAAGCCGGATCCCCCGCCGCTTGCGGCTTACTTGGGTGTTGAGACGGGCCTCTTTGGCGCCGCCGGCACGATCGGCTTGGTGATGCCTGATGAAGGAGCGGCCCCGGGCGCGGCGGCGCCGGAAGCCGGCACGCCACCGCCGTGCTTGGCGTCGTAGCGCTTTACGATCTCCTGCGTAATGTCGATACCTGTCGCGGCCCAGAGAACCGGGTTCTGCTGGCCGCTGACATCGAGCACCACCGCGTAGCCGCCGTCCTTGGCAAACGCGTCGATTTCCTGAACCATGCGCTGGCCGATCTCGTTGACGTACTTGCCTTGCTCCTGGTCGAGATCGCTTTGCAGGTCTTCAGAATCCCACTGGTACTTCTTCTGCATTTCGTCGATGTCGCGGCTCAGTTTCTCCCGCGCTTCCGCCGACATCGTGTTGGCGCCCTTGTTGAATTGGTCCTTGCGTTTGTTGATTTCGGCCAGACGGCTTTCCAGGTCCTTGGCGCGCGCGGAGAACTTCGCCTGGATGTCGTTCCGGGCTTTTTCGCCATCCCGCGTGGCAAGAATCGCCCCCTGAATGTTGATGATGGCGATCTTGGTGGGCAGCGTTTGGGCGGGCGCAGACGGCGCGGCCAACGCGGCTGCAAGCGCGGCAAAGCCCAGATTTCGTACAGTCTTGGTCACGTTAGGAGTACTCCTGAAAGTCTTTCTGAATGCTAGCATGGCCGGACCGCGATATCAGAAAGTCCGGCTGATTGTAAATCGGAACATCGTCTGCTTTTCCACGTACGGCGTGATATTCCCAATGGCTGAGAGCGCGCGCAGGTAGGTGGCATTGTTCGGAAACAGCGACCGGTCGGCGGCGATAGGCGGCCGGTACACATCGGCCACGCGTGTAGGATTAAATGCCCAATACAGGCGGAACGGAGCATTCACCACCGGCATCATGATCTGGAACTCAATGCCGGTTGAGGTGCGGATGATCTGGCTCTTGTCGACGATCACCGCCTGGTTGCCGAATCCGGCGACAGGGAAATCGCTCTGCAATTGCGTCACGCGCCCGGTGTTGAGCTTCAACTGGTCCGGGAAAAACACCCGGTTCATGCCGGCGTCGAAGAAGAGCGCCAGCACCAGCGGCCCAAAAATCGGAATGCGGTATTCGACGTTGGCGATAAACTGCGTGTCGCCGCCCGGAAACACCGGCTGGTAGATCGGCACCCTCGTGGTGACCGGCGCCAGGACGACCTTCCCATCCTGGATCACCTTCTGCATACGGGCCGAGCCATCGTCGTTGACGACGGCCACCGTACCCTCGCTGGGGATGTATCCGAACGGCCCGATGCTCCAGATTTCGAATCCGCGGACATCCTGTTCGCCGCCCATGAAGATGCGGTTGTAGGGAGGAGCGCTGACTCCGCCGTAGCCGCTGACCACGCGCCCCAGGCCCCGCATGCCGATGACGTGGCCGCGTTTGAATCCCGCTCTGAAATACGTCGTCGAGATGGTCGGTTCGATGATCTTCACGTTGCCGCCCAGCGGCCCGCCCGCAAACGAGAGCGACGCGTACAGGCTGCGGCCCCGGCTCGGCGTGATCGGATGATCGACCGTGTTGTATTGGTAGGCCGGGATCACGCGGCTGGTCAGAATCCCTTGGAGCGAGTTGGGTCCCTCGAAATTCAAGAAGTTCGAGTAGTAGAAATACTGCCCCGTGTTGACGTTGCCCGGATCGATGTTCTGGCGGTCGAGTCCGTAAGTGAAACTGACGCGCGCAAACGAGCGCTTCAATGGATAGCTGACGAAAACCGTTCCACCGTACCCTTGGCTGGTGTAGTTGAGCAGGCTGTCGCGGCCGAACGCGTTGTACAGCGGAATCAGGTTGCGGCCCGAATAAAGCGAGATCTCCCGCGCCTGGTCGTAGTTGAAGCGCTGCATGTAAACCGTCAGGCCGGCCTGCATGGGACGGTCGAACAGATAGGGCTCGGTAAAGCCGAACACCGCGCTGCGAATGCGCGTGCCCAGCTCGGCGTTGATGCTCAGCGTTTCGCCTAATCCAAGGAAATTGTTGGTGGCGTAACCCATTCCGAGGAACGTGCCGGCAATTCCGGAAACGCCGCCGTTCAAGCTGATGGAGTTCTTTCCACGCTCCTTGACTTTGATTGTCAGATCAACCGTGTTGTTCTTGGTGTCGCGCGTGATGTTGGTCGCTTCGTTTTCCTTCAGCGCTTCAAAGTAGCCAAGCTGGTTTAGGCGCAGGATGCTCAACTCCCACAAACGGGTGTTGTACATGTCGCCTTCATCGACCAGCAGTTCGCGCCGGATGACTTTGTCGCGGGTCGTCGTGTTGCCCTGAAAATCGATGCGGCGGACAAAGAACTGCTTCCCTTCGTCCACGTTGATGGTCAGGTCGATCTTGTCGCTGTTCGGCTGCGGCTGGAAGTCGGGCTCCGGCACGGCGTCGATGTAGCCGAACTCTCCGTAGAGCTTCTGAAGGTTCTTGAAGCCCTTTGAAAGCTTCTCGGTGGAGAAGACATCCCCCTGATCCATGCCAAACAGCGGCTTCATCAGCGTTTCCGGCGTGCGGAACAGTTTCACCCCGACAAAGTTGATCTGGTTGAGGTGGAACAGCCGGCCTTCATCGATGGTCAGCGCCAGGTCGGCGCGCTTGCCCGGCGGCTTGGGCTTGCCGCTGCCCGTGAAGGGCATACGGACGCGGTTGCCGCTCGGCAGGTCGCGCATGGTGACCGTCGAATCGGTCACTCGCGCCAGGAAGTAGCCCTTGGTCTGGTAGAAGTTCCGGATGCGGTCCTTGTCCTCATCGAGCTTGGTGGAATCAAAGGTCTTCGGAAACAGGCTTTCAAGGAAGATCGAATACGGAATGCCGATGGGGTGCAGGTTCTTCATCGCCCGCAGAACAATGCGGTCGCTAAACGCCTTGTTGCCCGTGAATTCGATCTTGCCGACTTTGACCTTGGAGCCTTCCTGGATCTTGAACGTGACTTCAACCGATGACGGCGGAATCTGGCGAATCTCGGGAGTGACGATGGCGTACTGGCGCCCGCGCTCGGCCAGAAACTCTTTCAGCACGTTGGTGGCGCGCTGAATCTTTCCCTGGTCGTATTGCTGTTCGACCACCAGGCCTACGCGGCGGTCCTTGAAACGATCCAGGATTTCCGAGACCGTGATCGACTTGTTGCCTTCGTACTTGATGGAGCGCACTACGCGCCGTTCCACCACCACAAAGCGGATGATCCAGCCCTGCTTGCCAGGCTCCTTTTCCAGCGTGATGTCGTCGAAGCGGCCCGTGTTCCAGAGCCGCACGAAATCCTGCGACAGAACTTCCTGGTTGTAGATGTCGCCCTTCTTGGAAACGATCAGCGCGCGCAGCGTGTCCTGCGGGACACGCCGGGAACCGCGAAATTCGATCGCTTCGATGACGTTGGCTACTTCGACTGGCGCCGCGGGTTCGCCGGGCTTGGGTGTCTCGGCCGGTTTCGGCGCCTCGGGTTTGGGCGCTTCGGGCTTGGGTTCTTGCGGAACCGTCTCGAATGGACTCGGCTTTTTGGGTTCGGCCGGTTTGGGAGGCTGCGCCGCCGGTGTAGCGGGCGCCACCTCTTCAAACGGACTCTTCTTGGGTTGCGGAGCAGGTTTCGGACTCTGTGCGGGTTGCGCTGGGGTTTGTGCCGGAACTGGAAGAACCGCACCACCGAGAGTGAGAGAACAGAGTAGAAGCGCTCGCAGGCTGCCACGCCTGTGGGTCATTGTCCGTTAAATCGATTCCTTTCTACTCTGCGCCCCGGATAAGACGTGCCCGGCAGGCTTGCCGTTTCACGGAATGAGAAGCAGGTTGCAGCTCAAGAATTTCTATTCTAGCGAAACCCCGCTGCAAAACTCTACCGGGCCGGTCCACTTGGCTCCTGCCAGGAGGTCACAATTTGCTGATCCTCCAATAAGCGCCGTCTCGCCGGCACCCGCAGCAGGCAGATGGCGTAAAGCAAATGCGCCGGTACTGTCGCCGTGCGCGGAAAATAACTCGGAGCGTACGTCGAAATGTGCGGCCACGCCCATCTCTCCAGCAGCGTGTGGAACAGCGCGGAGTAAATCAACACCGCCGCAATGCGCAACAAGAGACTCGAACGCTGCGGGACGGCCCACGCCGCCGGCACCGCGGCCAGCGAGTAGACTACCACCAGGAGCGAGAATCCCACCAGGGTGGTCATCGAAGCGCCCGCCTGAAACACCCTGCTTCCGAACAACACCCCGGCCGCCACATTAAACTTCGTGTACCAGAGTTCACCGCGCGCCCAACTGTGAAACACAAACCACGCGACAACCACCAGGCTCCCGGTTACCCCGGCATCCAGGCCGGCCAGCGCTCTTCGAGCCAAACGCATACAAGTTCAGGCTACACTACTGGCCTTGAGACAGGCCGAAGTCATTTTGCACGTTCCTGTTACGACTGCCCGCCGCCCCTGTCCCATTGTTTGAAGAGTGCGGGTTGGAAAGTGTCGTCGAAAGGGCCCAGGAGTGCCAAAACGCGCCGCGTTGGCCGCGGTTTCAGGTAACTGTATCCCATTCAAAAGTCTAAGTCAGGGGCCATTGAAGAGACTCAAAGAGAGGATGGCGCGCGGGATGCTACAATTTCTGGTAGGACGGGCCGCTCGGAGTGGGCGGATTCCTGCAACTTTCCGGATCCCGGCGCGTCTGAACTAGAGGCGAGGTATGGCAGCACCAGAGTATCCTCAATATCCGGGAGGGGTTCCTCAATACCCCCCACCTCCGGATCCCGAGATCGAGCGGATTTTCGCCCTTCAGCAAACGTCCAAACCCTGGATCCTGTCGCTCCTGGAGAACCTCAAAGAGGCGATCAACCCCCCAAAGCTACCTCCGCTTCAGGTGACCGCCCGGCCGCTCACGAAAGAGGAACTACAGGCCAGCGACGATCCGATGCTGCGCCGCGTCGCCGAGTTGGACGACGCGGCCGACGCGGGGTTGCTGACCTCGCTCAAGAACAACCTGAAGGAACTGTTCAGCCCCACACAGTTGCCGCCCCTCCAGGTGACGTCGCGTCCGCTGACCCCCGAAGAACTGGCGCGCGAAGGCGCGTTCGGCGAAATCGAACAACTGCGGCGCGCCAATCTCCCCTGGTACAAAACCTTCTGGGGAAACCTCAAAGAGCTCATTTTCCCGGCCAAGCTGCCTCCCCTGGAGTTGACCTCCAAGCCGGTCCAGGTTCGTGAGATCTTTGGCCGTGACGAGTACGTTGGGCGGTCACGGGTTATTTCGGTGTTCGTCCACGTCGGCCTGGTTGCCCTGGCATTTGCGATCGGAACCAACAAGACCGTTCAGAACGCGCTTGCCAAAAACATCACCGTGTTCACCCCCGACATTGCGCCGTACACGCCGCCGATGAAACCGAAAGACACGGCGATGGGCGGCGGCGGTGGCGGCGGCGACCGTTCTCCCACCCCTCCAAGCAAGGGCCGCCTTCCGCGACCGGCGCTGAAACAGTTCACTCCGCCCATGGCGGTGGTCAACAACCCCAACCCCAGGCTGGTCATGGAGCCCACCATCATTGCTCCTCCCGACACCGTTCTCCCGCAGGTGAACCTGCCCAACTACGGTGATCCGTTTGCAAAGTTGGGTCCCCCGTCGAACGGTCCCGGCTCGGGCGGCGGCATTGGAACCGGTTCCGGCGGCGGCGTCGGCTCGGGCCGCGGCGGCGGTTTCGGTCCCGGTGAAGGCGGCGGCGTCGGCGGCGGCGCCTACCGTATCGGCGGCGGCGTCAGCGCTCCCGTCATCCTCGTCAAGGTCGAACCGGAGTACTCCGAAGAAGCCCGTAAAGCCAAGTTCCAGGGCGCCGTGCTGCTGTCGATCGTCGTCGATGCCGAAGGACGCCCGCAAAACATCCGCGTCATTCGCCCACTCGGCATGGGCTTGGATGAAAAGGCCGTCGAGGCCGTCTCGAAGTGGCGCTTCCGCCCGGGCTATAAGGACGGCAAAGCCGTGCCTGTTCAGGCCAACGTCGAAGTCAACTTCCGCCTGCTGTAAGCAAACTCCTAAACCTGATTCCGGCCGGGACGCAACTCGTGTTCCCGGCCTTTCCATTTCAGCACCCCGGTCAGAGACGGCGGCAGATCAATCGTTGCCTTCTCGCCATCGAGCGCCACGGTAATCGTGCCCAACCGGTGGGGCATGGAGCCGGACACGCGAGTCAGCTTGCCGGGATTCGGTTCGATGAGGACCTTGCTGAAGCCCGGCGCGGCGGAATCGATTCCCAGCACCGTGCGGAAGAATTCGATGTTCGGGCTGGCGCCCCACGCATGGCAGTCGGAACGGGTGTAGGGCGTATCCTGTTCCGCCCACGTCGTCAGGCCTTCCGACAGCATGAACTCCCACGTGCCCAGCCGGTCCAGGTACCGGCCGCCCAGCCCGGCTGCCGCCATCGCGCGATCCAGATAGTAGCGGAAGTAGGCCGAGCACTTGGCCAGCGACTTGTCAGCCTCGACTCGTTCCATCAAGTCCCGCGCTTCATCTCCCGAAGTCACCCCGGCGAGCACGGCCAGCGCATTGGCATGCTGCGAGAGTTTCTGGTGCGCGCGGTCTTCGGAAAAGATCCGGCGTCCGGAATCCCAGAACGTGGACCGGATCTTGGCGTTCAATAGACGCGCCTGCGTGGCCGCCATCTCGCCAAGCTGGCGGTAGCCGAGAGCGTTCTCGAGTTCGGCGGCCCATTGCAGGGCGAGCAGGAATTGAAGCTGGATGCTGGCGGGCATCATGCCCGGCTCGCACGGCGGGGCGCCGCGCGGCCACGATTCAACCCAATCGACATAGTTCCACCACGGCATCGCGCCCAGCAACCCCCCGGTTGTGAGATGCCGCGAATAGAATCCCAGCACCGGCCGCGCGCCCGTCAGCATCTGTTTGACAAACTCCGGGTCATCGGCGTACCGCCAGTAGTCGTGAACCATTCCAATCCACCACAGCGAGAACGGCGGGATGTATTGCTCGAGAACCGACGGAGCGCGCGACAGCGTGGCGCCTTCGTGCGTGCGCGACGAGTCCAGCGCCTGTATGGCGTTCCTCATCAGCCGCGCGTCGCCTGTCATGTAGACCGAGACCAGGTTCTGGATGCGCGTGTCGCCCGAGTATTGCAGTTGCTCATAGTAGGGGCAATCCATGTAGGTCTCGTGAGCGCACAACCGGGCGGTCCGCCACCCGGTATCGAGAATCTGCTGGTGCAGCCGGTTGCCGCTGTCAAACGTCGCGCGGCGCTCAAACGGATAGCCGGTGTAGACGGACCGGAAGTCTTCGATGGTGAGCGGCGTGTCGCCGGTCTGGATGGAAAGCTGGACGTAACGGAAAGTCCGCCAGTAAAGCGGGCGGTACACGCGGCGCCCTCCGTCGGCGATAACGTGGTCCGCATAGCCTACGAATTCCTTGCCGTCCACCTCGTTGCGGTTGCCCTTCATGCGGCGCGGGCGCATCGTTTGGAAGAGTCCTTCGGTGTAGGCGATGCCAATTGTCGCGTCCCGTCCGCCGGAAAACTCGAGTTCCGGGTACGCGGTGGTCAGATGGCCCTGGTCGGCCAGGATGCGTACAAACGTGCGCGCCGGTATCGTCACGCCGCGTAATTCAGAGGGCGCCGCCATGCCTGAGGCGTTCCGCACGGCGGCGAAGCGCTGCGGCGTCTCTTCCATCGCCGGGATGGGGCGCGGCGTGAGCATCCAGCGGTTGGGTCCGTCCACGGCGTCGCGCGGGGCCGCGGGTCCGATAACCGAGACCGGCTTCCATTCCGAGTCGTCAAAGTCGCGCTGCTCCCAGCCCCACGGATGAGCGCGCGCGTCAAACCGCTCGCACGGCCCGATGGCGTAGTAACCGGTCAATTGGTATGTCGGAACCGGGACGGCGGTGTAGGCGGCGTCGCGCCAGGACCGCCACCCGGACCCCGTATTCACCAGCGGCTCGTGCTGTTGGTCATCGGCCTGAAGCAGAAATGCCGTGCGGACGGACCACTGGCAGACGGCGGCGTGCGGGCCATCGTTCCAGACGGCGGCCGCCAGCGTGTTCCGCCCCGGCGTGAGCGCGCTCGCAATGTCCACCGTCTCATAGCGCCATTGGTGCGGGTCCCCGCGCGCCGGTCCCGAAGCCACCGTCTTGCCGTTGACAAACAACCGGTAGCGGCTGTCGCCCGAGACGTGAATGACAAACTTCGCCGGAACCTGTGCCAGTTCGAACGAGCGCCGGAAATGATAGACGCCATAGTCGTTGGCGCCGGCGCCGCCAGGAGCAATCCAGCGCGCCCTCCAAGCCTGTGTCTTCAACTCAACCGGCGCGGCGGCTAGCGGTAGCGCGGCCGCGGTGAGAAATTCGCGACGCCTCAACATGCTTGCGAGTATATGCCTGAAGCGCTACGCCCGCGGAGGGTGCAAAAGCGGTATCATCTCACGCCGTCCCCGGCGGTAGACCTGGAAATCACGCACATCCGTTGTGATGACCGCCAGCGCGGGATTCAACTCGCTGAGCCGGATGAGGCAAAGATCTGCGAGATCCGGCTTGCGGTCAGCGTAGCGCCTCGCGAGTTCAGCCAGCCGCGAAAGGTGTTCGGATACGATCAGTTGGGGCCGCACCAAACCTTCCCGCACCATGGCGATCACCAGCGAGGTGCTTCCCAGGTGGAACGCGGTCTCGGCCAGCACAGCATCGCACGTCAACAGCGCCCGGTCGATTCGGGAGGCAACCTCGACTGCCCAGTCGTGATGCCGGTCCCTGCGGTTGGCGAATGCCACCAGAAAGCCCGTGTCCGCGATGCCAGTCACGGCTTGGAGAACCCTTTGCGGCTCGACAGGTCCCGCGGCCCGTCGATCGATCCAGCCAGGCGCAAGAATGGCTGTTTCTCCCGCTTGCGCGCGAGTTGGAGTTGATCGCGAACGATTCGGCCGCGGGGTACGCCGGCCGTCTTCGATGCGGTGTCCAGCCACTCGGCCAGATCGTCCGGCAGGCGCACCGTGATCGTATTACGCATCTGCATGAATTGTAACACACGGCCTCCCTTCGGCCTTCCTTTCACCCTGCCGCGCCATCGCAATCTCGTGGTACTCTGCCGCTATATGCGAACACTCTTGATGGTGGCGGTTTTGATCATGGGGCTGCTTTGGGCCGCGGACACGAACGTGAGCGGGACTTGGGCGTTCGATGTCACCACCGATGCCGGTTCCGGCAGCCCGGCTTTCGAGTTCAAACAGGACGGCGCGAAGCTGACCGGCAAATACTCGGGAATGGCGGGCGAGGCGCCTCTCACCGGAACGGTGCAAGGTAACAAGATTCAGTGGGAGTTCAAGATCGACATGAACGGTGAATCCAGCATCGTCAAGTATCAGGGGACCATCGAATCACCCACTTCGATGAAGGGAACCGCCGATTATCCCGGCATCGGCCAGGCCACCTGGACGGCCAAGAAACAATAGTGGCCAGCGGCGACCTCACTTCCAAGGAGTATTGGGACAAAACCCACAGCGATCAGATTTTCACGCGGGAGCAACTGACCCAATTCCCTCAGTTCCCGTGGATGCCGGTCGTGCTGGAGCACCTGGCGCCCTACCGCGGCCAGCGCTTCCTCGAGCTGGGGTGTTCGCCGGGACAGGTGTCGGCGATGATCTGCGGGCAGATCCCGATGCGCGCCGAAGGCGTCGACTTCAGCGACACGGGCTGGCTGTATCTGAAGAACCTGGAAACCGTCGGGGTCACGGATGCGCAACTGCACCGCGCCGACTTCCGCGAGTTCCGCCCCGGCTCTTTGTTCGATGTCGTCGGCAGCTTCGGGTTGGTCGAGCACTTCGAGGATTCACAGGAAGTGCTGGACCACCACGACCGGCTGTTACGGCCCGGCGGACTCTGTGTCGTGGAACTGCCGCGCATGCGGGGGCTGCTCTGGCTTCACAAGTGGGTCTTCGACCGCCCCAATCTGCGCAAACACAATGTCGGCATGATGAAGGTGGACGTGTTCCGGCAATTTGCCCAGCGGCGGGGCCACCAGGTGCTGTTTCTCGGCCTGGTGGGCGGCCCGCAGGTGTGGGGCGCCGATCAAGGCGGCCCGGCGTGGCTGCGGCAGTTGCGTACCGGTGCCTCCATACGAGTCAAGCGGGCCGTCGCCGAATATCTGAAGCCCCGCGTGCGGCCCGCTCATCCATGGTTTGCGCCGTGGTTGCTCTATATCGGGCGAAAGCCCGTCTGACGCCCGGGCCTTGGATTCTAGCCCCCCAAATCTGAGAATTGGTCTCGCAGACTTGCCGTTGTGAAGGCATGGCTGCGAGGGCGCCAAGCTGTCAGCGCTCAGCCGTCAGCTTATGCTCACCGCGCTCATCCAAGAGCTGAATGCTGACCGCTGATCGCTGAAAGCTCCCGTCCTCAAGATTTCAAGCATCCTTGGCGATCCTCAGAACAATGCCGTCGGCCGTCGTGTCCAGGACTTGCCTTTGGCCTTGGCGATGTTCTCCAGGTCGCCGACATGCGCCCCGGCTTGCGTCAGCAGGTGGTGCAGGTCGTTGCCGATGCTGATGAAGGTGAACCCCTTGTCCAGAAACTCCCCAACGCGCGAGGTCCCGAACAGGAACAGCCCGAGAATCACGTTGTTCTTGCGCGCCGCGGCCACCAGCTTTTCGGTCGCCGCCTGAAGTTCCGGCGACGTGTACATGTGTGGAAACTCGTACGTCTCATACAGGCCCATGGACATGCAAAGGTCGTTCTGGCCCAGAAACAGGATGTCCACGCCCGGGACGGCGGCAATCTCGTCGATGTGTTCGATGCAGGAGGCGGTCTCCACTTGCAGTGCGACGATGTTGTTGGCGTTGGCGTTGCCCACGTAGCCGAGCAGTCCCGCTTTGTTGGTGCCGCGCTGCGGGAAGTACACCGAGCGCGTGCCCGCCGTGGGATAACGCGCGCAACTCACCGCCTGGCGCGCTTCTTCGGCAGTATTGATGTAGGGGACCAGCACGCCGTCCGAGCCGAGGTCGAGCGCCTGTTGAATGCCCTGGCGGTCGTCGAACCCGGCTACGCGCACCATCGATTTCGCTCCGCCGCTCGAAATGGCGCACAGCGCCGCCGACAGCGATTCACGGTTCATCGGACCGTGCTGAGTGTCCACCAACAGCCAGTCGTAGCCGCTGTGGGAAAGTTGCTCGGTGGCGGTCGGGCTGTGGGCGTTCAGGAAGAGCCCCATCTTCGGCGACCCGGCCCGCAATTGTGCTTTGAATTCTGATCCGGTCATGCTCAGACAAGGGTAGCGCAAGCCGGTTTCGGCATGTCAGCCGTTACTTGGCCCCGGCGGGTTCCGCAAGCGGGTTCTTCTTCAAACGCCTCCGGTGGAACCAGTGCTGGGCCTCGCCCAGGTACAGGTAGAACACCGGCGTGAGGAACAGAGTGACGGCTTGCGAGAAGATCAATCCGCCCACCACGCAGACGCCCAGCGACTGGCGTGCTTCGGCGCCCGCGCCGTACCCGATGGCGATCGGCGTCGCACCCAGCAACGCCGCCATTGTCGTCATCATGATTGGCCGGAACCGGATCAGACAACCGTCGTAAATCGCTTTCTCCGGCGCCTCGCCGCTGCGTTCGGCTTCCAGCGCGAAGTCTATCTGCATGATGGCGTTCTTCTTGACGATGCCGATCAACATGATCAGGCCGACAAACGCGTAGATGTTCAGCTCCATGTTGAGCAGCCACAGCGTCGCCAGCGCGCCGAACCCGGCCGAAGGCAACCCCGAAAGAATCGTCAGCGGGTGTATGTAACTCTCGTACAGGATGCCCAGCACCAGGTACACGACCATGATCGCGATGAACAGCAGCACCCATAGGTTGCTCAACGACCCCTGGAACGCTTCGGCCATGCCCGAAAAGCTCCCGCTCACCGAAGCGGGTATCGTCTGGGCCGCCGTTCTCTTAACATCGTCAATGGCCTCGCCGAGAGAGTGCCCCGGACGCACGGCAAAGGAAATCGTCGCGGCCGGCAGTTGCCCGCGATGCGAGATGGCCTGGGGTCCGATTACTTCCGAGATGTCGGCCAGACTGTCCAGCGGGATCAGGTCGCCGGTGGGCGGCTTGAAGTACAGCATCGACAATGCCCGCGGATCCATCTGATACTTGGGCAGCAGTTCCAGCAGGACCTTGTACTCATTCACGTTGGAGTAGATGGTCGAGACCCAGCGGGGTCCGTAGGCGTCGTACAACGTGTTCTCGACGGCTTGCGCGCTCACCTGTAACGCCGCCGCCTTGTCCCGGTCGATCGTCACCTGGATTTGCGGCGACCGGATCTGCATGTCGCTGGTCACGTCCAGCAGCGCCGGCTCGCTTTCCAGCTTCTTCTCCAGCGCTTCGGCGGCGGCGTACAACTCGTCTTGTTCCGGCGACTGCAGCGTGTACTGGTACAGGCTCTTGGTCACTTGTCCGCCGATGCGCAGAACCGGCGGATTTTGCAGGTACACACGCACGCCCGGCACACGGGCGAGTTCCGGCCGCAGACGTTCCATGATCGGACCCACCAGCAATTTGCGCTCGCTGCGAGGTTTGAGGTGAACCACCAACTGGCCGATATTCGGCCCGCCCAGCACGCTCGCCGCCGGTCCCCCGACCGTCGCCACCAGCGAATCGACCGCGGGGTCGGCGGCCACAATCCGCGCCACCTCCTTCTGGTACTCCGACATCTGTGCGAACGCGGTGCCTTGAACCGCTTCGGTGATCACCGCAATCTGATCGGTGTCCTGTTCCGGCACAAAGCCCTTCGGAATCACGATGAACAGCGCCGCGGTCGCCGCCAGGACGGCGAAGAAACTGGCCAGCGTCGCCAGGCGGTGGCGCAGCACCCAGCGCAGCGTCCGGTCGTACATCCCCAGCATCGCGTCGAAGAAGCCTTCCGTCGTCCGGTAAAACCAGGACTTGCGATGTTCATGCGACGATCTGAGAAACCGGCTGCACATCATCGGCGTGAGCGAGATCGACACGATTCCAGAAATCAGGATCGCGGCGCAGATCGTCACCGCGAACTCGCGGAACAGCCGCCCCAACACGCCGCCCATGAACAACACCGGGATAAACACCGCGGCCAGCGAAATCGTCATCGACACAATGGTGAATCCGATCTCGCGCGAGCCTTCCAGGGCGGCCTCCATCGCGGTCTTGCCCATCTCCATGTGGCGGACAATGTTCTCCAGCATCACGATGGCGTCATCGACCACGAAACCGATGGCCAGGATCAACGCCATCATCGAGAGGTTGTCGAGCGAATAGTTCAGCAGGTACATCACCGCGAACGTGCCGACCACCGAAAACGGAAGCGCCAGGCTTGGAATCAGCGTCGCCGAAACATTTCGCAAAAACAGGAAGATCACCATCACCACGAGTCCCAGCGTCAGGACCATCGTGAACTTCACGTCGTCGTAGGATTCGCGGATGGTTTCCGAGCGGTCGTAGAACACCCCCATGCGGACCGCCTTGGGCAACTCGCCGCGGAATGTCGGGATCAGTTGTTTGACCGCATCGGCCACCTGCACGGTGTTCGTCCCCGGTTGCCGCTGCACCGACAGCAGGATCGCCCGCTCGCTCCCGTCTTTGTTGAATGTCCAGGAGGCCGTCTTGTCGTCCTCGACGCTGTCGATCACCCGGCCCAACTCCTCCAGGCGCACCGGCGAGTTGTTCTTGTAGGCCACGATGACCTTCTTGTAGGAGTCGGCGTTCATCAACTGCCCCGACGCCTGCAGCGTGAAAGCGCGGCGGGGACCGTTGATGGTTCCCGTGGGCAGGTTCACGTTCCAGTTCTTTAGCGCGGTCTCGACTTCGTTCAAGCCGATCTGCCGGGCGGCAAGCTTGAACGGATCCATTTGTACGCGGACGGCGTATTTCTGCGCGCCGAGCACGGAAACCTGCGCCACGCCCGAGACCATCGAAATCCGCTGCGCGATGCGCGTCTCCGCGTATTCGTCCAGCGTGTACAAAGGCAGTTCCTTCGAAGCCAGGCTCAGGTACAGGATGGGCTGGTCGGCGGGGTTGACCTTGGCGAAGGTGGGCGGCGTGGGCATGCCCTGCGGCAGCAGGCGCGACGCCTGCGTGATGGCCGCCTGCACGTCGACCGCCGCCCCGTCCAGGTTCCGGTCCAGGTCGAACTCCAGCACGACCTGCGTCGTGCCCAGCGTATTCGTCGAAGTCATCGACTCCAGCCCCGCAATCATCGAGAACTGGTTTTCGAGCGGTGTCGCCACCGACGACGCCATCGTTTCCGGACTGGCGCCGGGCAGCGACGCGGTCACCAGCAGCGTCGGCAGGTCCACGTTGGGCAGGTCGCTTACCGGCAATGACCGGTAGGCCACCGCCCCGAAGAAGGCGATGGCGATCATCAGCAGAATGGTCGCCACTGGGCGGCGAATGAAGATCTCTGAGAGGTTCACGCTTTCGCCTCCGTCATGGCCGGCCCGGCTGAAGGACGTTCCGCCGCCGGCTTCCGGCCCAGCCGGCGCGTCAGGCGCGACAGGTAGATGTAAACCACCGGAGTCAGGTACAGCGTCAGCAGTTGCGAAAACGCCAGGCCCCCACAAACGGCCAGTCCCAGAGGCCGCCGCGCCTCGCCGCCCGAACCGTACCCCAGCGCTATCGGCATCGACCCGAACAGCGCCGCCATCGTCGTCATCATGATGGGCCGGAACCGGATCAGGCAGCCCTCGACAATCGCATCCTCGGGCCGCTTGCCATGCTTGCGTTCCGCTTCCAGCGCGAAGTCGATTTGCATGATGGCGTTCTTCTTCACGATTCCCACCAGCATGATGAGCCCCACAAAGGCGTACAGGTTCAGGTCCACCTTGAAGATCATGAGAGTCAGCAGAGCGCCGAAACCCGCCGCCGGAAGCCCCGACAGAATCGTCAACGGGTGAATGAAACTCTCATACAGCACGCCCAGCACGATGTACACGACAGCGATGGCGATCAGCAGCAGCAGCCCCATGTTCCGCAGCGAATCCTGAAATGCCTTGGCGGTTCCCGAAAAACTCGTGTGCACGCTGGCAGGCAGATCCTTGTCCGCCAGTTGCTGAACGGCATCCACCGCATCGCCGAGCGAGACGCCCTGCTTCAAGTTGAAGCTCACCGTGACCGACGGCAACTGGCCCGTGTGGTTGATCGACTGCGGACCCGCATCCTGCCGGATACTGGCGACGCTGCTCAGCGGGATCAGTTTTCCCGCCGGATTCGAGAAGTACAGCCGCGACAGCATATCGCCGTGCGCCTGGTATTTGTCCTCGACCTCCAGCATCACGTGGAACTGGTTCTGAGGCGCATAAATCGTCGATACCCACTGCGGACCATAGGCGCTATAGAGCGCGGTTTCGATCTGCTGAAAGTCCAGGCCGTATGCCGCCGCCTTCTCACGGTCGACGTCCACCGTCAGGCGGGGCGTGCGGATCTCCAGGTCGCTGTTGACCTCCTGCACCATCGGCAACGTCGCAACCAGGCGCTCGAACTTTGCCGCCTCGCGGTACAGCAGCGCGGTGTTGTTGGCCTGCAAGGTGAATTCGTAACTGGCGCGCGAACCCCTGCCGCCCACGCGAATCGAGGCCGGCAGCGTGATGACGGTGCGGATTCCGGGAAATCCCGCCAGCTTCGGGCGCAGGCGGTTGGCGATCTGTTCCGCCGTAGCCTTGCGCTCGCGGCGCGGCTTGAGATTGACGTACATCCTTCCGTTGGTCGAACTGCCGAAGAATCCTCCGCCAACCGAGCTCATGAAACCTTCGATATCGGGGTCCTTCGCCAGTACCGCGGCGACCCGCTCCTGCAACTGAATCATCGCCGGAAACGCCGTGCCCTGCGCGGCTTCCGTGTTGACGTACAACTGGTCGTTGTCCACCTCGGGAATGAAACCCTTGGGAACCACGCCGTAGAGCCACATCGTGCAGCCCAGCAGCGCAAAGAAGACGCCGATCATGACAGCGCTGTGCCGCACTGACCAGGTGAGCGTGCGCTCGTACAGCCGCCTTGTAGCCAGAAACGCAGCCTCAAACCAGCGCGAAATCGCGCCGGGATGAACATCCACTTTCTTGGCGCGCAACATCCGGCTGCATAGCATCGGGGTCAGGCTGATCGACACGAATCCCGAAATCAACACCGCGACCGAAATGCTCACCGCAAACTCGCGGAACAGCTTTCCAAGGAGACCGCCCATAAACAGGATGGGAATGAACACCGCGGTCAGGGAAATCGTCATCGAAAGAATCGTGAACCAGATCTCGCGCGAGCCGCGCCGCGCCGCTTCCACCGGCGCCTCGCCGTTCTCCACGTGCCGCACCGTGTTCTCCAGCATCACGATGGCGTCATCCACAATGAAGCCCACCGAGAGGATCAGCGCCATCATCGAAATGTTGTTGAGGCTGAACCCCAACAGGAAAATCACCGACAGCGTGCCCAACAACGAAAACGGCAGCGCCAGCGAAGGGATCAGCGTCGCCGGCAGATTCCGCAGGAACAAGGCGATCACCAGAATCACCAGCGCCAGCGTCACCGCCATCGTGAACTGAACGTCGTTGAACGACTCCCGGATGTTCTTCGACCGGTCGCCCCGGATTCCCAGTTTGACCGCCGGAGGCAGCCGCTTCTCGATCTCCGGCAGCAGCGCTCTGATGGCATCGTTCACATCAATCACGTTGGAGCCGGGCTGCCGCATCACCATCAGGCTGACGATCCGGTGCCGCTCGCCGCCCTGATACAGGTACGAAGCGGTGCGTTCGTCTTCGACGCTGTCAATCACCGTGGCCAGATCCTTCAACCGCACGGGCGCATTGTTGCGGTTGGCAATGATCTGGTTTCCAAACTCCCGGGCATCCATCAACTGCCCGTTGGCCTGAATGTTCATCGCTTGCTTGTCGCCCCAGATGGTGCCGGCCGGAAGATTGACGTTCCACATCCGGAGCGCGTTGGCGACTTGATTGATTCCGATGCCGCGGCTCGCCAGCAAATCCGGGTTGACCTTGACCCGCACTGCGAATTTCTGCGCACCCAGAATGACAACCTGCGCTACGCCCGGAATCATCGAAATCCGCTGCGCAATCGTGGTCTCGGCGTATTCGTCGACCTGGCTCATCGGCAGCGTCGCGGATGTGAGCGTGAGAAACAGGATCGGCGACTCGGCGGGATTCACCTTGCGGAACGACGGCGGTGACGGCATCCCGGCGGGAAGCAGCGGCATCGCCGCCGCAATCGCCGTTTGAATGTCGACCGCCGCGCCGTCGATCTCCCGCCCGAGGTCGAACTGCAGCGTGATTCGCGTCGAGCCCTGCGAGTTGACCGACGTCATCGAATCCACGCCCGCAATGGTCGTAAACTGCCGTTCCAGCGGTGTGGCGACGGCCGAAGCCATGGTGGCCGGATCGGCGCCCGGCAGGCTGGCCGATACACTGATGGTCGGAAAATCGACGTTGGGCAGGTCGCTTACCGGGAGCGCATGATAGGCCATGACCCCGAACAGCGCCAGACCCACCATCAGAAGGCTGGTCGAGATGGGCTTCCGGATAAAATACTCAGAGAAATTCACGCCCGATCTCCGTGGTCAGGCTTAACCCGGCCGCCCTCCCTTTTGAGGCGGCGCCGCCCGCGGTGGATCGCCTTGGCCCGAACCTCCGCGTCCGCCCTCGCCTCGCTCCCGGACCGACACGCGCGCGCCGGGCACCAGACGCAGCGTGCCTTCCGTCACTACGGTCTCTCCGGCTTCCAGCCCTTTTCCGATCACCGATTCGTCGCCCAATCGCTGCGCCACGGTGACCTCCCGGAATTCCACCTTGCTGTCCGGCTTCACTACGTAAACAAAAGTGCCGTCCTGGCCGGATTGCACCGCCTGGCTCGGAATCAGCACCGCGGCGTTGTGCTCGCCCAGCTTCAACGTCACGCGCACAAATTGCCCGGGCCACAGGGCACGGTCCGCATTCTCGAGTGTCGCCTTCAGCCGGATGGTGCCGCTGTTGGTGTCCACGGAGTTTTCATAGAATGCCAGCGTCCCTGTATGCGGCTGCCCGCCCTCTTCGGGGACAACCGAGACCGGAAGCTTTTTCCCCGCGTTCGCCCGCAGCGCCGAAAGGTGAACTTCCGGCAGCGCAAAACTCACGTAGACCGGTTGAAGCTGGTTGATGGTCGCCAGTTCGGTCGTGTTGGCGGTAACCACGTTGCCCGGCTTTACCAGCAGCGTGCCTGTCCGCCCGGAGATCGGCGCCAGGATCTTGGTGTAGCTGAGTTGAACCTTCTGGTTCTCGACCGCGGCTTTGCTGGCGCCCGCCTGCGCCTTCGCATTCTCGATCGCCGCCAGGTCCGCGTTGATGGTGGCGTTGAGAGCCCCGTCGTTGGCCACGTATTGGTCGTACTGTTCCTTGGAGATGATCCCCTCTTTCATCAACTCCGCGGCCCGCTGCAACTGCCCTTTGGCATTCGCCTGCTGCGCCTGGTCTCGCGCCAGCGCGGCTTTTGCCTGAAGTATGCCCGCCTGGTCTTTCTGGTACTGAGCTTCCAGTTGGTTGAGCTGGGCCTCGATGGCCCGCGGATCGATGGTCAGCAGCAGTTGTCCTGCTTTGACGAAATCGCCTTCTTTGAAATAGGATTGCAGGATCTGGCCGCTGATTTGCGGCCGCACTGAAACGGTCGAATACGCCTCCACCGATCCGATGACTTCGGCTTGAATCGGCACGTCGCGCTGAATCGCCTTGGCTACCAGCACCAGGGTTGCAGCGTCACCCCGCCCGCCCTTGGATGGCGCCGCGGCGGCCGTTCTTTCCGTGTTACAGCCCGTCAGCGCAACCGCGGCGGCTACAACGCCGGCGGCACAGGGGAACCGCAAATTCGATCGAAAGCGGCCGAAAAGAACCATACGATTGCAGGCACTCCAGAATCGAAGGCAAGCCGGGATCCCTCCCCCCGCACGCGGGAAACTTCCCAGCAGCCCAATCAGCCTCTGCCTCTACTTAAGAAGCACGCCCCAAACCAGGGGAAAGTTACAGGCGGCTCCTAATATTGGACGTTCCCGGATATCCAGCCATCCGGGTTTGCAACGTTTGCTTGGTCCAGTGTAGCCGTTCTATTTCTCCACGGGAACGTCCGACAACACAACGCTCAGACCTGCCGCCCGGTAGGCATCCAGGAGCGCGCCGGCCGCCGGGCCGTACGCCGGCTCCACCACCTGGTTGTGCTCGACCAGTTCGACCAGCGCCTTGAACCGTTCCCGGATTCGAGCGCTCCGGAACACTCCCCCAATCGGCGCAATCGAGGCCTTCTCGTCGGCGCCAAAGGCTTGCCGGCGGGCGGCGGCGGTGATTGAGGCGAGTTGCTGCGCCGCGGCATCCAGGATGCCGTCCGCCACCCGGTCGCCCGCCTCGGCCGCCACATCCACCAGCCGCGCAAACGCGGCCACCCTCGGACGTGGAAAATCCGTGGTGTAAAACCGGTGAAGCAGGTCGTTGGCCGAGCTTGCGCCGGTCGCTTCCAGCAGCGCCGTGCGCAGCGCGGTCGGCGGGCCCCATCCCTCGTCCATCCTCAGGATCGCCCGCAGAGCTTGTCGCGTCACGTCAAACGCGCCGCCTTCGTCGCCGAAAATGAACCCCCACCCTCCGGTCCGGACCGTCTTGCCTTGGGCATTCCGCGCCAGGCTGATCGAGCCGGTTCCGGCAATCGTGATCACGCCCGGACCACCCGCGTGAGCCCCGCTCAATGCGATCAGCGCGTCGTTGGTCACGGTCCGCTTCTCAATCTTCAAAATCCCAGAAAGCAACTGTTCTTTGTCCGCCGGGCCACCGCTGAATCCCAGACAGCCGCTCTCAAACGCCGTATCGCGAGGCAACCCGGCCGATTCCAAAGCCTGCCCAACACAGCCGCCAATCGCATCGATAAACTTCTCGCGTCCCCCAGGACCTTTCACGTGATTGCATGGTCCGCCGCGTCCGTACCCGATCACACGCCCCGTTTCGTCGCCGGCCACGGCGGTCGTCGACGATTGCCCCCCGTCCACACCCAAAAAGTACCTTGGCATAAGTTCCTACTTGAGACGGTACAACCGCGCGTCATCCACCTGTCCGGCGCGCTCGAATCCCCACAGTCCCGCTTCGCGCTCGTAGTCGTCGTACCCATAGTCGCCGCTTGTCGTCAGCAAGTGTGTGACGCCGGCGCGCTTCAGTTCCTCGGCCGCCATGCGTCGCAACCCCAGCACCGGCAGCAGATCGCTGATCGCGGCTTCGCCTCCCAGCCGTATCCACCGGCCGTCGCCTTTGTCCCCCTCCAGGCGCATCCGGACCGCCCATTGGTCGGTCGACTGCTCCAGCCTGACGCGAGTGACCTGCTCCGGCTTGCCGAAGTCGGCTTGGACCCACATGCCTGCCCGAATTCGCTCCCAGCTCTTCCAGCGCGTGATGGGCGAGTTGTCGAATGCCAGTTGGATATCCCAAGGAAAGGGCGAAGCCGTGAGCCGCCACTCCGGCGCGCGCGGCAGTTCGCGCTCTCCGGAGTAAACCCGAAGCTCGTGGATGCTCCAGACGTCCTTGGAGCCGGAACCCGTTTGCACAACACGGATCCGCCTCAGCGCCGTCGCGGGGATGTTGAAATCGTGCTTCCGGTTCGGCTGCCAGTCCGTAATAAATGCCATCCAGAGCGCGTCGCGCAGCCGCTCTCCCTCCGCGCTCTGAAAACTGGTCCGCACTTCACGCGTGGTGTATGACTCGGAAAACGGGGTTAGCGTATAGATCACCGCGCCGGGCTTGGTCGCCTGCTCCACCATCCGCGCCATGCGGTAGGACGGAAAGCGGCGGCCCAGCCAGGAGTCCTCGCTCTCGATGCGCAGCGCCTGCTTCAAGGGAATCCATGCAATCCGCCATGCCTGAGGATCGCTGTAGAACGGAACGGCGGGAGGCGCCGATGCCACCGCGTGCGCCACGGTCAGCGAGATCAGCAGCCATCGCCAGCGCATCAACGCGATGCCCATCGCCAGCGCGGCAAACGGCAGCGCCGGAATCAGAAACCGCGTTCCGATGTTCATCGGATACGGCAGCAGAAAGACCAGCGCGGCGCCGAGCACCGTCCGGCCCGCGGGCTCGCGCCACGCCAGCAGGGCGATCGGCGCCAGCAGAAATACCGGCCCCAGCAGCCCGCACGCCAGCTTGCCCCGCACCGCTGCCTCGATTGGGATGGACCACGGGTTCTCGATCCCGTAATGGCGCATGTATTCCGAGTAGTCCTGCTCAAACGAGACATGCACAAACGGGTTGGGGAACCACTGGTTGAACAGCGGCGAGACCGGATTGTGCAGCCAGGCCGCATTGCGCAGCACCCAGGGCAGCATCATTACCAGCGCGCAGAGCGCCACCACAGCCAGCGGCTTCACCCAGGATTCGCGCCGCCGCCGCAGATCGCTGAAGACTATCCAACCCGCCCACGGAACCGCCAGAAACGCGGTGTACTTCATCGCATAACCGAACCCGGCCGCCAGCCCGATGAGCGGCAGCAGAGCCGGGTCTCGCGACGACCGCCAAATCTCCAGCACGTAGAACAAGGCGAATATTCCGGCGGCCAACGCCACGTCGATGTAGGCGCTGCTGCCGTCCATGCCCACCACCGGGCTGCAAAAGAACAACAGCGCTCCGGCCGCGGCCGCGTTTTCCAAGCCGCGCCGCCGCCCCCAGCACACCACCAGCAGCGGCAGCGCCAGCAGAAACGCGCAATGAACCAGCGCCGCCGCCGAGTGCCGCCCGAACGCGTACGCCATCAGAAACAACATCTCCACTCCCATGGAGAGGTTGGCGTACATCTGCGTGAAAATGGGAATCATCGCGTGGGCGCGATAATACGTGCCCACAACGCCCAGGTGATATCCGCTGCCGTCCGGACTCATCTCCGGCGCCATGGCCACGATAAAGTAACAAACCGCGAATGGCACGTAGAGAAACCAGAACCAGCGCGGATAAGGAGACCCTTTCGACGCGGGCCGCGCTCCCCAGCGCCAAGTGGCCGCCAGTAACCCCGCGCCCAGAATCCAGAAGGTGGCGTCGTACACCAGCCGCGCCATGGCGAGCAGGAAAATGGTGAGGCTCAGCAGCGGCGCTCCCAGCAGGAAGGCCAGCAGGTGGAACTCATCCCGCTGCAACGGAGTCCGCACGCGCCGCAATGCCAGGCGTCCGAAAGCCCAACATGCAAGCACCGTCAACACCGCGCCGAACAGGATCGAAACGGCTTTCGGAATCACTGCGCGAAACCGAGACGCGTAACGATAAAGCCCCGTTCAATCCCGTCCACCGGCGATTTCCACATCTTGTCGATTTCCAGCCGCACCACCACCGGCATCTCCGTGCCCAGCCAGTCTTCCGGCACAGGCTTCAGAAACCGGTGATCCCCAGGCTTGTCAATCGTGAGCCGGTCCAGCAAGCGTCCCTGCACGAAGAACTGAATCGTCACTGGTCCCGTCTGCTTCAGCGTCAGTTCCGGAACCGTCAGGTCCACCCTCAACTTCATGCCTTTCGTTTCCGGCAGCATGAACTGGAATGTGGGCTTTTGCAGCGTCCAGCGCCATAGCCCGGACTCCAGCGCCGGCACGACCTGCTCAACTACATGATCCATGGCGTCGGGCGAATCCATGGTGATGAAAGGCTTCAGCCGGCCTTTGGCCCATTCGTTGGCCGGTACTCGCTGAATCGGCGGCGCGTAGACGGTCTCGATCTTCGTACACCCCGCCAACAGCAACGGCAGGCAGACGAGCAACCGCTTCACGCTGTAACCTTGTCCTTGGCGTAACAAATCGGATTCAACCCGCACACCAGGCACTTGGGCTTTCGCGCAATGCAAATCTGCCGGCCGAAATGGATCACCTGGTGAGCGAACAGGATCCACCGCTCTTGCGGGATGGTCTTCATCAGGTCCTGCTCGATCTTCACCGGATTCGTTTCTTTCGTCAGGTCCAGGCGGTATGCGACTCGCGAGACATGCGTATCGACCACCACTCCCGATGGAATGCCGAACGCTGTCCCGAGCACGACATTGGCGGTCTTTCGCGCCGCGCCGGGCACCGTGAGCAGGTCATCCATGTTGGCCGGAACCTGTCCCCGGAAATCCTTCAGCAGTTTCTTGGCGGCGCCGTTGATCGATTTCGCCTTGTTGTTGAAGAAGCCCGTCGAGCGGATGTCTTGCGCCAGTTCTTCTTGCTTCACCGCCGCAAAATCCCGCATCGTCGGATATTTCCTAAACAACCCCGGCGTGACCTGGTTGACTCGCTCGTCCGTACACTGCGCCGACAGAATCGTCGCAACCAGCAACTGCCAGGCGTCCTTGTGGTGCAGCGCGCACGTCACATCCGGAAATTTCTCGTCGAGATATTGAAGAATTTTCCCGGCCCGCTGGCGGCGCTCCGCGGCGGTTTTGGGGCGCTTGACTGGACTCATGGGCGAGTAACGGTGAGTGAACTAACATGGTAGCATTGCCCTCCGAAATCGAAGTCCGGGACACCTCGCGCGCGATTCGGAGCGGCGGCCTGTTTCTGCTTGCCGGCGCCATCACCTTCGCATTCGGCGGCGGTTATCCGTTCCAGCTTGACGATCACTCGCTCTTCCTCGACCCCGGGTTGCAGACGGTCTCCGGATGGCTCGACGTCTTTCGCCTCACGACAACCCGTCCGCTTACCTGGCTCACCTTCTGGCTCAACTTCCGTTTTTCGGATGCGCCGTACACTTTCCACGCCGTCAACCTGGCGCTTCACCTCGCGTCCACCTTTATGGCCTGGCGGGTGCTGTCGCGCATGGTTTCAAGCCCGGCCGCATTTCTCGCAACCGTCATCTTCGCGCTCCATCCGTTGCAGGTTGAACCAGTAATCTACATATTTGAGCGCGCCACGCTGCTGGCGGCGCTCTTCTGCTGGTTGTCTCTCGATTCCTGGACCTCCGGCAAGGAGTGGCGCGCGGTTGGATGGTTTGCCCTCGCACTGCTGTCGAAAGAAGAAGCCGTCGCCTTTCCTCTCTTCGTCGCCTGGCTGGCTTGGTGGCGCGACAGGACGCTCTCGCACGTGCCGTCCCTGGTTGCCATGCTCGCGCTTTCGCTCGCCGCCGGAGCACGCGTGCTGTGGGCGGGCGCTTCCGTTCCAGGGTCGGGAGTGGGCCCGCATGCCGGCGTCACTCCGTTCGAGTACTTCCTGGCTCAGGGAATCGCCATCCCGCGATATTTTCGCGAGTTTCTCTTGCCCTACGGGTTGACGATCGAGTCGCCGCTGAGCGTGCCGCCGGTCTGGCTGGGACTTGCCGGCTGGGCCGCCGTCATCGCCGTGGCGTGGCGCTCAACACGCCTGACCGGACCTTGGGTTCCGGCGGGATTGCTGCTGCTTCTGCCGGGTTCGTCCGTGTTTGCCGCCTCCGATTTGAGCGCGGACCGGCGCATGTATTTCCCGCTGGCGGCATTCGCAGTGGCTGCCGCCCTCGCCGCGGAACACTTCAAACTCCGTCTCGGCCGCACCGCCGCGGTAACCGGAGTCGTGCTTGCCGTGCTCAGCATGACGGCCGCAACCCCCTGGCGGGACGAGGAAGCGCTCTGGCGGCGCGCCCACTCCCTGGCGCCCAACAAAATCAGGCCACTGCGCCAACTGGCTCGTTTGCGGCCGCCACAGGAAGCGCTGAGCCTGCTCCAGCAAGCCCGCCGGTTGGCGCCGCAGAACGCCGACGTCGCCGCCGATCTCGGGCGCACTTACCTGCGCCTCAACCGCCCGGACGAAGCCTTGCCCGAATTCGGCCGCGCGCTCGCGCTCAACCCGAACGATCCCATGGCCCTCAACAATCGCGGCGCCGCACTGCTGGCGTTAGGACAGCGCGATGCGGCGATTCGTGATTTCGAAAGCGCGCTGAAAGCCGATCCCTGCCTCTGGGACGCCCACTGGAACCTCAAGCAGGCTTATGCCCCAAGACCGGATTCGAAGTCCTGCCGCTGGACGCCCGAACAACAGCGCCTTATTTCGCCGGGGTCGTTATCTCGAACGAGCCAACCTTGACAAACTGCCAGTCCGGCATCTCGTAGGCCTTCAACTTGGTTTGCACAGGCGCCGAAACCTCTTTGCTCTCCCAGGGTCCGAGACTCGGAACTTTCACCGTCGCCGTGGTCAGCGGCGGATCACCGGGGTTTGCGTTGGTCGTCGTGATATTGATCGTCAGGTCCAGGTCATCCAGTTCGCCGCTGGAGTGGTTGATCACCAGAAACCGCACGTTGTTCTTGCCGCGATCTTCAGTGAATCTCAAGCCGGCGACTTCCAGAAACTTGGCGTACGGATGCGTGGAACCGCCTGCCGCCGCGCCCGTCTCCGCTCCAGCCTTCGCCGCCGGAGCCGCGCTGGTCGAACCGTTCGACAGCACCTTGGTGTACAAAAGATAGCCTACGACCAGGACTCCGCCCATCACCACCAGTGCCATGAGCCATCCAGGAAGCCCGCGCCGGGGGCTCGAATACGGGTCCTGAATCGTGTGGACCTGCTGTTGTGGAGGATATTGCGGAGGCTGCGGCGCGTATTGCGGCTGCCCCTGGTATTGCGGCTGCGGCGGCGGATACGCCGGCGGCGGCGCCTGCGAATACTGCGGCGGCGGTTGCGGCTGATAGTACTGCGGCGGCGCCTGCTGCGGAGGCGCTGCCGGCGGCGGTGGCGGTGGCGGATACGGCGCCGTCATCTGCGGAGCTTGGGGAGACTGCGCCGGGGGAGTGCAATTCGGACACTCCGAGTAGGATGGCGGCACTTCACGTCCGCATTTGGGGCAAATCCAGGTGAACATCGCGTCTGTAACTACTTACTCTACCCCAGACGCTTCGCCCGCCCGCTCCGTTGCACTGGTCTCAGAGCCGCCGGTGGATAAAGTAGAGGCCGTTTTGGTTGGCGCCCAGGTTCACAGAACCCCTTTGGATGACCGGCATTTCAAGCAGCCCCGTCACTTCGCCAGCCTCGGCGCGCGCGTCGTTGTGAATGAAATAGCCGCCTGGACGGATCATGGCTTGAATGTTCGCCAGCGCCAGCGAAAGCTCCTTCTCGCGGAAATATCGCAGCACGTCGAACGCGATCACCAGGTCGTAACCCGGCGACGGAACCAGCCGCTCGGTCACGATGTCCAGCTTTTCTCCCGTCACCCTCTTGGCGACGCCAGGACGCACGGAGATGGTTCGCTTGTAGGCGTCGGACGAAACGATGCCGACCGCGCGCCCCGACGTCTCAAACCAGCTATTAAAGGCATTGGAGGCCGGCTCGACGGGAAGCGTCAGCTTCGGAGCCGCGCTGCGCTTGAACTCTTCGAGAAAATGCAGCACCCGCGCGTTAATGTCGAAACAGTGGATGTTCAGGAAAGGTTCTTCCGCGAGGTCCGAAGCAAGCAGCGCGTCGGCAGCCAGGTAAGGCTCGTAGCTCTGCGGCGGAATGTCGTCGTGCAGGTTGCCCGGAGGTGCAAAGTCGTGCCCGGGGCCGACGATCAGCACCTTTTCAACCTGCACCTTGGGATCGAGCCGCCGCAAGGACACCGCGGCGCCCGAGATGGCAAACGACGAGGCCAGTGTCGTGTCGCTCAGCAGGCTTCGCCCGGGGTAGGATGAAGTGCCGTTCTTGTCCGCCCGGCTCAGATGGTTGAGCGTCTCGTGCAAATAGAGTTCGAGCGTGGCCACTGTCAGTTGCTCCCGCGTCAGGTGCGTTTGCCAGTAGGTCAATCGCTGCCGTTCGGCGGGCTTTTCCATCGCCGCCAGAAAATCGCGGATGCGCGCGCGAACAAACACGGTCGGCTTGTAGTCCTGCGCCGCGGTTTGCCGCGCCAGGGTGAGCGGATCGATCGCCGCGCGGCTCGTGAATGCGTCCGATTGCAGCAGAAAGTACACCAGGGTCTCGTGCTCTCCCGCCTCCAGCCTCGACGCCATATTGGTCCGGGCATGGTCCAGCAACGCCCCAAACTCAAAATCGTTCGCCGCCAGCCGGGGCCGGAGCCCTTCGCAGAGATCGTTGAGACGCACCGCTCTCGGCGACGGATCGACGAGGGCGAGAAACAACGCTGCGGCTGCCAATGGAAGTCCGAATGCCAACGCTTTCAGCGTACCGCTTCCCGCCACGCTCGGATAGATTAATAGCAGAGATCGATGAACGAATTCGTCAACCTCAAGACAGCCTCCTCATCCGGAAGCGCTCCCGGATTGCGCGAACGGCGTGAGGCGCTCAAGCGCCTCCACGAGGTAATTCAAGTCCACCGCGACGAAATGGCCCAGCGTGTCGCGGAAGATTTCGGCCGCCGCGCCACCGAAGAAACGCTTCTCCTCGAAGTCTTCCCCATCCTCAACGGCATCCGCCATGCCATCGCCCACATGGAAGCGTGGATGCGGCCTCGCGGCGTCGCCGTAAGCTGGCTCTTCAAACCCGCCAGCGCTCAGATCGTGTATCAGCCGCTGGGCGTCGTCGGCATCGTCTCGGCCTGGAACTATCCGTTCTGGCTGACTTTCCTGCCGCTCGTCGACGCACTGGCTGCCGGCAACCGCGTCCTGATCAAGCCTTCCGAGATCGCGCCGCGCTCCGCCGATCTGACCGGCGCCATCATTCGCGAAACCTTTGACCCCGCGCACGTCAACGTCGTAACCGGAGGTCCCGAGGTTTCGAAGAAGTTCGTTTCGCTTCCCTTTGACCACCTGCTGTTCACAGGCTCGACTCGCGTCGGCAAGGAGGTCATGAAAGCCGCTGCCGAGAACCTCACTCCCCTCACCCTCGAACTCGGCGGCAAGAGTCCCGCCATCGTACACGAGTCCTATTCGCTCAAAACCGCCGCGGAACGCATTTGGACCGGCAAGCTGTACAACGCCGGCCAGACCTGCCTTGCGCCCGATTACGCCTTGATCCCCGAAGACAAGGTGGATGAGTTCGTCGACGTTTCCCGCGCCTGCGTCGCCAGGCTCTATCCGGCGCTGGCGGAAAACCCTGACTACACCTCCATCGTCAACCAGCGGCATTACGAACGGCTGATGGGCCTGATCGCCGACGCCATGGCGCAGGGCGCCGAGTGCCTCGCATTTCACAACGAGGGCGAATCGTTCGGCAACGGCTCGCATGTGATGCCGCCGGTCGCCGTCAAACGCGTCACCAGCGAAATGACTCTCATGCGGGAGGAGATTTTCGGGCCAGTCCTGCCGGTCGTGCCCTACCAGTCGCTCGATGATGCGATTGCCTATGTCAACTCCCGTCCGCGCCCGCTGGCCCTGTACTATTTCGACAATCACCGCAAACGCGTCAACCGCGTGCTCAACGAAACGGTCTCGGGAGGAGTCACCGTGAACGACGTCATCCTCCATGTCGCCCAGTCCGGACTGCCGTTTGGCGGCGTGGGCCCAAGCGGCATGGGACACTACCACGGTGAAGCCGGCTTCAGGCGCATGTCCAAAGAGAAAGGCGTTTTCCTCCAGGGCCGTATCGCGTCGACCGCCATGCTTCGCCCGCCTTACGGCAGGCTGGCGAGAGCCATGATGGGGTTTCTCCTCAAATGACACGGCGCCAGTGGATCGCCGCCGCGGCCTTGGCGGGTTCGCCCGCTTCGCGGCTCGTCGCTCAGACCTACGTCTGGACTCAGGAACTGCGCCGCCGCAATGTCTCGCTGGCCGCCGGCATTCCCGAGATCTTCTCCGCCACCAGCCGCGCTGGTTTCCGCCAAGTCGAACTCATGCCCGCATTCTTCGTCCCGGGCGTGGTCGAGACCACTCTGGCGCATTTGTCCTTGAACCAGATGACTGCGCCCATCGTGTACTTTGGCGGCCTCCTTCACACCCGCGAAGGAATCGCCAAGACGCTGGAGCACGTACATTCGCTCGCCGCCGCCGTCAAACCCGCCGGCGCCGTGGCGCTCAACCACAATCCGGATCCAAAGCCCGGCAAGGCGCCGAAGACCGCCGAAGAACTCTCCATCCAGGAGGCGGGGCTCAAGGAACTGGACCGTCTGATTCGCAGCCAGGGCCTGCGGTTCTTCGTGCATCATCACGATCCGGAAATGCTCAGCGAGGCCCGCGAGTGGCGCTACATCCTCGATCACACCTCCGTCGAACTCTGCCTCGACGCCGATTGGGTGCGGCGCGGCGGCCAGGATCCGGTTTCCATCGTCCGCCAGGCCGGCAAACGGACCGCCAGCCTGCACATCCGCTCCTCCCGCAACGGCGTCTGGCTGGAGTCGGTGGGTGACAGCGATATTGACTACCGCGGCATCGCGGACGAATTCACCAGCCTCGGCATCCAGCCATTTCTCGTGGTTGAGCTCGCGCAGGAGAAGGGAATGGTCGAGACCCGCTCCCTTGAAGAGAACCTTCGCCGCAGCAGGGAGTATGTCCAGCGCGTCTTCAACGTACGCGCGTAAGCCGCCCGTCCTTGAAGCGAAACACCGCCTGGCAACTCGCAATCTCATCCGCGCTGGGCGCATGGTCCATGCGCTTGGGCCGCATTACCTCCATGGCGGGATCCTCGTGAATCAATGCCAGGATCAACGTCAACATCCATTCGTCCTCCGGAAACGGGTCCTCCAGAAACAGCACCTTTCCCGGTCTGGCAAGCTGCACCTTCTGTGCTTTGAGCTGTTCCATCACCGGGCGGACATAGTTCTGCGACGCCGTGATGTCGCCGGTCATTCGCGGCGTCGCCCAGATGTGTAGCGGGACTAACAGCGCCGCGGCAATCGACGTAACCAGCCACGGTTTGGGAAGCCGCGTGAGCAGCGCCCCCAAAAAAAGCGCCCAGCCGAAGTAGGCGATATACAGCGCGTAATAACTGCGCGGCTCAATCGGCAGGACCGGCAGCGTGGCCAGAAAGATCAGCGCCGCCGCCCACCGTACCGCGCCTTGGCGCGATACCCATGCTGCCGCGGCCAGCGCCACCCCTAGCGCCCCAACCGCCCAGCCCGGCCAGTCCCACTCGAGCACCGTCATCAGGCGCATATAGTGCCGCAGGTGTTCCAACCACACCCGCGGATCCAGCGCGGGGTGGTAGGCCGGATTCGCCATCATGGAGTCGGCCGCCAGCAGTTTGCCTGCTGTCCATGCCGCCGCAATGACGGCGGTCGCCGCCACCCAGCGCCAGCGCCGCTCGCGCTCGCAGAACCACTCGTAGGCCGCCAGAACCGCCGGCAGCACCACCGCAATTTCCTTGCTGTTCAACGCGCACACAAACAGAACGCATGTTGCCCACAACGATTTCCGCCGCGCCGCCAGCAGAAATGCCGCAAAAAAGAACAGGTAAGCCAGCACGTCGTACACCATGGCCGTCAAGTAGTACAGTCCGGCCAGCGGCGCGTGATAGGCCGCGATCAGGCTGGTCAGAAACGCCGTCACGCGCGAGCGGCTTACCTGTTCGGCCACCGCGTAAGTCAGCCACACGTTCACCAGCAGCAGCGCAAAACAGGCAATGCGATACGGCAGCGGGTCTAGGCCAAACAGCGCGAACCCCAGCTTGAAAAACAGGTTCCCGAGAGGACGTGCCGGGCCGGTAAAAAACAGAACGTTATCCCACGCGTACTTCAGCCAGGTCGCGTTCCAGCCCACGTACAGGTTCATCGGATCGTCGGCGGCGAAATAGGCCCACAGCCCCGGCGCGGCCCACCAGAGAAACCACGCGCCCAGAGCCGCAAGCAGCAGCGCCCGCAAGAGCGGTTTATCAGCGCCCAAAGACGAACCGCGAGCGGCGTGGGTCGGCGCCGCCCTCCAGTACCCCGCCCGCCATCTTGATCACCGTGGGCGCCGAAGAGTTGCTCCACGGCCCCGCAACCGAGACGATGTGGCCTCGCTCCGCCAGGCGGTCTCCAACGTCTTTCGAAAATCGCGCTTCGAGGTTCAGCCGCCCCGGATGAATCTCGTGAAAGGCAAACGAGCTATAGAAATGTTCCGTCTGGAAGCGCGGCGATTCGACCGCCTCCTGCGCCGTCATCCCGAACTCGATCAGGTTCAACAGCACCTGTAGCATCGCCTGGTCCTGGTTGTCGCCTCCCGGCGTGGACATGGCCAGCCACGGCTTGCCGTCCTTGAGCACCAGCGTCGGGCTCAGCGTCACGCGGGGCCGCTTCCCCGGAGCGAGAAGGTTCGGGTGTCCCGCCGTCAGCACGAACGATTGCAGCCGCGTGCTGAACGGAATTCCCGTGTCTCCCGCGATCACCGACGGCAGCCACGCGCCGCTCGGCGTCGCGGAAAAGACGTTCCCGAACCGGTCTGCCACATTCACGCAGGTCGTATCATAGGCGTGCGATTCACCCGTCCCCGTCGCCGGCGGCGCCAGCGGCGGCGCGAATGTGCCAGGCCGGTGCTCGAGCGAAGCCCGCTTCAAGTCGATCAGCTTGCGCCGTTCGGCCGCGTACTCCTTCGACAGCAGAATCTCTTCGGGAATCCGGGAGAACTTCGGATCTCCGTAATACCGGTCGCGGTCGGCAAAAGCCAGCTTCAAGGCTTCGACAACGACATGCACGTATTCCGCCGAATTGTGGCCCATAGCGTGCAAATCAAAGCCTTCTAAAATGTTCAGCGTCTGGATCATCACCGGGCCCTGCGTCCAGAATCCGGGCTTCACCACCTCGTAGCCGCGATACATACCGGTCTTCGGGCTGTCGATCTCCGCCTTGAATCCGGCCAGGTCCTCGTACCGGATCAGCCCATCCTCTTTTTCGGAGAACGCCGCCATCTTCCGCGCCAGCTCGCCCTTGTAGAAGAGGTCGCGCACGGCGGCAAGCTTCCTCGCGCGGTTTCCGCGCGCCTTCTTCTCCGCGGCGCAGAGCGACTCAAGCGTCTTGGCCAGCGTCGTCGAGCGGAATAACTCGCCGCGCACCGGCGCGCGGTCTCCGGGCAGGAAAAATTTCGCCGAGTCCGGCCACAGGCGAATCAACGGTTCCAGGTTGCGAATAAACTGCGCGTACTCCTCGCCAATCGGAAACTCGTGCGCATACTCCGTTGCCGGCGCCGCGACTTCGCAATACGACTTCGTCCCGTAGTTGGTCAGCGCCAGAATCAGCCCGTCGAAAGCCCCCGGCAGCGGCGCCGCCCGGATTCCTTCGCCGGGTATCGGCGGCAAGGCGCCCCGTTCTTCCCATATCTCCGGGCTGCGTGTCCGGAAGTACCCCGGCGCCGCAAGCTTGGGCGCGACGCCCACGCCGCTGACCGCCACCGGCGGCTTGCCCGCCATCTTCACCAGTAGCGGCATTTCGCCGCCCAGCCCGAAGCGGCTTTGCTCGGTCACCGCCGCCGCCAGCACCGCCGCGACGCCCGCATCGATGGCGTTGCCGCCCGCCGCCAGCATCCGGAACCCGGCCTCCACTTGAAAGTTGTTGGCCGCGCCCACCATCTCGCGCGTCCCGCGCACCGGCGAGAACATCACCTTCGGCTGCGCCAGCGCCGCCAGCGCCACGGCACAGATTAGCCCGGTCTTGCGAATCATCTTTCTCGATTCTCCACTAGCGAGCGGTACTTGCGCAGCAGCTCAAACGCCACCACTCCCGCCGCGGTCGCGACATTGAGCGAATGTTTCCGTCCCAGCATGGGTATTCGTACATGCGTGTCGCAGGCCGCCAGCAACTCCGGCTTCACCCCGTCCACTTCGTGCCCAAACACCATGCAAACCGGAAAATGCGGGCGCCACTCGAACAGGTCCACCGAGTGCAGGCTGGTTTCCACCGCCGCCAGTTCGTACCCGCGGCCGCGATAGTCCAGCGCGGCCGCGAGAATCTCCCGGTGGTGCCTCCACGGCACCGTCTCTTCGGCCCCCAAGGCGGTCTTCGTGATGGCGCGCTGGGGCGGGCAGGCGGTGATTCCGCCCAACTCAAGCGATTCCAGCGCCGCCGCATCCGCCGTCCGGAAAAACGCGCCGACGTTGTACATGCTCCTCACATCGTCCAGAAGAAAGACCACCGGCAGCCGCTCGATGCCGTCATAGGCCGCCGCCGCCCGCGTGGCTTGGTAGGGCACCCGTTCCACCGTATTAGGATATCGGTACCCTTGGCGGCCCCATTTTTAACCGGTCCTCGGCGCCGATCGGGCCGATTCACTTGCCCGGGCCAACTTGGCGGCGGCCGGAAGCGCCCGCTCCACTGTATTAGGATATCGGCGGGTATGGTTCTTCTGAACGGCAATGCGCTGACGCTCGAGGATGTGGAACGGGTTGCGTGTGCGGACGAGCCGGTCCACATTGCGCCGGAGGCGCTGGAGCGGATGACCGCGTCGCGCCACGTGGTCGAACATCTCGCCGCCGGCGAGGCGCCCGTCTACGCCGTCAACACCGGCGTGGGACTCCTCGCGCACACCCGGATCCCCCCGGACAACCTCGAACAACTTCAGCACAACATCGTCCGCTCCCACGCCTGCGGCGTTGGTGACCCGTTGCCGCGCGAAACCGTCCGCGCCATGATGCTGATTCGCGCCAACGTCCTGGCCAAAGGGTTCTCCGGTATCCGCCCGGCTGTGGCCGAGCGCCTCTGTGAATTCCTCAACCGCGGCATTACCCCGGTAGTTCCGTCCCGCGGCAGCGTGGGCGCCAGCGGCGATCTGGCGCCCCTGGCGCATGTCGCCCTGGCTTTGATCGGTGAAGGACCGGTCATCGCCGGCGGCGTCCGGCGCACCGCGTCTGAAGTCATTGCCCCGCTCCACCTCGCCGCCAAGGAAGGCGTCTCGCTCGTCAACGGCACCCAGGCGATGCTCGCCGCCGGCGCCTTGGACCTGCTCGCCGCCGAGCGCCTCGCCGATGCCGCCGACGTCGCCTGCGCCCTGTCGCTCGACGCCCTGCGCGGCACGCCGCGGGCGTTTGACCCGCGCATCCACGCCGTGCGCCCACACCCCGGGCAGCAGTCCACCGCCGCCCGCCTCGTGCGCTTGCTCGAAGGCAGCGAGATCCGCGCCTCTCACGCCACCTGCCTGCGCGTTCAAGACGCCTATTCGCTGCGCTGCGCTCCGCAAGTCCACGGCGCCGTCCGCGACACCCTGGCCAAAGCCCGCCAGGTCTTCTCCATCGAAATGAACTCGGCTACCGACAATCCGCTGGTGTTCGGCAACGAGACGTTCTCCGGCGGCAACTTCCACGGCCAGTATCTCGCCCTCGAGTTGGACTACCTCGCCATCGCCTTGACCGCGCTCGCCGGCATCTCGGAACGCCGCATCGAGCGCCTCGTCAACCCGTCGCTCAACGAGGGACTCCCCGCGTTTCTCGCCGCCAATCCCGGCTTGGAATCCGGCCTCATGATGCTTCAGGTCACCGCCGCCGCGATGATCGCCGAATGCCGCGTCCTGTCCACCCCGGCTTCTCCCGGTTCGGTCACCACCAGCGGCAACAAAGAGGACTTCGTCAGCATGGGAATGACCGCCGCCCTGAAATTCCGCCAGCTTCAGGACTCCGTGCGAACCGTCATCGCCATCGAAATGATCTGCGCCGTTCGCGCCTTGCACTATCTGCGCCCGCTCAAGACCAGCCCGCTGCTGGAACCGGTGCGCGCGGAATTGGAAGCGCTCGCGCCGCCCGATGGTGGCGATCAGCCGTCGACGGACGCGATTCAGCGCATCGGCGATCTCATCCGGCGGTGGAAAACACCAGAAACCGGCTGATCTTGCGGAATCCCATCTTGCGGTACAGGCTCCGCCCCGCTGGTGAGGACTGCAAGACGAAGCGGGTCAGTCCCGAGCGCCGCTGCGCGTCTGCCATCGCGTGCCGCATCACCGTCTCGGCATATCCGCGCCGCCGCCGCGCCGGATGCGTCGCCACCGAATAGATGCCCACCACTCCCGCGTACGCCGCCGTCACCGCCGTCGCCACCGGCATTTGCCTTTCGTATCCCACCCAACCCCTCAGGGTCTCGCTCCACGCGCCGGGATCGGTATAGAGACGCGCCGCCGTGTCGATCGGAACGTTAAACGATTCGGCCACAATGGCGCAAAAATCACGCAGGATCGCCGGCCTCGTCGCCGGCCGGCAATCGAGTTCGGGCAAAGCCCGGGAGCACGCCGGAATCCCTTCGATCTCCATTCCCGGCGTATCGGCCACGCAACTCATGCCCTGGCCTTCAAACAAATCAGGCAGCCGCCTTGCTGTGGCGCGGTCCAGCAGCGCCTCGCACAACCAGAATGACCAGCCCGTATTCCTTGAACCAAAGAACCGCTGCGCGCTCCGGATCCGTTCGCCAAACGCCTGCTGTCCCTCCAGTGGACGCAGCAGCACGGCCATGTTGAACACCGGCAGATTGACGGCGGACCGCACAAACCGCATATCGTCCTCGACATCGCTGGCGCCGTAGTATTCGAGCGCGCGGCAGAGATTCGCCACCTGGTCCACAGCCGGCGTCATAGCAGGCTCAGCGGATCGACATCGATCACCAGCGCGGTGGCGGGCCACTTGGCTTCGAGCGCATGCTGGCGCAACCCGCGCAGAACCTGGTTGAGCTTAGGCCGGCTCGTCGACTTGATCAGCGTCTGGTACCGGAACTCGTTCTTGAGCCTCGGGACCGGCGCCGCCGCCGGGCCAAGACACTTCAACCCTTCCTGCGGCATCCCCAGAATCTGCGCGATTTCGCCGCTGAAGCGCAACGCGTCTTCCTGCTTCTCGGCGCGCACCAGCACGTTCGCCAGCGCGCAGAACGGCGGATACCGCATCGCCTTCCGGTACTCCAGTTCCTTCGCGTAGAACGCCGTATAGTCTTGCAGCGCGGCCAACCGCACGGCATAGTGCTCGGGGTTGATCGTTTGCAGCAGGACCATGCCCGGCAAATCGCCGCGTCCGGCGCGCCCGGCCACCTGCGTCAGCAACTGAAACGTCCGTTCCGCGGCGCGAAAATCCGGCATCCCCAACCCCGTGTCCGCCGACACGGCGCCCACCAGCGTCACGTTCGGAATATCGTGCCCCTTGGCGATCATCTGTGTTCCGACAAGAATATCGAAACCGCCTTCGCGGAACCCGCCCAGCAATTCCTCGTACTTGTGCTTGCCGGCCACCGTATCGCGGTCCAGCCTCGCGATTCGCGCGGCCGGAAAGTTCCGGTGCAGCTCGTGCTCCACTTTCTCCGATCCGCTGCCCAGAAAGTAGAGGTGCTCGCTCGCGCACTTCGGACAGCGCGCCGGCACGCGCTCGGCATAGTTGCAATAGTGGCACAGCAACCGGTTGTCGCGGCGGTGAAACGTCAGCGCGATGGCGCAGAACGCGCATTGCAGCCGCTCCCCGCACGCCCGGCACGCCACCGAACTCGAGAACCCCCGGCGGTTCATCAGCAGCATCGTCTGCTCGCCGTTCTCCAGCCGTTGCTGAATCGCCTCATTTAGCCGCCGCGAAAACAATGCTTGCTGCCGCGTCTCCAGAAACTCCTGCCGCATGTCGATGATCTCCACCCGCGGCATGGGGCGGTTGCCGATGCGCCGCGGCAATTCGAGCAGCCTCGATTTGCCCCGCTCCACGTTGTACCGGCTTTCCAGGCTCGGGGTCGCCGACCCCAGCAAGGCGCACGCATCGAGCGACCGCGCCCGCAGAATCGCCACGTCGCGCCCGTTGTATCGCGGCGCCTCCTCCTGCTTGTAACTCTGATCGTGCTCCTCGTCGACGATAATCAGCCCGAGATCCTTGATCGGAGCAAACACCGCCGAGCGTGTTCCCACCGCCACCGACGCCTTGCCGCTGCGCAGGTGCCGCCACTGCTCGGCCCGCTCCGAGTCATTGAACGCCGAGTGCAGGATCGCCACCCGGTCTCCGAACCTCTCGTGAAACTGTCCCGCCACCGCCGGCGTCAACGCAATCTCCGGCACCAGCAGCAGCGCTCCGCGCCCCAGCGACAGCGCCGTATCGATCGCCTCGAGATACACCTCCGTCTTGCCGGA
>JADZCI010000124.1 GCA_020851655.1 Bryobacterales bacterium
ATCGGCACATGGCAGATGACGTGCGAACGAGAACAGCATGGAACCTGTGGCGCGGAACGGGGTATCCAAGCCCCGGCTGGTGTTCTGGGAGATGACGACCGGGTGCAACCTGCGCTGCATCCACTGCCGCGCCAGCGCCACGGAGTTGATGAGCCCCAATGACCTCACCACGGCGGAATCGCTCAAAATCGTTGATCAGCTAGCCATCTACGCGCCGTTCATTCTCGTGTTGAGCGGGGGCGAGCCGCTCTGGCGGCGGGACGTCTTCCAGATCGCCCGGCACGCCGTGTCGAAGGGAATTCGGGTGGCGCTGGCCTCCAATGGTACCTTGATTGACGAGACAATGGCGGAACGCATCAAGGAATCCGGCATCGTGCGGGTGGCCATCAGCCTCGATGGCGCCGACCGGCACACGCACGACGCATTCCGCGGACATGACGGCGCGTTTGATGCGGCGATCCGCGGCATCCGGCGCCTTCAGGACGTTGGGCTTTCTACGCAAATCAACACGACCGTTTCCCGGCATAATGCCCACCAGATTCCGGAAGTCCTGGAGTTGGCCAAGAAGCTGAAGGTCGACGCTTTCCACCTGTTCCTGCTGGTTCCGGTAGGCTGCGGGCTCACCATCGCCGAGGATCAGTCGGTCAGCGCCAGCGATGCGGAAGACATCCTCAATTGGTTCTACGATCGCAGCCTCGATTGCGGGATGGAACTCAAGGCCACCTGTGCCCCACAGTATTACCGCATTACGCGCCAGCGGCGGGCCGAGGCTCGCCGGAATGGCGTCGCGGTTCCCGCGCTGCCCGGCAGCCACGGACACGCGGAGATGAACCAGATGACGCGCGGATGCCTGGCCGCAAGCGGTGTCTGTTTTGTCTCGCATCGAGGCATTGTTCAGCCGTGCGGTTACCTGCCGCTGGAGGCAGGCGACCTCCGCAAGGAAGATTTCCGAGAAGTCTGGGCTAATTCCCCACTGTTCCAGAAAATGCGCAACCTGGAGTTGCTGGAGGGCAAGTGTGGCTGCTGCGAATTTATGCAGGTTTGCATGGGCTGCCGTGCGCGCGCCTTCGGAGTAACCGGCAATTTCCTGGCGGAAGAACCCTACTGTGTGTATGAACCCAAGCGGACGGCGAGGGAGGCGTTCCAATGACCAGCTTGGCCAAGCCACCAAACGATGCGGCGTTAGTTCGACTGCTGCGCGCCGCTCAAAGCGCCTACGGCTACCTCTCGCCGGAAATTCTGGAGAGCCTGGCCTCCAGCGCGGGAGCGCACATCGGAGATGTCCTGCGGATTTACGGCTCGATGCCGCACCTGCAGGCATATCCCGGCTCGCGGGACGAGGTGCTGGTCTGCACGGGCAAGCACTGCCAAAACGCCGGTGCGGCCACGCTTGCGGGCAAGATGGGGCGCCGAGTGCGAAGAGTTCCGTGCCTCGGCTGCTGCCAGAAGGCGCCCGCCGTGGTCAAGAACGGGCGTGTCGCCAGGGCCCGGCTCGAACAATTGCAACCGGCTTAGTTCGCCCGTCCCGAGACGCCTAAGAATTGCCCTTTCGCGGCGATTTCCAGTTTCATCCAGTTCCCTTGGTCGCGCACGGGAGGCTTGATGCGGTCTATGCGCGAAAGCGGCACACTGAGCAGGCGGGTGGCATCACCGTAGGGTTCCGGATACAGGCTCACCGTCACCGCCTCGGCGCCGTTCTGAACGGCTGAATACTCTTTTTCAGAGAGATAGCCGACGTAGCTGACGTCGCCGCCGGCCGCCTTGTGAATCTCAAAGCACTGGAAGACGGGTTTATTGAAGACCGGGATCTCGTCCGCACCCGCCGAAGTCGTGTAGCCGTAGATGCCTTCGGGAAGGTGGTGCAGGTTGGCGCCTTCCTCCTCCAAGGTCAGCGGGCGGAGTGCGAATCTCCGCCGGAAAGCCTCACGCTCGGGGGTGAGGGCGGGGTGTACAGAATCTGCCATACCCTCCCATTTTGGCGTATCCGGGCGGCCGTTCGCCGGCGCCGCGGCACACCCTGGCAAAGCATCAGTGGCTGGCGGCGGTCTTTGGCGGTTCGCCGTGAGCCTCAGCCTTGGGCGTCCCGCTGTGGCTGGCGGCGCCGTGCCCGGCTTCGCCCTTCTTAGCGGCTTCCGCGGCGGCTTGAGGAGGCATGTCCCGATACTGCACAATGATCGAAACGCGGCGGTTGGCGGGATTCTTAGGGTCTTTGGCGAGACGCAGCCGCTGGTCGGCAAAGCCTCTGACCTGGCTCACCTGATCTGCTCGAAGCCCCTTTGTTTGCATCACCTTTCGGGCGCTGTTGGCCCGGTCGGCGGAAAGCTCCCAGTTCGAATAGCTGTTGTCCTCGGCGTATGGTTGGGCATCGGTATGACCCTCGATCATGACGCGGTTGGGCAACTTGGCAAGCTGCTGGGCCAGGAGCGAAAGCATGTCAACGCAACTCTCGGTCGGAATCCTCCTGCCGCTTTCAAAGAACATCCCCTTTTCGGTCTCGGACAACTCGATACGTAGGCCTTCGGAGGTGATGGTCATTTCCACGTGATCTTTGATCTGCTGGAACTTGGGAAGCTGCTCCATGGCCCGTTTGAGCGTCTCTTCAAGCTGGCTCATGTCGTCCTTGGTGACGAGTATTCCCTCTCCGGCGCCCATTTGCGTCGTGCCGGTGTGCTTTCCCGTACCTGTTGGATCCTGAAAGTATCCACCCACGGCTTTCTTCA
>JADZCI010000125.1 GCA_020851655.1 Bryobacterales bacterium
AGAGAGCAGTCGCCCCAGTAGGAAACAAACAGGTCGTCCCAGCCGTCGTTGTCGAAGTCGCCGGCGCAGCATCCCGAACCCCAGCCGGTTCGCGCGATGCCGGCCTTGATCGTAACGTCCGTGAACGTGCCGTCGCGATTGTTCTTGTACAAGCGGCTGACCGGAGCGTTACCCGCCGTCCAGGCGGTCTCAAAGCGTGTGCCGTTGACCAGAAAGATATCCAGCCATCCGTCCTGGTCGTAATCGAAGAACGCCGCGCCGCACCCGGTTGTCTCGATCAGGTACTTGTTGCGGTTCTCGCTGCCGTAGACGGTCTTGGCGCGCAGCCCAGCTTCCCGCGCCACGCTGACGAACCGGACTCCCAGGTCCAGCCCGTTGACAAGTTGGTCGAACGAGAACACCGCCGCGCCGCGGCAGAGCGAATCCGCAAACGCAGGTGGCGCACCCAGTGTTTTGAGAAACCCTCGCCGGCTCCAACCTGCCATGACCTAAACCATTCTTGCAAAGCCGCCGCCTCGCGGCCCGCGGTCATGGCCGGCCCGCCACGGGATCTGCGGACGGAGCTGAAAAATCGAGCCACGTATTCGGCGATATCCGTCCAAGGCTGTCGATTTCGACGAAGTTCGGCGTGGCGGAAATCGAAACCGGGGCGTTGGTCTTTTCCGCCAGGTATGCGGCCAGGCGGGCGGCGAAACTCTGCTCGCTGCCATCGCCTGCGAAGCAGATGGCCAGCCGGACCGGCTGGTGAGGACCGTATTTCGTGTTCCAGTCCGACTCCAGCAGGAGGTCACCGACATCCTCGACGTTCATGGAGCGCAGCCACCATCCACCACCGCTGATGTGCGTTGAACGGAATGCATCTCCCCAGCGCGGGCCGTATCCGTGCGCCCCGACAGTAAAGTATTTCGGGTCCTGATAGGCTTCCATCGCCCAGTAGCCGCGCCAATCGGTGATGGAGACCAGGTTCAGACGGACAAGACCGGCCGGGTCGATGCTGTTCACCGGATTGGAGCGCGCATATCCGTAAGTGTCCAAGCCGCCAACCAGGCCAATCGGATCGCTTTCCAGGTACCGCCCCAGCCAGGGCGCATAGTCCCGGAATCCGTTCTGATTCCAGCCGGTTTCGGTCTCGAATTCCTGTCCGGGGAACCTGAGGTTCTGCGCGACAGCGGTCGTCTGGCTGCTGGGGGCGTGAAGCGTGCCGAAGGGTTCATAATTCGCGCGCCAAACAACGTTGCGCGCGCCATCGGTCAAGCGCCGCGGCGTGCCCAGCCGGCCGGTGTGAACAAACATTAGCTGGCTGGTTCCCGGCAGGAAGGCGGCCACGGGCAGGTCATCGACGTAGATGTAGTCGATCTTTGCAGCCCCCGCGCCGCTGGCTTCCTCCAGTAGATGGCCCGCCTCGTCGTATTGATAGAGGGTGACGGCGCCGCCCAGACCGGTTTTCACACTCCGGTGTCCGAAGGCGTCGTAGAGATACGACAACACCGCTTGCGCGCCGGAAGTCACCACCGCAAGACGCCCGTTCAACCCATAGGTGAGGCCGGTTTGAGGCTGCGAGTTCGGGACATAGTTGATGCTCTTGACCGCCCCGGCGGCAGTGTAGGCCAACTGCTGCGTGGTCCCTCCGCTCAGGGCCTCGGTGAGCCGGTTCGCCGATGGAGCGTAACTGTACGTACTGGCGGAACCGTTTGCCACCTGAGTAAGCCGGTTTCCACCGGCATCATATGTATAAGCGCGGCTCCCATAGATACCCGTGGCGCTGGTCAAACGGTCCACCGCGTCATACCCGAAGGCTTGATTCTCGGTTGAACTGATGCTGTCCTGAATTGTCAGGACATTGTCCGCGGCATCGTAGGTGTGGGTCAGGTTCTGGATGTTGCCATCTGACAGATTCGTCAGACGGTAATCCAGGTCGAAGGACCGCGTCGCGGCGATGTTGTTGCCGAATGTGAAGGCGGCGATGGGTCCAAACGGTTCGTAAGCGACGTTTGAAACCACGGTCTGAGGCGAACCGGCGCCGGCTGGCTTGTAGGTCACACCTTTGACCTGCCCCATCAAGTCGCGCGCATAAGCCGCGAGCGCGCCCGACGGATAGGCGATCGAAGCGATACGCCCGGCGGCATCGTAGGCGTATGCGGTTGTCAGCACCACCCCACCGCGGTTGCGGATGCTCGACACCAGCTTGCCTCGCTTTTCGTACACCAGGCTCAAGGTCCCGGCGGGATCGGTCAGGCTCGTCAGGCGGCCGGCGCCGGATCCGTGCCCCGCTTCGTCGTACTTGTACGTGACGTTGGCGGAGGCGCCGGCGGGATATTTCGTGGAGGTTCGCCGGTCCAGCACGTCGTACGTGTGGTTTTCGACGATGCTTCGGGGATCGATCCGTTGGATCAGGTTGCCGCCCAGGTCGTATTTGTAGACCGTCGTCCCGGCATCCGGGCTCACCGATTGAATCATGTCGCCAAAGCCGTTGTACACGTATCGCGTGATCACCCCGTTTGCATCCGTCACGCTCAACGGGCGGCCATGCGCGTCAAATACGGTCGAACTGATGCCCCCGGCTGCGTCGGTGACGCGGAAGCGCCGGTTGCGCGCATCAAACAACTGCTGGGTCGCCCGCGAAAGCGGATCGGTAATGGTGATCGCATTGCCGTTGGTGTCGTAGGCAATCCGGGTCACCTGGCCCGCGCCGGCGGTAACTTCGATCCGGCGCCCGAGAGCGTCGTACTCGGCAGACTTCGTGCGTGTCACGACGCTGGAGGAGTTTCTGAAGACGGTCTGCGTCCGGTTGCCGCTCAGGTCGAGCGAATAGGAAACCGTTTGGTTCAGCCGGTCCCTGA
>JADZCI010000126.1 GCA_020851655.1 Bryobacterales bacterium
CGGGCGGGGTGCTGTCGGTGGCTTCGATCATCGGATTCATCACGCTCTTCGGCATCGCGACCCGCAACGGCATCATGCTGGTCTCTCACATACGCCACCTGCGAGAGTCCGAAGGCGTCACGAACCTCCGCGAGGCCGTGTTCACCGGTTCGACGGAACGCCTGGCTCCGATTCTCATGACGGCGCTCGCCGCCGGCCTGGCGCTGATCCCCATTGCGGCGGGAATGGGCAAGCCCGGAAGCGAGATTCAGGCGCCCATGGCGATGGTCATTCTCTTTGGGCTCCTCACATCGACCGCTCTGAACATGGTGGTGGTCCCGGCGGTGTATTTCGCGGCCGGGCGGCGCGGGAGTAATGCCGGCTGAATGGCGTGCGCAGCGATGTCCCGAAGGCAAGCACCCTACAGCTTCTCGCCTTCGCAGGGAACTCCTCAATGGCCGGCCGCGTTACGATGCTGTCAGGAACGAGATCCTGGAGTTTCAGCCCGGCGGCTCGCCGGCCGCCGATATGGAAGGCGCGGCTGGGCATCACGGAGCTGGCCGCCAAAGGGGACAGAAATGAGAATCTTGGTAGCGATTGGGATGCCGCTCTGCATGCTCCCGGCTGGCGCGCAAAGCCAAACACCGGCAGAGCCGGAGACGATACGAATCACGAGAAGCGGCGCGCACCCTCCCCAGCCTGCGCCGGAAGGCCACTTCACCGGTTCGGCGCGTGTTGATTCTCCTTTTCAGGCGAGCGCGCCGGCACGGGTCTCCGGCGCCCGAGTTACGTTTGAGCCCGGAGCCAGAACGGCGTGGCACGTGCATCCGCTGGGGCAGACGCTAATCGTGACAGCGGGTGTGGGCCGCGTCCAGCGATGGGGCGATCCCGTGGAGGAGATCCGGCCGGGGGACGTGGTCTGGACACCGCCCGGTCAGAAGCACTGGCACGGGGCCGCGCCGGACAACTCGATGACGCACATCGCCATTACCGAGCAGCTCGACGGCAAGACCGTTGAATGGATGGAAAAGGTTGTCGATGCGCAATACCGCGCCCCGGTCCGTGGCCAGCCGGCGAGCACCGGCGCTGCTCCGCGGCCCCGGCCGTCTCAAGCCGCGATCGGCGATTTTGCCCCCAAGCTGGCCGAGTTGACCGACGACGTTCTGTACGCCGACATCTGGGAGCGGCCGGAGTTGTCGAAGCGCGACCGCAGCCTGGCGACGGTGGCCGCCCTTATCGCCATGAACCGTCCCGACCAGCTTCGATCGCACCTCGCCAGAGCGCGCCAGAATGGTCTGACGCGGGAGGAACTCATCGAGACGATCACGCATCTCGCGTTCTACTCCGGCTGGCCGAACGCGGTAACCGCCATCGGCGTCGCCAAGGAAGTTTTCGGGCAGAGATGAGACGAATGCTTGGAGAAACCATGACGCGTCAATTCATCGCACTGTGGATGTTCGCCATCGCGCTGAATGCTTCAGCCGGCGCGCAGGTGGCCGGGGCAGGCAAGTCCGAGCCGCTGATGATCCAGGAACAAGGCAGCTTCGCCGCCGGCGGCAAGGTCATCACCAATCCTGGCGCCTTCAACCCCAAGCAACCCTCGCCGGCTGGCCAGACGCTGCATGGCGACCACGCCTACGTCTACTACCAGATTCCAGTGAACCGGCGTAAGCTTCCGCTCGTGTTTCTACACGGCGCCGGGCAGTTCTCCAAGACTTGGGAGACCACTCCGGACGGGCGGGAGGGCTTTCGGTCGATCTTTCTCCGCCGCCGCTTTCCGGTCTATCTGATCGATCAGCCGCGCCGTGGTAATGCGGGCCGTGGTACGGTTTCGGCAACCATTAGCGCCACGCCCGATGATCAGATGTGGTTCAACACGTTCCGCGTTGGAATTTGGCCGGAGTACTTCACGGGGGTCCAGTTTTCGAGAGACCCTGAAGCCCTCAACCAGTACTTCCGACAGATGACGCCGAACGTGGGACCTTACGATCCCGAGGTGATTTCAGACGCCTGCGCGGCGCTCTTCAACAAGATCGGGCCGGCGGTCTTTGTCACTCACTCGCAAGGTGGCGGACTGGGATGGTTGACGGCGGTGAAGACGCCGCACGTGCGCGCGATCGTGTCGTACGAGCCGGGAAGCGCGTTCCTGTTTCCGGAGGGGGAGGTTCCCGAGCCGCTGCCGAGTTCCGGTGGGACGCTCGTAGCCAACGGGATAACGCTGGCTGAGTTCAAGAAGCTCACCAGGATCCCCATCATCATCTATTACGGTGACTTTATCCCGGACAAACCCAGCGACAACCCCGGGCAGGACGGATGGCGGGTTCGTCTGGAACTGGCCAGAAAGTGGCGCGACACCGTCAACCGTCATGGTGGCGACGTGACCGTGGTCCACCTGCCGGAAGTTGGCCTGCATGGGAACACGCACTTCCCGTTCTCCGACTTGAATAACAAGCAGGTGGCTGACCTGATGTCGAAATTTCTCTCGGAGAAGAAGCTGGACTGATCTGGTGCTTCAATGCCGGCCAAGGTGAAGAGCCGTCACACCACCGTCATGCCGCCGTCCACAGTCAGGGCATGGCCGACCACGTAGCTCGCGCCGGGGCTGCAGAGCCACAGTACTGCCGAAGCGATCTCCTCGGGTCTGCCCGCGCGGCCAATGGGGACCTGCTTCTCCAATTCGGAGTATAACCGCTCGTCGCCGCTTACAACGTCTCGGGCAATCTGAGTGTCGATCAGTCCGGGATTGACCGCATTGACGCGGATACCCTCCCTCACATATTCCAGCGCAGCCGTGCGCGTCAGCCCCACCACGCCGTGCTTGGACGCTATGTAGGCGCCGATGCCCGGATTGCCGGTTAGCGCTCCGACCGATGCGTTGTTGACGATGGCGCCGCTGCCCTGGCGTTTCATCTGGCGCAGTTCGTATTTCATGCAACTCCAAACGCCGCGCAGGTTGACGCTGATCACGCGATCCCAGTCTTGGCGCGTGCTCTCGGCGGTGGGAGCGATTCGGGCCATTACGCCTGCATTGTTGAAGGCGGCGTCCAACCGGCCAAACTCGGTGACGGTCGATTGCACCATCCGCTCCACCTGCGCGTCGTCACTAACGTCGCAGCGCACCGCAAGGGCTTTGCGACCCGCGGCCACAAGTTTTCGGGCCTCTGCCTCTATGCTGTCCTCGTTGACGTCGGCCAGCACCACAGCCGCTCCTGCGCTGGCGAACGCCCGCGCTGTGGCGAGCCCCATGCCAGCGGCGGCGCCGGTCACAAGCGCCACCTTGCCGCTGAAGTCCAGGCAGTTCTGGTTCATTACCTTGTTCCTCCTGACGGCATTGTTTCATGTCCGGCCTTCCCGCCTTAGAACCGGCCGTACTTGTTGTACGCATCCAGAGGCAGCATACCCTCCAGAATCGCCTTGCGAACCAGGTTCTCGGTATCGACAACTTCCTCCGCTTTTCCGATCACTGCTTCCGCCGCACTTTGCGGGATAATCAGCACGCCGTCGCGGTCGCCCAGCACCAAATCTCCTGGCGCTATCGAGACGCCGCCCACGCGGATGGGTACGTTGTACTCCTTCAATTCCCAGCGCCCCAGAATGTCTCGCGGCGTACGGTACCGGCAGAATACCGGGAAACCGAGCCGCACCATGTACTCGGTGTCGCGCGCACCGCCGTCGATGACGGCTCCGCGGGCTCCGCGGAACTTCGCTGTCTCGCTGGACAGTTCGCCCAGGTGCGCGGCCACGCCGTCATTGGCTTCGTACACCAGAACGTCTCCGGGTCTGATGCCGCCGAGCATTTTGAGAAACGGCGTGAAAACGGCATTGGCATCGCCGCGGGTGCTCGGCCCGCCGCGCAGCGTCAACGCGCGTCCCGCCACAGTCTGCCCTGGGACCAGCGCCTGGATGGCCGCCGGCAGCGTCTGCCCGCGATATCCCATCTCATCGAGAATGTCGCTCACCGCGCCCGTGTACGGAATGGCTGCCAGCCGTTCGATCAGGGTGGTGTCCGGGAGGGAGTTCATGCCATCACATTCCTGTCCAAAGGTTCTGGAACCCGCGGGAGATGAAATGCTCGCGGTGGTGCGCCGCGAGACTTGCGTACCGGCGCTGGAGGGCCATTCGCATGCACCCAGCATATGCGCGCCTTCCGCGGCGCGGCAATTTCTAACTATTGAATCTTCGCTTCATGTCTTTTGAATAGGAGACCCGCCCGTCCGGTAGTACACTGCCTCCAGGGCGGTGCAGCCTTGCTACACCTGTCCGGGAGTTCACTCCAGCTCCGTTTGGAAAGGCAATTCCATGAACTCGGGACTTTGTCTCCTTACGCTCGCGGCCGTTCTGGCCGGGCCCGGCGCTTTCGCCGCTGATGATGAGAAGGCCGCGTTCTACCGCCCTCCGCAGTTGTTTGTCATGACCGGCTTTATCGCCAATACCACGAGCGGTACCTGGGGGAGCGATTTCGTGGGTAGCGGCGAATGGAATCCGCAAAAACAGTTGGCCGCGCTGGCGCAATGGAACAAGGGTTTGGGCAAGGACTACGATCCCGACGCCGAACTGCTGCGTTTCAAGCAGTCCGGCGCGACCGGCATCATCTTCTACGACAAGTGGCACGACGGTCTGGTTCCACACGACACCAAGCTCACCCACTACAAGACCGAGCGTGACCTCGTCGGCCCCACACTCCGCGCCGCCCGCAAACACGGCCTCAAGGCGGTCGTCTACTACTCGGTGGGGCTCGACTCCAACCCCGAGCCCAAGTTCAAGGACTGGGTGTGCCTTGATGCTCAGGGCCGGCCCATGGGCCGCGCCTTTCCCACCGACTGGTTGTCCTTCCACTCGCCCTACCGCCAGTACGTCATCGATCACCTCGTCGAGATTCTTAGGATGCACGGCCCTTTCGATGCGTTCTGGCTCGATCTTTACATCCAACCTGTGCCTTCCTACGACCGCTACACCAAGGCGGCGTTCCAGAAGCGGTACGGCAAGCCGCTCGAAAAAGGCACTCATGCCGAACATGTCGAGTTCGAGTTGGAGACTCGCCGCGAGTTCCTGCTCGACATACGCAAGGCCGTCACCGCCATTCAGCCCGGGATAGCCTTGACCTACAACTCCTCGGGCCGCGCCGACATGACTCAACCCCGGCTCATCGAGCGGGTGGACAAACTCGTGGACTACTTCTCCATGGAAGGGCACACTTGGATGGGCATCGACCACGGCGCCACGGGCGGCCACAATGCCGACCGTCCTGGCGAAGTCGGCATGCTGATCAGCTCCTCCTGGTACGTGCCCATGGAAGACACCGCGCCTCCGCCGGCCATGACGCCCGACGAAGCCGTGGCCTCCGCGGCCTGGGCATTCGTGCGCGGAGCCAACGTTTACGGCGCCATGACTCCCGGCCACTCCGGCAGGTTCGACCAGACCTCCGACGTGAAGCTGTTGGGCGCCATCGGCGCCTGGCTGGGCAAGCACAAGCCGTGGATTGAGGGCGCCGAGCAGTACGCCGACGCCGGAGTCGTGCGCGGCGTCAATGCGCCGGATCTGCTCGAAATTCCGGCCGCGACGGACTTCTGGCCCATGACCTACCCGCGGGCTTCGAGCCGCGGAGCGAGCCTCAACGGCGACATCGACAAGGCCCTACGCGACATTGGCTATTTCAGCGACGTTCTCGGAACCGCCTTCCCGCGGCGCCCCGAGGATTTCAAGAACTACCGCCTCCTTGTGCTGCCAGAAAACGCCGTCTTCGACGACGCGCTGGCTCAAAAGGTTCGCGAATATGTTCGTGCCGGCGGCAAGCTGCTCGCCTTCGGCAATGCTTCGCGGCTCGATCCACAAGGAAAGCGCCGGCCCAACTTCGCTCTCAATGACGTCTTCGGCGCCAACCTCGCCGGCGAATTGCCCGGTTACAAGAGAATGACGCTGTTGCCCGGTTCCGGACTCTCCGCGCCGCTCAGGGTGAATCCGGGCGCGCTTCAAGTGACACCCACCACCGCCCGCATCCTCGCCCAGTGGCAGTCTGCCGGAAATGCCCCAGCCATTCTCGAAAACCGGTTCGGACAAGGCTCCGTTCTCTACGTGACGGCGGACCAGGTGTCCTGCCTCCAGAGCAAGGCATTGTTGGAAGAACTGGCAGGCCGGCTCATTGGCTCACCCGTGGTCAAAGTTCACAGTTCGCGCCAGTACGCCCTGCTCATGAACCGCCGCGGCGATGATCTGATTCTCTATCTGTTCAACCGCTCCACCGGTTCGCGCGCCTACGTGGAAAGCGGCCTGACGCCCCAGAGCATGGACCTGCTTCCGACAGAGCCGGTCCAGATCAGCATCGACACGCGAGTGCTCAACGGCGCCGGCGCCATCGAAGTGCTACCGGACGGCAAAGCCGCGAAGTTCAGCGCGCGGGACGGCGAACTGCTCGCCTGGGTGGACGCCGCCGGCTCTGTCACATCTCTGCGCCTCACGCGCAGGCGGCCTTGACCAAGGATGATGAAAGGGACTCACGCATGACTACCAGAAGAACTCTCCTCCAGGCCGCCGCCGTGCTGGCCCCCGCGGCCCTGCACGCCACTCCCAAAGTGCCCCCGCCGGGCGGGATCAAAGCATTCTGCATCGACTTCAATTGGCATCGCAACGATGAGAAGGACCACTGGATCAACTCCTTCGCCGCACCGGGCCACTGGGCTGACGCAGACCCCCAACAGCACGTGGACTGGTATGCCGCAATCGGCGCCAACGTCATCCAGACTTTCTGTGTCTCCTGCAACGGTTACGCCTGGTACAAGGGCGGATTTGCGCCTCCGCAGCCAGGACTCAAGCACGACTTTCTGACCGACGTGGTCCGGCTCGGCCATAAGCAGGGCTTGCTGGTCACCGGCTACTTCTGCGCCGGGGCCAATACGAAATTCGCGCAGGATCATCCCCAACTGAGCTACGGAACACCCAGCACCCTCCATATTCCCTTCACCGACGAATACCTCGCCTACCTTTCCAGTTCCATCGCCGACGCCGTGCGCCGCACCGGAATCGACGGCTTCATGATCGACTGGATCTGGAACCCTGCTCCCAAGCTGCGGGAAAAGGGCTGGATCGACGCCGAGAAGAAGCTCTACACACAGATCACCGGGCAGCCCTTCCCCGCCGCCGGCCCCGCGGCCGCTGACGTCCTGCGGTATGAACGCAAGGCGATTGAACGCTGCTGGCGCGCCGTTCACAAAGCTGCCAAGGACGTCCACAAGGACTGCATCGTCTGGTTGTCCTGTAGCCGCCTGATGGACCCGACTGTCGCCGGCGCCGCCTGGCTGAAAGAAGTGGACTGGGTCATGAACGAGAACTCGGACCGCGCTCATTTTGAATCCGCGCGCAAAGCCGTGGGTCCGCAAACCCGCCTGCTCCAGTGCCTGGTGGGCTGGCAGAGCCACGACGCCGCAGGCTACCTGGCCGACGCCACAACCCGCGGCATCGACCTCTACGGCTTTGCCGAGCCCCGTGACAACTCTTTGCCCCTGTCCGCGGCCGAGTACTTGAAGCGCGGCCCGGCCGGCTTTCCAGGCAAGGACCGCCTCACTTCCAACGACCGCAACACCGCTGCCCTGGCCCGCTTTTACACCGGGCGATCTTTGAAATGAAGATCAGCGACATCCAGGTTCGCCTGTGCCGGGTGGAGCGCCAGACCCCTCCCGAGGCCGGAATGCGGTCCGGCGGCGCCTCGAACTTCGAGTTCCTCGTTATCACGATGACTGCCGACGAAGGTGTGCAGGGCCATTCTTTCGGCTTTGCCGGACGCGGAGCCCGCATGGCGGGCGAGGCCGCCCGCCAAGCCTTGAAACCCTACTTCCTGGGCCAGGACCCGCTGGCGCGCGAGCGGCTCTACCAGGAGTTCCGCACTTACGACCGCTGGTGGCATCACGTTCCCATCTACAGCTACGGTCCCTTTGATATCTGCCTGTGGGACATCGCCGCCAAACTCGCCGGGTTGCCGCTCTACCGCTTGCTGGGAGAGTATCGCCGCAAGGTTCCGGTGTACGCCAGTTCTTTCGTGCTCGACAGTCCCGAGGCCTATGCGCGCCAGGCGCTCGCCGTGAAACAACGCGGCTGGCACGCCTACAAGGTCCATCCCCCGGGCAGCTACGACCTTGATCTGGAGATCTATCGCGCCTGCCGCCAGGCGGTTGGGCCCGCCTTCAAGCTCATGGCCGATCCTGTTTGCGCCTATGACCACGCCCAGGCTCTCCGCATGGGACGGCAACTTGAGAAACTCGACTACTACTGGCTCGAAGAGCCTCTCTACGACGTCGATTTTGGCGGCCTGCGCAAGCTCGCGTCCGCGCTCGACATCCCAATCTGCGGCACGGAGGTTCTGGCAGGTAATCATCACGCTATCGCTGAATGTATCGCCACCGGAGTCGTGGATATCGTGCGCAGCGATGTCTCCTGGAAGCATGGCGTCACCGCGGTCATGAAGACGGCGCATCTCGCTGAATCCTTCGGCATGAACTGCGAGATCCACACTGCCATCTACCATCCCCTGGAGGTGGTCAATCTCCAGTGCTGCTGCGCGATGCGCAACTGCGAGTTCTTCGAGCTACTCGAACCCCAGGAGTACATGAACTTCGGCATGCGCACGCCGCTGAATATCGACGCCGAAGGCTACGCGCACGCGCCCGCGGCGCCCGGCGCCGGTTTCGAGCCGGACTGGGACTTCATCGACAATGCAACCATTGAAATCTTTTAGCCGCCGGCGCCGCCTTCCGGGGGGCGCGTCCGGCATTCTACCCACGCACAGGAGATCATGATGAACGCTCTTCCGCTCACGCGCCGCAATGCCGTGAAACTGGCCGCCGGCGGCGCTCTGCTGGCCCGGCAACGGCGCGCGGTTCTCTATGCCGTGCCCAACTTCCACCCGGGATGCATGGGCTGGCTCGCGCCCTATCACGTCGAGCGCAACTACTGCCTCTACTCCTATCTCCAGCATCAGGACGTGGCGGCCCGCGAGCCGGAATACCGCTTTGCCTTCTCTGAAATCCCGCATCTCATCACGATGATGGAATTCGAGCCCGGCCGCGTCGATCAGTTCCGCAAGCTGTCCGCCAGGGGCCAGATCGAGATGGTCAACGCCTTTGTCCTCGAGCCCACCGTCAATCTTTCCGGTGGTGAGGCCCTGGTGATGCAGGGTGTCGAAGGGCTGCGCTGGTACCAGCAAGTGATGAAGGCGAAGCCCCGGCACTGTTGGATGATCGACGTCACCGGCTGGCACGAGCAGATGGCGCAGATCGTCCATGGCCTCGGCCTGGATTCGTTTGTCTATTGCCGCTACAACCCGCTCGGCCCAACGCCTGACGCGGCTGGCGCGGTCTCTCCACGGAGCCCCGCCGTCCATTGGATTGAATCTCCCGAGGGTACCCGCGTCCTCGCCGTCAATCCCGGCCACTACTCCGGCGCTCTACGCGAATTTCTGGCCGCCGAAACGCCTCTGCCCGCCGCCGATACCGTCCGGATCCTCGACCAACTCATCGGTCAACAGGCGATGCGCCATCCCAAAGGGGCGCCGCTCCTGGCGCTGGCCGGAACGGGGGATTACTCGCTCTCGTTCAAATCGGACCGCTATCCCGCGGAGATGCTCGCGGCTTGGCACGCGGCCCGGCCGGATCAACCCATCCGCATTGCCACCCTCAGCGACTGGTTCGACGAGTTCCGCCAGGACCTCGACGCGGGAAAGTTCCAACTTCCCACTGTCCGGAGCGGTTCCGCCATCTATGGTTGGACCGCCTTCTGGGTGAATGCGCCGGAGATGAAGCAGTGGTACCGCCGCGCCGAACATCGCCTACAGGCCGCCGAAGCGCTGGCCACGGCCGCCAGCCTGAATGGCCCTGCGAGCTACCCCACACAGGAGTTCTCCAACTCCTGGTTCCTGATGGCGCTGAACATGGATCGCGCCCTGCTCTGGGGAGTTGCCGTGAACGGCGTCTGGAAACACGAGAAAGTGTGGGATACCTGCGACCGCTTCGAATTCGTGGACCGCGCCGCATCTGCCGCCGAAGCCGCCGCCTGGAGGCAGATTGGCAAGCCCGGCAATGCCGTGTCAATCTTCAATGCCGCCAGTTGGAGGCGCGACGGCTTGATCGAAATTCCTGCGCAGCCCGGCCTCAACGTCGAAGGCGCCCAACTGCTCGAGGACCGCTCCACGCTGCTGGTGAAAGCGACTCTCCCGGCGGTAGGCGCCATCTCGCTCCCACTGCGCGCCGGGAAGCCCGCGTCCGGTTCCGCTGTTCCCCTGCCGCCAGTAGTCGAGAACGGCTTCTACCGCGCGCGAGTCGATCCGGACACTGGAGCGCTCGTCAGCCTGGTCCTGAAGCCCTCGGGCCGCGAGGTTCTGGCGGCGCCGGCCAACGTCGTTCTTGCCCAGATTCGGGACCCGAAGCTGAAGCACCGCGAACCCTATCATGAAATCCCCCTGCACGGCGGCCGCGTCACGGCCGTGAGTTCGAGCGGGTCGAAGCCCGCCATCACGTGCACCAGTGGACCCTTGGCTACCATCGTCGAGATGAACGGCCCATTCCAAGGCGGTCCGCTTCGCCGCGTCATCCGGTTCTACAAGGATTCTCCGCGCATCGATTTCATCGTCGAGACAAATGACATGCCTGATGGCGCCATCGTGACGGCCGAGTTCCCGCTCGCCGGCGACATCACCGAAGTGCGCCGGGCCATCCCATACGGCTTCGCACACGCACCATGGGCCGAGCCGAAAGCAGACCTGCCCGGCCTCAACGCCGGAATCCTACCCGTCATCCGCTGGTCGGACTACACGCTTCGCGAAGGTGGCGGCGTGGCTTTCTTCGATCGCGGCGTCCCGTCCCGCGAACTGGTTGGCAGCAAGGTCACCCTTGTGTTGAACAACGTCTGCGACCGTTACTACTGGGATGCCGCGGACTGGACCAACGGCAAAGGACTGCGCCGTTTCCAATACGCGCTCTACGCGCACGAAGCTCCTTGGGCTCAGGCCCGTGTGCCTCATTTGGCCTGGGAGTACAACGCGCCTCCGTCGGTTGCTTCAGAGACCTCGCTGACCCGTGATCTGTCCTTTGTCGAGACTTCACCGAATCTCATTCTGGAGGCTCTGCGCCGTACCGGAAGCGAAATTGAACTTCGCATGGTGGAGTGCCTCGGCGCGGCCGGTCCGGCGTACGTAAAGATCGCGCTGCCTCATCTCTCCGCTGCGCTGACGGATCTCGTTGGAGAGCGCCGTTCGCCGTTAAAAGCTCGTGGCAAGTCGCGCGAAATGATCGAATACGCGTTCGACGTCCGCCCGCAGCAGATCCTGACGCTCCGCCTGAAGGCGCCGTCCGCCGTCGCGCCGGTCCGGGCGCTCACCACCTTTGACTCAGTCGTGCCCGCCGCCAAGCGCGCGGCAACGCGGGGCTTCAAGCATCCTGACCTCAAGGGTCATCCGCCGGTCAAAGGCGAGCCTGAATGGAAGAGCCGCGAACGATTCACCTAGGACCAGTGGCAGACCCGCCGCGGATCTTGCGCCCCACCTCGCGCAGCGTCTTGACGTCAATGTCGCGCAACCGGCCGCTGTAGCCGGGGCCCACGTCGAGTGAGAAGATATTCCCGTATTTCTCCGCCCCCAGGTAATCCTGGTAGATCTTGTCAGCCGGGTGGACCAGGTTGTCATGTTCGGGCAGCGAGTAGAACCACATCGCGCCGCCCTTGTGCGCTGGCAGGATGGGGTAGGTGAACTCCGCCAGGCGGTAACTGCGCGCCGGCGCGTTGCGCATGTGAGGCCCCGCCGCCGAGTGGTCATTGAGCGGGCCCGGACGGCCCATCTCGCCCAGCCGGATGTCCGCGCCTTCCTGGTCGCCGTGGTTGAAGCCAACAAAGCACCCAGGCTGAATCGACTTCACGAACTGAATCGTCTCGGCGTGGCTGAGGCCGCCCGTGCCCACGGCATGATCAAACCAGATGTATTCGACCGGCCCGTAACCCGTCAGCAGTTCTTTCAACTGCGCCTTTTTCATCTCCGGGTTTGATCCACCCTTTCCGGACTTGCCGTCTTCGGCGCCAGGCCAGGTCCAATCGCCCTCTGAGAAGTACAGCGCCAGCTTGATGCCGTGCCGGTCGCAGGCTTTGCGCAGGTCGGCAAGCACGTCGCGGCCCAGCGGCGCCAAAGTCACTTTGCGGTTGGTCGTCTTGGTGTCCCAAAGGCAGAAACCGTCATGGTGCTTGGTGAGAAACAGGATGTACCCCATCCCAGCTTCCTTGGCTGTCTTGACCCACTGGTCCACATCCGCGTGCTTGGCACGGAAGAACGAGATATCCTTGATGCCCGGCGTCCATTCCTTGCCGGAGAACGTGCTGAACGACCAGCAGATGAACATCCCGAACCGGAGGTTCTTCAACTCTTGTACCCGCTGCTCTGAGATGGCCGGCCAATCAACAGATCCGGCGCCTCCGCCAACGATTGGGGCTATCAGGCAGACCGCGGCCGCGCCGAGTGTCGCGGGAATCATCCATCGGTAGTTCATCTTTGCTCCCTGTATTTCGGACTCGCCGATTCGTCAGCCCGCGTTTCGAAGTGCTTCCCTTGGCTGAACGAAGCGCGCCAGCGGCCACCAGTTGAACCACTCCGCCGCTACTTTGCGCAGTCCCGCGCCGGTCCGCGTGCCAAGATAGCCCGGACGGCAGATCAGGCCATATTGATGGGCCACGGTCAACTTGATGCGGGGGGACGACAGATCCCGGCGCGCCAGATCCTCTCCCACGGTCCACATCGGCAGCACGGCGTAGCCGAGGCCCAGTTTCACCAGCTCGGCGATTGTGGCCGGGTTATCGCTTTCCATCGTGACGCGCGGCGCGAAGCCCGCGGCCAGACACAGCCGGCGGATGGACTGCTCCGCCACCGCGGGCCGCCGGTACAGAATGAACGGCTTGTCCGCCAGTTCCCGCAACTTCGCGCCGCTGTGCCACTCTTTGTACTTGCGCGGCGGCAGGACGAAGATCAACTCGTACGACCACAGCGGATACTCTTCCAGGCCGGGGTCTGCCGCGGGCAGCGTCAGCAGTACGGCGTCCAGCGTCCCGGCGTGCAACTGGCGCAGCAGTTCCTGATCCTCGTCCGCCGCAAAGCGCGCCTCCACACCGGGATGCGCCTCCAGGTAGGCTCGCAACAGGTGAGGCACGATTTGCACCGCGCTGCACGGCCCGGCCCCGAGCCGCAGGACATCGCGGCGCGAAGTCGCGCGGCCCGTGATCTCCTCAAACGCCAAGTCGTGCGCCGAGACGATCCGGTTGGCGTGTTCGGCCAGGAGTTTCCCTTTCGGCGTCAGCGCCAGCGTCCGGCCTGATTTCTCGTACAAACGCCCGCCGAGCCGTTCTTCCAACTGCTTGATCTGGCTGAAGACCGCTGGCGGGGACAGGTGCAGCCGTTCCGCGGCCAGAGTGAAGCTGCGCAATTCCGCCAGCGCCTGCATGGCGCGAAGCTGCGAGAGTTCCATCGTCCACTCCTAAAAGCCGGCGCCGCGCTTCCCCGAGGGAGCGCCGGACGGTTGCCGGGACATGCGAAAATGCGGGTCTAGTGGCATACTTAAGCGGTTAAGTGTGTAGCTAGGCGGTATTGTGTCCCACTTGCCGCCGATTGTCAATATCAGAGCGGAAAACATATCCGGCGGACAAACACCGAATGAGGAATCCAGAGCTAGCATGGGACTGACATGAGGCGCGACAGCAGACCACGGCCCCGAGCCCGCCTGAAGGACATCGCCCTCAAGTTGGGGGTGACGGAAGCGGCTGTGTCGAAGGCGTTGCGCGATGCCAGCGACATCAGCCCCCAACTGAAGAAGCGGGTGCTGGAGTGCGCGCGCAAGCTCAACTATCAGCCGAGCGCCGCGGCGCGTGGCCTGGC
>JADZCI010000127.1 GCA_020851655.1 Bryobacterales bacterium
CATAGTCGACTTTCACCACGTCGCCGCAGCGCACCTGGTCGGTCGCCATCAGGTTCGAAATGGGCTGGACCAGAAGACGTTCGATGGCGCGCTTCAAGTGGCGGGCGCCATACTTGAGATCGGTTCCCTCGGCCAGCAGGTGGCCGCGGGCCGATTCGGTCGTCGTGAACACGAAAGACTTGTCTGACGCGGCGCGGAAGATGCGGTCCTGCACCATCGACAATTCCAGTTCCAGGATGCGCCGTAGTTCCGGTTCCCCCAGAGGGTGAAAGACCACGATCTTGTCGAGCCGGTTCATGAACTCCGGCGTAAACTTGCGGCGCGCGGCTTCCACTCCCGACTTCTCGATCTTGGCGTTGACTTTGGCGTCGGCCAGGCGCTTGCTCGGGTTCTGTTCCGGGTCACGAAATCCCAATTTGAATCCCATCATGGAACTCATCTCCGAGGCGCCGAGGTTGCTGGTCATGAAGATCAGGGCCCGCGAAAAGTCGACGCGGCGGTTGTCTCCCAGGGTCAGCGTGCCCTTGTCCAGGATTCCCAGCAACAGGTTCCAGAGCGCGTCGCTCGCCTTCTCGATTTCGTCGAAGAGCACGAAGCTGACTTTGACCTTCTCGGTATGATGTTGGTTCAGGACTTCCTGGCTCAGAAGAGGATGCGTTTCCCGGTGGCCCAGATATCCGGGGGGCGAGCCGATGAGCTTGGCAATCTCGTGGGAATGCTGAAATTCAGCGCAATCGATCTTGATGACGGCTCTGCTGGTGCCGACAAGGCTCTCCGCAGTCGCCTCAACGATGCGAGTCTTTCCCGAGCCTGTGGGCCCCAGGAAAAGAAAGTTGCCGACCGGGCGGTTCTGCGGACAAAGTCCGGTCAGGTGCATCTGATAGATGTTGACGATCTGCTCGATCGCATCGTCCTGGCCGATAATCAATCGGCGCAGGCTCTTCTCCAGAGAATCGGCCTCCCTGCCTGTCCTGGTCGGGTCGAGAACCGCTGTCGGGCATGTCATGCTCACGCTAGAGCATGCGATGTACCAAACTCATTTGGGCGGTTTGGATGGCCGGATCTCCACGCGGCTGATGAGCGTCCGCTCCGGCATGGCGAGCACCATGGCCACGGCTTCGGCCACATCCTCGGGCTGGATTTTCCAATCCGCCTTGCCGGCGCGTCCGAACTCCGTGCTGACGCTGCCCGGCATGATGGTGCAGACCCGCACATTCTCGTAGCGGTGATCGAGCATCATCGCTTCAGTCATGCCGTTGAGTCCGAACTTCGAGGCGTTGTAAGCGGCGCCGCCGGCGAAAGGGTTTCTGGCCGCCAGGCTGCTGATGTTGACGATGAAGCCGCCGCCCCTGGCATGGATCAGCGGAAGGCCGTGATGGCAGCAGTAGTAAACTCCCGACAGATTCGTGTCGATTACCTTGTGCCAGGCGGCGGGAGTCAACTCGCTGAGCTTTGAAAAGAGTCCGACGCCGGCGTTGTTGACCAGGATGTCCATCCCGCCGTGCTCACGCAATATCGTCGCAAACATCGTCTTGACTTGAGACTCGTCGGCGACATCGGCCTCGATTGTCTCAGCGCCGGGAATTGCGGCTGGGGTCCGGGCGCAGACGACCACTGTCGCGCCCGCCCGGATCAAGCGCTCCGCGATGGCCCGGCCGATGCCCTTTGTTCCTCCGGTAACGAGCGCGACTTTGTCCTGGAGTTTGAGGTCCATACTACTGAGTCCTTTCCGGCAGTGTAAACGCGACGTACGCGCCGCCGGAGGGCGCGCCTGATTTGCCGCCACCGGCGGCGATTACGATGTACTGCCTTCCCTTCCATTCATACACGGCTGGCGTAGCGTTTCCGGCGGCGGGAAGCAGAGTCTCCCATAACAGCTTCCCCGTATCTTTATCGTAGGCGCGGAACTTGCGGTCGTGGTTTGTCGCGCCAATGAACAAGAGCCCGCCGGCGGTCACGACTGGTCCGCCATAGTTCTCCGTGCCGGTGTCACGCATCCCCTTGGCTGCCAGTTCCGGAAACTCGCCGAACGGAATCCGCCAGCGTATTTCGCCGCGATTCAAGTCGATTGCGTTGAGCGTGCCCCACGGCGGAGCCACAGCCGGATACCCGTCCGGATCCAGAAACTTGTTGTATCCATCGGTGGAGTACTTCAGGTCTCCCGACGAGGCGGCGCGGCGGGTGGCAACGCCCTCGATGTCTTCACCCTTCATCAGGTACCGGACAATCACGTTCAGCGACCACTCATCCAGGTGGTTGAAGGCCGGCATGCGGCCCGCGCCGTTGCGGATGATGCGCATGACGCCGGCCTCGCTGCGAGTCTGGGCGAGATTGACCAGTGATGGGAATCCCGGTGGACTCCCCGTGCGATCCTCCTTGTGACAGTTGGCGCAGTGGCCCACATACAGCGATCTGCCGGAAACGCGGCGCCCGGCGGGCGAACGGGGCACCAGCCGCAAGATCCACGGCATCTCGTTCGAGTTGACATACAGCAGACCGCTATCGGGATCAAACGCCGCACCACCCCACTCCGCCCCGCCGTCGAAACCGGGAAAGACGATCGTCCCTTGCAGACTGGGCGGCGTGAACTGCCCGTTTGATCTTACGGTGCGAAGGCGGTCCGTGACGAGGCTCAGGGCTTCTGGCGTGCGCCGGGTCAAGTCCGCCTCCCCCAAAGATTGCCGCGCGAAGGGCGGAGGAGCGGCGGGCAGCGGTTGCGTCCGCGCAAGGAGTTCACCCTCAATATCCGACGCCGGGTAGGCGCGCTCCTCGATGGGAAACAGCGGTTTGCCCGTTTCGCGGTCGAACACAAAAACGAAGCCCGACTTGGTCGTTTGCGCCACGGCGTCCACGCGTTTTCCGTCGCGGATCAAAGTGACCAGGCTGGGCGCCGCCGGCAAGTCACGGTCCCACACGTCATGCTTGACGGTTTGAAAGTGCCAGACTCGCTCGCCCGTATCCGCCTTGAGCGCCAGCAGGCAGTTGGCGAACAGGTTGTCGCCGTGCCGGTTGGCGCCGTAGAAGTCGAAGGCCGCCGATCCGGTGGGAACGTAGACGATGCCGCGCTTCTCATCCAGGCTGAGGCCGGCCCAACTGTTGGCGCCGCCCAGGTATTGCCAGCCGTCCTTGGGCCACGTCTCGTACCCGAACTCGCCGGGGTGAGGAATCGTGTGAAAAGACCAGCGCTGCGCTCCGGTCTTCAAGTCAAAGGCGCGAATATCGCCGGGAGACGACGGCAAGTCCTCGCTCACCAGGCTTCCCAGGATGAGCAGGTCCTTGTAGACGACCCCGGGACTGGTGGCGGAAATCGAGATCTTTGCAACCGCCCGCCCCAGCCCCAGACGCATATCCACGCGGCCTGAACCGCCAAATTCCGCCACCGGTTTGCCGGTCCGGGCGTCGAGCGCATACAGCCAGTTGCGCGCGGTGAAATAGATCCGCCCTTTGGCGAAGACCACGCCGCGATTTCGAAAGCCGCCGGTCGCCTTCTCGACCTCAAACGGATTGAAGGACCACAGCAGTGTGCCCTTGGCGGCATCGAGCGCAATGACCCGGAGCTTCGGCGTGGTCGCGTAAAGCACTCCGTCCACGACGATGGGATTGCACTGCATCTCCGAGCCGTTGAAAGCGTCTCCGGTATCGAACGTCCAGGCTACGCGCAGGTCTTTGACGTTGTTCCGGTTCACCTGCGAAAGCTGGGAATACCGTATCCCTTCAGGCGTACCTCCTCCGGCCACGCTCCATCCCCGGTATTGAGCGAAGCCAGCCGGACACAGCAAGAGTAATGCGGCAAACCGCGACTGGTGGAGCATGTTCATGGAATGTTCCGGGAGCCGTCTCGAGTGAGGCGGCTCCCAGGACTTAGAGAGCAGAGTAGCAGTTTCGTGTTTCGTTGCACTCGTAGTCGTCGGCAAGCTTGCCGTCCGGTCCGAGGCAAATCTGGGTCTTGTCGCACCAGAACGCGCGGTCGTTGCCGTGCTGAACGGCTGGGTCCCACTCGGCGTCGATGTAGAGACCCTTCCAGCGAAGCCACTGGCAGCGGTCGTCGTCGATGCGCGATAGTCCGGCGCGCTCACCGCTCATGCCTTGGCGCCTCCACGCATGACCGGCGTCTGGCCGCTGGCGGCAAGCAGGGCGCGTTTGACCGCGACCTTGGCGAGTTGGACCTTGTAGCGGTTGCCGCTCAGCGGACGGGCTCCCGAGACCGCGGAACTCCCCACGCCCTCAGCCGCGTCCTCGCTGATCGATACCGGTTTTCCGACCAGCGATTGAGCCGCCTGCGAGACATCCCAGGGGGCGGGCGCAACGTGGCCCAACACCACCTTCACGCTCGAGATGGCCGTGCCCTTGACCCCGAGAACGACCGACGCGGTGGCCAGCGGCCAATCCAGCGCCTCTTTCTGCCGGACTTCGTAAGTCGCCGACCGCATGTTGCCGCCGGGAATCAGGATCTCCGTCAGAATCTCGTTGGGTTTCAGATCCACTTCGCGAGCTTCGCCGGAGGTTGGTGACAAGAAAAACTTCCCTGCTTCCACCTCACGGCTGCCGCTGGCCGAAACGAGTTTGACCTTGGCGTTGAGCGCGACCAGCGCCGGACCGAAGCTCGATGCCGACACAAACCGGGCCGGGCCGCTGCCGAAGATGGCGTGATACTTGTTCTCGCCATGCTCGACGAGGCTTTGCCCGTCCTTCTGCGCCAGCAATCCGAATCCGGCCCGGAAATACCAGCAGCGCGGGCGCTGGCACAAATCGCCGCCCACCGTCCCCATGTTGCGAATCTGCGAACTGGTGATACCGCGCGCCGCCTGGTGCAGCACGGGCAGCGACCGGCGGACGGTGGCATTCTCCGCCAGTTCGTCCACCGTTGTGGCGGCGCCAATTCGCAGCACCGAACCGGCGGAGGAAATCCCGCGCAGTTCGGCGATGTCCTTGATGTTGACCACGCGCTTGGGAGCCATCACGCCGTCTTTCATCAGGCTGATGAGATCGGTGCCGCCGGCCAGCACCGCGGAGTCATCCCAGGATGTGCCCAGCAGCGCCAGCGCTTCTTTCATGGTCTTCGGGCTTGCGTATTCGAAGGGTCGCATCAGGAGTTCCTCCTTTCGAGCGCGTTCAAAACGCGGTCGGGAGTGAGGGGCACCGAAGGCACCCGTACCCCGATCGCGTTGGCGGCCGCATTGGCGATGGCGGCGATGCCGCCCACCATCGGCGGCTCACCCAGGCCGACGACGCCGCGCTTGTCGTTGAGTTCGTCGATTTCCAGGTGAGGCACGATTTCGCCGATATCGGCGAGCCCGGCGAGTTTGTAGAACTCCATCTCGGCGTTCAGAACCCGGCCGGTGATCTCATCGACGATGCGCTCTTCCATCAGCGCGCCGCAGATGCTCATGATGCTGGCGCCCAGGATCTGGCTTTCAGCGGTCTTGGGATTGATGATCAAGCCGCAGTCCTGAACGACCACCAGCTTGTTCATGCTGACGACGCCGGTCTCGATGTCAACCGAAACATCGGCCATCTGCACGCCGCCGACGTTTCCGGTGTTGAGTCCTTCCTTCAGAGCCTCGCGAGGATTGTTGTCGGCGGACTCCGAGATCGACTTGACACCGAGCTTTTGACAGGCTGCCTTCCAGGCGAGGCTCTTGGCCGGGTTGCCTTTGACCTGGATCTTGCCGTCCACCGCTTCGACCTGGTTGGCCGGCGCTCCCAGCGAGGGTGCGGCGGCCTCGAACAGTTTGTCGAGCGCCTGCACCGCGGCCTTGCGGGTGGATGAACTGACGCCGCCCACCGTAGTTGAGCCGCCTGAAGTTCCTCCGGGCGGATAATTGGAATCGCCGATCTTGACCGCGACCGAACCCGGAGGCAACCCGAACGTCTCGCAGGCGACCTGCATCATGACCGTCCGCGTTCCGGTTCCCAAGTCCTGTGTGGCCATCTCGACATCGGCCGAGCCGTCCGGATGAATGTTAACCCGCGCCGTGCAGGCATGACCCGCGCCGCCCCAGGCGTTGACGCCGATACCGAGACCCCGCTTGACGGGGCCACTGCCCGAGTCCCCGCGAGGATGCCAGAGTTTCGACCAGCCGATCAACTCGGCGCCCTTCTTGAGTTGCCGCTCATAGGTGTCCGGCCGGGGCGTGAGACCGACATTCTTGAGGAAAACCTGCAGCGGATCCATTCCGATTTTCGCCGCGAAATCTTCGATGGCCCCGCAGGTGATGAAAGAAGCCTGCGGGTTGTTGGGAGCGCGCCAGGCGCGAATCGGCGCCGTGTTGCACGAGACCGCGGAATGGTTCTTGCGCTGATTCGGGATCTTCGTAAAGACGTATGGGAGCGGTGGAGTTCCGCCGCCGCCGATGCCGCCGGAAGCCCAGGACGTGGACTCCCACAACGTGATCGTGCCGTCCTTCTTTCCGCCGACCTTGACTCGGGCGTAAGCCGAAGGGCGCACTCCCGCGATCGTCAACTCGGTGGCCCGGTCGAGGTACAGCTTAACCGGACGGCCGTTGGCCGCCTTCGACAGGTGGGCTGATTCCACGCCCCACCGGTCCGATTGGAATTTGCTGCCGAAGCCCCCGCCAATGTAGTCCTGATGAACATGGATATTGGTGCTGGGTACGTTCAGTTGCCGGGATAGGTCGGCTAGTATCGGCGTCAAGGCCTGAGTGGAAGGATTGTATTCGATCTTGTCGCCCTTCCAGGAGATGACTTGGCCGTGCGGCTCCAGGCAGCAATGCGCCAGAACCGGGATTGCGTAATACCCCTCGGAGATCGCGTCGGCTTGCTTGGCCGCCAGGTCGGGATCGCCGTCCAACTGTTCGCCCGCCGGCTTGACTCGCGAGCCGGCCTTCTTGAGGTCGTCGTCCTTGACCATGTGGGGAAGGACTTCGTAGTCGGCCTTAATCAGCGCCACGGCATCGTGGGCGATGTGCTCGTTCGCCGCGGCAACAAAGGCAACCTCCGTGCCGGCCCACTGAATTTCCGTGCCGGCAGGCGACACGACCCGCACACCCGAAACGCCTTTCAGCGCTTCCGCCGCCGACGTATCGATGCCGCGGACGCGGGCGTGTGCGTAAGGGCAGGTCAAGACCGCGCCCCATAGCTGATCGGGCTTGTTGAGATCGGAGGTGTACTTTCCACGGCCGGTGGCTTTTTCGATTCCGTCAAGGCGGTTCAGGCGCTTGCCCATCACCTTGCGGGTATTCATCGGGGGCCAGGAATACTCAGCCATTCTTGACTCCTCTCATGTTCTTGGCGGCGTCGAGCACAGCCTGCCGGACTCCCACGTACGTGCCGCAGCGGCACAGATTGCCGCCGAGATTTTCCTTGACCTGTTCGTAGGTTGGGTTCGGGTTCCGATCGAGAAATGCCTTGGTGGCGGTGACGAACCCCGGAGTGCAGTACCCGCATTGTTGCGCGTCATTCTGCACAAATGCGGCAACCACCGGGTGAGGCTTGCCGCCGGTGAGCGCAAACCCTTCGATGGTCTGGATGTTCTTGCCTTGAAGATCGATCGCCAGAAGAGTGCAGCCGTACATCGACTTGCCGTTGACGATGACGGTGCACGCGCCGCACGTGCCTCGATCGCAGACGCGCTTGGCGCCGGTCAAGTCCAATTGATTGCGCAGCGCGTCGAGCAGCGTCGTGCGCGGCTCAACGTTCACCTTGGTTGGCTTGCCGTTGATGTTAAGGGTAATTGAAACCTCGCCTGGACCGGACACGCCCGGAGTCTGGCCCTTGGCTTCCTGAGAGAGTACTCCCGCGCCCACCGCGCCGGTTCCGGCTCCCACGCTCTGTACAAATCCTCGCCGGGACCAGCCTTGTTTCGGCACGTCAGGCTCTTTCTTTATCTTCAATTGCGACCTGCCTTTCCCCGCCACCTCATGTGCGCGGTCCTCGCGCGCAGGGGGCGGCAGTCAACCTTGAGACGTCTCTCATAATATAACGAAGCACCAGGGGGCTGGCTGAATTCTCAAATCTCTCCGGGGCGCGGCTATACTGGAGCTAATCCTATGCGAAACCGGCTGGCGATACTTGTCTCCGCCCTGGCTGTCTCGGGCGCCTTGATGGCCTGGCAAAAGGAGGGTTTCAAACTCCCTCCGCCGTTCCAAACTCCGTCCTCCAACAACCGTCCGCAAGTCATCACGCGTCCGAACGGCGCACAGCTTCAACTTCCCGCAGGTTTTCAGATCGAGGAAGTGATGGACGGCTTCGAACGCCCGCGAACGATGCTGTACGGTCCTTCCGGAGAGATCCTGCTGGCCGACAGCGTCTCGGAGGGCTCCATCTACGTCCTCCGGGACAAGAACGGAGACTTCAAGCCCGACGAGAAGAAGCAGATCATCACCGGACTCGACCGGCCATACGGGATGGCCTGGTCCAAGGACGGCATGCTGTATATCGCCGAAACCACGTCGGTGAAACGGTACAAGTACGATACGAAAGCGATGACCGCCGGCCCCGGTGAAGAACTGATCTCGATGAAAGACTTCGGCAAGGGCCACTGGACGCGCACCATCGCGTTCGACCCCTCGGGTAACAAGTTGTACGTCGGTGTTGGCTCGGAGTCCAACGTCTCGACGGGCGAGCCGGCCATGCGCGCGGCCATCAGCGTGTGCGACACCAACGGCAAGCACTGCGAAATCTTTGCATCGGGAACCCGCAACCCCACCATGATCCGGTTCTATCCGGGCTCTCCGGTGCTCTGGGCGTCGGTACAGGAGCGCGACGGATTAGGAGACGACCTCGTGCCCGACTATTTCACGCACATTCAGAAGGGCGGCTTCTACGGTTGGCCGTATTCCTATTTCGGACCCAATGAGGATCCTCGCAACGCCGGCAAGGCGCCGGACCTGGTCAAGAAAACCATCGTTCCCGATGTGTCCCTGCGATCGCATACGGCCGTGATCGACTGGACCTTCTATCAGGGCAGAATGTTTCCGGCAAAGTACCGGGGTGGAGCGTTCCTGGCGCTGCATGGTTCCTGGAACCGTTCGGCCCGCATCGGATACTCCGTTGTGTTTGTGCCGTTCAGGGACGGCAAGCCCACGGTCAAGGAGCCGGAAGAATTCCTGAACGGCTGGATGCTGTCGCCCCAAAAACGGGAAGTGTGGGGCCGGCCCACCGGCGTCTTCGAGCAGAAGGACGGCAGCCTGCTCGTGACCGATGACGGCGGAAACAAGATTTGGCGCATTACGTACAAGGGTTAGCCGCATCATTCCTGCTGGCGGGCGCTTTGGCGGCCACGGACTTTTCGCACAAGCAGCACACCGCGCTCAAACTGTCCTGCGTGGCGTGTCACTCCAGCGTGCCGGCCAGCACGCGCGCCGAAGACAACAGTCTGCCGAACGCCGCGTTTTGCGCCACGTGCCACAAAGAAAACACACCCGTAATTTCGCCGCCGCGCCGGAGCCTGGTGACCCGGTTCAATCATCAGCTTCACCTCAAGTTAGGCAACACCGCGCCGGTGATTGCCGCCGCGATCGACAGCGGGAAGTATCTTTCGCCGGTTCCGGCAGGCTACCGGGAACTTTTGAATACGGCCAACCCGTGTCTGGCCTGCCACGCGGGCATCGATCAGGCCGATTCACTCTCCCACTCCTACCTGCCGCCGATGGCAAGCTGCCTGGTCTGTCACAACAAGGTCGATCCTCCGTTTAGCTGTCCGCTGTGCCATGCCGGGATCACCTCGCTCAAGCCCGCCTCCCACACGCCGGACTACATTGACAAGCACTCTTCGGGCAAGGCGAACCTGGACAAGCCAAGCTGCGCGGTCTGCCATGGCCGTAAGTTCACTTGCCTGGGCTGCCACTGAAAGCAGGGCGCCTTTGTCCGATAATCGGATGCGGAGCATTCCATGATCTGCCGCCACAGTAGCCCCACCGGAACTCGCGTCCGAAAGAACATGCCGCTATTGGCGCTAAGCCTGATCGGCGTCCTGGCCCACGCGGCTGATGTTCCTCTGTACGTGTTCGATAACGGTGTGGGCCGGGGTGTCCTGCCAATCGGCGAGCAAGTGGAACTCGCCAGGCGGATGGGCTATGAAGGACTCCTTTATTCCGGCACAAAACAGATTCCGGAAATGGTCGAGGCCCACCGGACACGAGGGATGAAAGTCCTGGGTATCTACACAGGCATCAATATCTCCGATGCCAAACCCGCCTATGACGCGGGACTACCTGACGCGATCCGCCAACTGAAGGGCACTGGGGCACTGATCACCTTCACGGTGAGCGGCGCCGCCGCGGACGGGGATGAGAAGGCGGTTCCGTTGATCCGCGAGGTGGCCGCCATGGCGGCCGGGAGCGGTCTCAAAGTGGCGCTTTATCCTCACTACGGTATGCATGTGGCCCGTATTGAAGACGCGCTGCGGGTTCGAGACAAGGTAGCGCGCCCCAACGCCGGCATCGTTTTCAACCTGTGCCACTGGCTGAGAAGCGGCGACGAGCCGAATTTCGACCTGCGTCTCCGGCAGGCCTTGCCGCACACGCTCCTGGTAAGCGTTAACGGAGCGGATCACGAGGGCGATTGGGACCGGCTCATCCAGAACCTCGGCCAGGGAACTTTCGATGTGAAAGCGTTTGTCCGGGCGTGGAAAGCCGCGGGCTACACGGGGCCGTTCGGGTTGCAGTGCTACAAGATCACAGGCAGCCGCGAAGAAAACCTCAAGCGTTCCATGGCGGCATGGCGGTTGTTCTACTGACTCATTCCGCTTCGGTGATCGAGACGAGGCGGTCAACCGCCGTCACCTCCAGCCGCTGTGTCTTCCCCGCCGGCCAGCGAATCTCCACCGTGGCACGATCCGCGCTTCCCAGGCCGAAGTGCAGCCGCAGGTCGTTGGCCGAATAGAAACTCCCGGAACCGCACAACTCCTGCGTCTGGACTCTGCCTCCGTAACGGACGGTCACGCGGGAGCCGAAGGCCGGGCGGTTTGAAGCCCGGCCGGTCAGCTTCAACTCGAGCCAGTGATTCGAACCCGTAAGGTCGTTGCGTAGCAGCGAGGGCGCCTCATTCCGGTTGAAGATCACAATATCGATATCGCCGTCGTTATCAAAATCGCCAAATGCCGCCCCACGGCTCGAATGCTGCTGGGCTATCGCCGGTCCGGCTTCGTCCATCAATTGTTCAAACTTGCCCCGGCCCAAATTGCGAAAAAGCAGCCGGGGCGAGAAGTATGGGTAGCTGGGCAGTTGCTTCTGCGTCTCCGGGTAGACATTGCCAGTAACGATGAACATGTCCGGAAGCCCGTCATTATCCAGGTCGCTGATCGCCGCTCCCCAGCCGACGTAGCGGGTTTCCACACCCAACCCGGAGGCCAGCGTCGCATCGCGAAAGTTCCCTTGCCCGTCGTTGAGGTAGAGCATGTGCGTGTCGTCGGCAAAGTGAGTCTTCAGGATGTCAATCCTGCCGTCGAGGTTGACGTCACCCAGACCGATTCCCATGCCCGCCTGCTCCTTGCCGTCGTCATTCAGCGCGATCCCGCGCTCGATGCCCTCTTCGGCGAAAGTCCCGTCGTGCTGGTTGCGGAAGAAAAGGCTGGGTGTCGAATCGCAGGCGACATAAACGTCCGGCCACCCGTCGTCATCGAGGTCGGCGCTTACGGCGGTCATGCCGAACGAGTTCCGGACCCTGGCTATACCGCTACGCTCGCTCACATCCTCAAACGTGTGGTCCGCCTTCTGATGGAAAAGCCAGTGGCGTCCCGGCTTCAAACCTCGCGGGCCACAGGCCACGGCGAGCCCTTTCCATGTGCAATTCGAGTTCTCGCCCGGCTTGGGTGTGTTCGCCGGATCAAAATCGACGTAGCCTGATACGAAAAGGTCCAGGCGCCCGTCCCGGTCGTAATCGAAAAAGACGGCCCCGGCATCCCAGAGGGGAGTCTTCGACGCACGTCGAAGGCCGAGTTTTTGTGTGACATCCTCGAATGTGCCGTTCCCCTTGTTCCGGTATAAGACGCTGTCGCCCCAGTAGGTGACAAAGAGATCGGTGTAGCCGTCGTTGTCGTAGTCGCCCACGGCAACACCACAACCCCACCCTGTCCGCCGCAGCCCGGCTTGGTCCGTAACGTCGGAAAATGTCCCGTCATGGTTGTTCCGGTAAAGCCGGTTGGTCGCCTCCGCGGGTTCCGGCTTGGTGAACCGGGTCCCATTGACGATGAAAATGTCCAGCCAGCCGTCGTTGTCGTAATCGACAAAGGCGGCGCCCCCCGCCGACGTCTCCAGAAGGTAGTCGATCCGCTCAACGCCGCCGTAGATCGACGGCGCGGTGAGTCCAGCCTGTTTGGCAATGTCGGTGAACTTGGCGTGAAACGGCAATCCGGAAGGCTTGCCTCGCGGCGTGGGTTTGACGTTGCGGCTGGCGATGCCTTGTCCAAAACATGGCAGCGCGATGGCAAGTAGAACCAGGAATCTCACGGCCGCGGTTCGCCCTCCGGAATCATCAGCCTCTCAGCTTCGACGGACTGCTGCTGCTTTCGCACCGCGGCGGCTTTCAGCTTCCGGACTTCCGCAAACTCCCTTTGCGCATCGGCCGGCCGGCCCAACGCCTGATACGTCCGGCCCAAGGCCAGCCGGATCGCGTCGTTCTCCGGCAGAAGGCCGGCGGCGGTTTGCAGTTCACCCAGCGCCTCACTGTAGTGTTTCTCTCTGAGAGCGATCCGGCCGAGATGATAGTGCGGATCGGGATAGGCGGCGCGCAGCGTGAGGGCGCGCTTCAGGAAATCGATACCTTTGAACGTCTGTCCCGCGCGGTCGTAGAGCACTCCCAACTGGTAGGTGGACTCAGCATCCCTGGGGTTCGCCGCCAGCGCCCTCTCGAGATAGCGCACCGCTTCGGCCTCGTTGTTGTCGAGCAGGTTGAGACGGCCGATGGCGGCCAGGGCCGCGGCGTTTTGCGGGTCCAGCCGGACGACTTGCTCAAACTTCTCACGCGCCTCCGGATACCGCTCGCGGCGGCGTTCGAGTTCGGCTTCAATCAACAACGTCTGCGCCGGCGCCAGGCGGAGGCCCTTGAGGATCTCTTCGGCGCGCTCCGTGTTTCCCGCCCGCGCGTGGGCATAGGCCAGCGAGAAGCGGACCGACGGATCGCGGCTGTCCTGCTTGAGCGAAACCTCAAGTTCCCGAATCGCTTTCTCAAACTCGCCTGTCTCGACAAGACAGATTCCCAGCAACTGGTGCGCCCGGGCTTCACCCGGATATGCTTTCAAGAAAGCGCGGAGATGCGTTGCCGCGCTGGCATAGTCCGCGGTCCGGATGTAGGCGACAGCAATATTGAAGTGGACCGGCGTGAGCTTGGGATTGGCCCCAAGCGCCCGTTCGTACAGTGCGACCGCCTCGGGAAACTGCTCCCGGCGCGCGTGAACGGCGGCAAGGTTGGACAAGGCTTCGGCGGAATGGGGATGAGACTTCAGGTAGCGCCCGAATAGAGCTTCCGCCGTGGCCAGATCTCCGGCCGCCAGGGCTTTCGAACCGGCGTCCAGTGCGTTCGGTTCCTGCGCGGCAACCCGCGCAGTCAGGACCACGAGCAACGCAAGAAGCATCCATGGGCCAGTATAGCGAGCACCCGCTTTACGGCCTCGCATGACAAAGGGGCGGCCGAAGCCGCCCCATTAGACTCCCCTGGCGGGCTTGCGCGCTTTTCAGAAGTAAATCTTCGCGGCAAGCTGAATGCGGCGCGGCGCGGCCGTATCGGTCACGGCGCCGAATCCGAAGCGTCCGCCGGTTCCACCCAAGGCCGCCGGCGTGTTGATCAACTTGCCTGCCTGGTTGAACTGAGCGCTGTTGTTGATCGACGTGAACTGCGGGTGGTTGAAGGCGTTGAACATCTCACACCGTAGCTGCATGCGGACCCGCTCGGCGTACAGCGGAATGTTCTTGATGATCGAGATGTCGTAGTTGTGCAAGCCCGGATACCGGATTGGCAACCGCGACGAATCAAAGCCCTGGCTTCCCTTGACCGCCGGGAGCGCCAGCACCGAGGCGTCGAGCCACTGGTATTGGGTCTGCGGGTAGTTCATCCGGGACTTGTAAACCACTCTGGGGCCGATGTCCGGCGAACCGGTAAAGCGTTCGTTCAGGTTGCCCCATCCGCTCACCGAGAAACCGACGCTGCCCGGTTGCCCGCTCTGGATGGACGTGATGCCGGAAATCTGCCAGTCGTTAACGAACCCGCCCAGGATCTTGCCGCCCACCGAGTCGGCCTTGATGAACTTGGGCGTGTTGTAGACGTAGTTGGCGACAAAGACATGCGTGCGGTCCGTGCTCAGCACGTCGTAATCCGCCGTGCGCAGGTTGAACGGCAGGTTGCCCGCGTAGTCGTCGTTGGTGGTGCCCATCGCCTTGGACCAGGTGTAGGCAATGCCAAAAGTGAAGTTCTTGCCCAACCGGCGGTTGGCCGACATCTGAAGCGAGTGGTAGTTGGAGTTGGCGCCAAAACCGTACGCCGTCGTGCCGGCGAACCCGACAAATGGCCGGTAGAAGTTCGCCTGCTTGCTGGTCGTACCGTCAAACTTCGGCGCTGAGACCAGCGGATCCTGGTTCTGCGGCAGCCAGGCGGCGCCCAGCGGAATCGCGTTCTGGTTGTAGCGATACAGCAAGTGGTTGGAGTTGGAGCCGACGTAGCCCACGTCAAAGAGAATCGCGAAAGGCAGCTCCCGCTGAACGGTCAGGTTCCAGTTGTAGGTAGTTGGAATCTGCCCCGCCTTGTCGAAGCCGTTGACGTTTTGCGGAAAGAACGCTCCCGAGGCCGCGCTGGGAATGGTGGCCAGCGTTCCGTAATAGAACTGGGGAATCGCGGTGGACGGCGGATTGGGCAGCATGTCGAACACCGGGTTGCCCTGCAGCCGGTCGTAGAAGATCCCCGCTCCGGCGCGCACCACCGTCTTCGGCGTAATGGTGTAAGCCAAGCCGAGGCGCGGCGCGAAGTTGATCCCCTGTCCGTCGATCAACGCGGCCGGATAGCCGTTCTTGTTCGACAAACCCATGCCGTTGGCGTATAGCCCGTTGACGAACCCCTTGCCCGTATTGACAAGCGAACCGATGAGCGATGCCGGCCCGGTCTGGCCGCTAATCGGATCCACCGAGATACGGTTGCCGTTGGAGTCCAGGGCGCCGTAGCGGAGAACTCCGGCATTGGCGGAATTCCAGAGGCCCATGTTCCACGCCGACGTTTGATAGGCCTGATCGTACTGCGGCTGGATCCAGTAAAAGCGAATGCCGTAGTCCAGCGTCAGCTTCTTGCTGATGCGCCAGTTGTCCTGGACGTACCACTCGACGTTCCAGGAGCGATACTGGCCGTTCAAGACCACACTGGACTGCTGAAGCCGCTGATAGTTACCGAGCGCCGCGTTGGCAAACGCCCAGTTCGTATCCAGCGGGTTGTTGGCGTCCCGGTCGAACCAGATGGTGCCGTTGACCGAAGTGAACGCGGTCTGATCCTTGGCGCTCTTGTGGATATAGATGCCGCCCTTGAAGGTGTGGGAGCCGTGGATCTTCGCCAAGCTGTCGGTGATGTCGATGGTGTGGTTGAAGTTCTTGAAAGGCGTGCCGTTGAACCCCGAAGTCGGAGCATTGGGAACCCCGCCATAGTTCCAGTTCTGGACCAGTTGCAGGGTGTCCGCATCCGGAAACGGCATCTTGTACGACAGGTTCACATTGGAACGGTCCCACGTATGGTCAACCGGGTAGATATGGAGGTCGTTGCGCGATGACCCGAAGACAAACTCGTTGGTCAGCGTGGGGTTGATGATGGTGGTGACGTTGCCGACATACGACCACCCCGGAGCGCCAAAACTCATTGGCGCGAGAGGGATGTTGTAGCTGGCGTTCCACTGGCCGTAGGCCATCTTGGTTTCGTCCGCGCTACGGATAAAGCGTCCGTAGGCGCGCCATTTATCGTTGATGCTGTAGTCGCCGCGGTAGACTTCCTCGCGCCGCGGATACTGGTTTGAAATCTGCGTTTGGTAGTTGAACGCGGGGTCGCGCCCTTCGGCGTTCGGCTTCGGATACCAGTTCAGAATCTTCATCCCGTCGGCGCTGAGCCGGTTGGCGGGAATGATGTTGCCGGGGAACGGCTGCTTGTTGTTCGCCGGGTCGAAGATGGTTTGGATCACGCCTCCAGCGTCATGGCTCTGGCTGAAATTGCCGGTGCGCTCCAGGGCGCTCGGCACCGACACGTTCCGAAGGTCGTTTGGCACCAACTGGTTCTGCCACTCGATGCCGGCAAAGAAGAACAGCTTGTCCCGTTCCTTGTTCCAGGACCCAGGCAGCAGGACAGGCCCACCGACGTTGAAACCAGCGTAGTTGTACCGGTAAAACTGGCGCTGGCGGCCATCGATGTTGTTGCGCCAGGTGTTCGCATTCAGCCCCTCATGCCGGTGGAACCAATAGCCTGTTCCGTGGAAGTCTCGCGTGCCGGACTTGGTTACCACTTGAATCTGGGCGCCGGAGGCGCGGCCGAACTCGGCGGGCTGCGAGTTGGTGATGACCTTCATCTCGGCGATCATGTCGACGTTTGTGGTGGTTAACGAACCGCCGTTAGAACCGGTGTCCATGTTGGTGACGCCGTCTAGCGTGAAGTTGTTCTGGTTGCTCCGGTTCCCGTTGGCATTGATGCTTCCGACGCCAAGCCCCGAGGTGCTGTTGCCGGTTATGATGCCTGGAATGGTGCGGGCCAAGTCAAACAAGCTCCGCGACAGGAGGCCGGTTTCCAGCACCTGCCGGTTGGTGAGCACACCCGACCGTTCCGCGCTCGCGGTTTGGATAACGGCGGCTTGCGCTTCGACGGTCACGCTCTCGCTTATGGCGCCCACCTCCAGGGTGATATCCCCGAGAGCCACGCGGTCGTTGGCAAAGAGTTTAATCTCTCTTTGTACGAATCTCTTGAACCCTGGCGATTCAATTGTTAACGTGTACGTGCCCGGCTGTACTTGTGCAAACACAAAGCTGCCGTCGGTGTTGGTCTGGGCTTCGCGCGTGATTCCCAATTCCGGGTTGTTCAGGCTCAGTTTTGCGTTGGCGATCGCAGCCTGCTGGCTGTCCCGTACCGACCCCTGGATGGCGCCGGAAATCTGTTGTGCTGAAAGGTTTGCCGAGCCGGAGGCAAAAAGCGCGGCTAGCAGTAGACAAGTTCCCAAGTACTTCTGATCCCTCATTAAACTTGACTCCCTAGTCTCAAGACCGCCCCTCGATGGGGCGGTGAGATTGGGAGGATCATATGCCACGGATGTTACTAGTGTCAACTCGCTAGGATTGATCCACTAGAGAAAACTGGCGCGATCTCGACCCACCCCGGAAGCAGCCCTGGAGCCCACCCTCCATATCGCAAGAATCAATCAAAACCATCGAAATAATCTGCTAGACATTCCTTCGCTCCAGCAATAGAGTGTATCCACGTGAGTTGCATGGCCTCCCCAGGAGAGCACTTCGAGTTGGACGACAGCCAGTGAAGGCGATGTTCTTAAGCCGTAATTCTTGCCGTTCGGCGCACCCTGAACAGCCGAGTGCGCGAAGGTTCCGCCGGTGTGCAGCTTCCTCGCGGAACGGATGCGGACTCCCGTCGTGAAACGGAACTCATTAGGAGATTGCCATGCGCAACACTGAATTACGCCGCAACTTTCTGTTGGGCCTTGCGCCCGCGGCAGGCTTAGCCGCCGCGGCCCCGGCCGATCGCGCCGCCGCCGGGCGCGCGAACTTCAACGTTCGCGACTTCGGCGCGGCGGGCGACGGCGCCAAACTGGACACCAACGCCATCCAGAAGGCGGTGGACGCTTGCTCGCAGGCCGGAGGCGGATCGGTCTGGTTCCCGGCTGGCGCCTACCTTTCCGGGACGATTGTCCTGAAGAGCCACGTCATGATCCACCTCGACGCGGGCGCCACGCTCCTGGGCAGCAAGAACCTTCAGGACTACCCGTCCCACATCCCCGCGTTCCGTTCCTACACCGATACGTACACGGAACGGAGCCTGATCTATGCGGAGGGCCTGGAAAATATCGGCATCAGCGGCCGCGGGGTGCTCGACGGACAGGGAGCCGCCTTCAAGGGTCCCTACAAGGTCCGGCCCTATCTGATGCGTTTTGTCAGTTGCCGCAACATCTCGATGACCGATATCACCATCAGGAACTCGCCCATGTGGGTGCAGCACTACCTGGCCTGTGACGAGGTCGAGATCCGCGGCATCAGCGTCCACAGCCACGTCAACGGCAACAATGACGGAATCGATATCGACTGTTCACAGCGAGTTCGTATTTCCGACTGTGAAATCGACTCTGGAGATGACGCGATCGTGTTGAAGGCGACGGCTGGCCGGCCGTGCAAGGATGTGACCGTCACCAACTGCGTTTTGCGTTCCACGTGCAACGCCCTCAAGTTGGGCACCGAATCGAACGGCAACTTCGAGAACATCATCCTGTCGAATTGCACGGTATACGACACGGGACTGGCCGGAATCGCCATTGAGATGGTGGACGGCGGCCTGCTCGACCGCGTCGTCGTTTCCAACGTCGTTATGAACGGAACCGGCGCGCCGGTATTCGTCCGCTTGGGCAACCGGGCGCGGCCGTTCACCCCAGACGGTCCCCGGCCGCCAATGGGAAAAATGCGGAATATCATGATCAGCAACGTGCAGGCGATTGGCGCCACAAAGACAGGTTGCTCCATCACTGGGCTGCCGGGACAAGCGGTCGAGAATGTCGCGCTGGACAACATCCGGCTCGTATTCGCCGGTGGCGGCACGGCCGCCGACGCCCAGCGCCAGGTCCCGGAAAACGCGGAAAAGTACCCGGAGTTCGGCATGTTCGGCACGCTGCCGGCGTACGGCTTGTATTGCCGGCACGTGAAGAACCTGAGCCTGCGCAATGTGGAAACGAACTATGCGGCTCCTGACGAGCGCCCGGCGCTGGTCTGCGACGATGTGGAGGGCCTGGAGGTAACGGGCGGCGCATTGGCCGGGCCTGCCGGGGCGAAGCCGGTGATGCACCTGACCCAGGTGAAGGACGCTTTCATACACGGGTGCCGCTCAGGAACCGCCCCGGCGTGGCTGCACGTTTCCGGCAGCGGCTCCGAACGGGTGACCTTGATGGGCAACGAATTGTCCGGCGCTACAAAGCCGGTGGAAGTGGCGCCTGACGTACCAAGAGATGCGGTGGTGCTGCTGAACAACCGGGTGCGCCAGGCCTAGCCGCCGCCCAGTGAGCTTCACGTCTGTAGAGAGGGAGAGTAAGGGAACTAACATGAGCAACTTATCTTTAGTGCGCAAGCCAGTTCGGCTTGTTCAATTGGCAATCGCCGCCCTGGTCCTGCTGCTGTGCGCCGCGGGAACCGCGTTCGCCCAGAGGACCACGGCTTCGATCTCTGGTTCCATCGTCGATGCCTCGGAAGCCGCGGCGCCGGGCGCCAGTGTCGTGGTTCGAAACCTCTCCACCGGGGCGGAACGCAGGGTGGAATCGAGTGATCTTGGCTTTTATGTGATCAGCGCGTTGCCGGCCGGGCCATATTCGGTGACCATCAGCAAAGCGGGATTCCAGACTCAAACGATCCCGGAACTGGTTCTGGTTGTGGACCAGAACGCTACCATCAACATTTCCTTAAAGGTCGCCTCGGTCTCCGAGACCGTAGAGGTGTCAGCCGAGACAGCCGCCATCGACACCCGCACTGCCACTCTCAGCACCGTGATCAACGAGAGGCAGATTAACGAATTGCCGCTCAACGGCCGCAACGTACTGCAGTTGATGCAGTTGACGCCGGGCACATTGCAGGGCACCGGCACGTTCAACCAGGGCGCAACGCGGCCGGAAGTCGGTTCGCAGATGATCTCAGCCAGCGGCGGCCGGGGCAACTCCACCACGTTCGTGCTGGACGGCGGACTGCACGAAGATCCGTACACCGAAGTGGCCAACGTCGCGCCCAACCCGGATGCCATCCAGGAATTCAGCTTCCAGACCAACAACTACTCGGCCAAGTTCGCCGGCCGCGGCGGAGGCGTGGTCAACATGGTGACCAAGTCCGGCACCAACGTTTTCCACGGCTCGCTGTTTGAATACATTCGCAACTCCAAACTGAATGCGCGCAACTTCTTTGCCGCCTCCGACGACGGCATGAAACGCAACCAGTACGGGGCTTCGGTGGGCGGCCCGATGATCCGCAACCGGACTTTCTTCTTCTTCTCCTGGCAGGGCACTCAACTCCGGCAGCGCCCGCCGCTTTCCACCGCAATCGTAGCCACTCCGGCGCAGCGGCAAGGCGATTTCTCAAGCATGCTGCCCGGCACCCAATTGATCGACCCCACCACCAGGCAGCCCATTCCAGGCAACATCATCCCAACCTCACAGTTGGATGCCGTGGCCCAGAACGTCTTGAAGACGATCCCGCTGCCCAACCAGCCGAACGGGCTGCTCTACTATGTCCAGGCCTCATCGCAAACCGACAACCAGTACGTCGGACGCATCGATCATCAGTTCACACAGAACCACCGGCTCTCCGGCCGTTATTTTTTCGACGGTCTGGACAACCCGGGCATCATCGACCAGCAGAACCGCCTCACAAACATTCCCGACCGGCGCTGGGGCAGCCAGAGCTTTAACCTCTCCGACACCTACCTGTTTGGCGCAAACCTTCTCACCAATACCACGTTGAGTTTCAGCCGGACGTTGAACGTGCAGATCGCTCAGGATTTCCCCGGGAACAAGGCGCTGGGAATCAATGTTCCGATCATGTCCAAGGGCGACTCTTTTCGCTTCTCCATAGGAAGCTATTTCGGCAACGGCGTCAACGCCCTGTACCGCGTGGCGCGGAACCAGTACTCGCTGCAACATTCCTGGTCGTGGACTCACGGGCGCCATCAGGTGGAATTCGGCATGGATATCACGCGCGAGCAGAGTCTCCTCGACCAGGACTTCCTTTCCGATGGCAACTGGTCCTTCGGGGGCCGGCTATCGGGCAACAACCTGGCTGATTTCATGTACGGAAAGGCCAGCGCTTACGCGCAGATATCCACGTTGTACGACAACCTGCTGCGCAATCTGTATGGCGCCTTCATCCAGGACACATTCAAGCTGAGCCGGAGTGTCAGCATCAACGTGGGATTGCGCTGGAATCCGTTCATACCGTTTACAGACGAACCGGCCCACCAGATTTCGCTATTCGACCAGCCATCCTACCAGGCTGGAAAGCGTTCTCAGCGATTCCCCAACCTGCCGCCCGGCGTGTTTGCCGGTGGCGACCCGGGAGTGCCCGATGCGGTCGTGAATTCCGCTTATGGCGTCTTCGACCCGCGCGTGGGCATCGCTTGGGACGTCTTTGGAAACGGCAAGACCAGCCTGCGCGCGGGATACGGCCGCTTCCACGACCAGATGGTCGGGCTGAGCTACAACCGCCAGCTCACCTCGCCGCCCAACTCGGTGCGAGTGGATATTACCACCCCGCCGAGTTTTGCCAATCCATACCTTGGCGTGGACAACCCTTTCCCCGTCACCCGCCCCATCGCTCCCACGCAGAAGTTCCCCACGCCGTTTCTTCTGGTGGCCTACGACCCGGCGTTCCATTACCCAACCATTCATCAATGGAACCTGACCATCGAGCAAACTTTGCCCAAGAGCCTGGTGGCGCGGGTTACCTTCCAGGGTTCAGCCGGGAGAAGCCTATTCCATGCGGCGGAACTCAACGCGGCGGTCTACGGGCCGGGCGCCACCATCGGCAACACCAATGCGCGACGTCCCCGGCCGGACTTCACCCAGCTCACCTTCTCCGGCACCTACGGGGTGGCCAACTATGAAGCGCTGGTGGCGAGCGTGGAGAAACGCCTCTCCAGCGGCCTGACCTTCCTGGCTGGTTTCAGTTGGCAAAAGTCCCTGGACCTCGCGTCCAGCACCGCCTTCGAAGGCAATCTGGGCGCTTATCCATACGGCAGCATCATGCGCGATTACGGCGTCTCCGATTACAACCGGACGACCCGGTTCACCGGCTCCTTCAATTACCAGATCCCCGGGCCCAAATCAGGCTTGGCGCACTATGTCGTCGGAGGGTGGCAACTCAATGGCATCCTGACGTTCCAGACCGGCGGTCCCATGACGATCAACACCGGCTTTGACAACTCCTTCAGCGGCATTGGCGGGGACCGCGTGGACATCATCGGCAATCCGAGTCTTCCCGATGACCGCCCGCGCGGCGACCAGATCAAGAAATGGTTCAACACGGCCGCCTTCAAGGCCAATACGCCGGGCACCTTCGGCACTTTAGGCCGTAACACCATGGTCGGACCCGGCTTTTCGAATATTGATCTTTCGATCTTCAAGGCCTTCGCAATGCCTTACTCGGAACGCCACAAGGTAGAGTTCCGCGCTGAGTTCTTCAACGCGCTGAACCAGGTCAACCTGAATAATCCGAGCACTAACTTCAGCTCCAGCGTCTTCGGCCAGATTACCAGCGCGAGAGATCCTCGCATACTTCAGTTCGGGCTGCGGTACTCGTTCTGACTTTTCCGTCGAATAGTTGAGTTCTTAATGGGCAAGATCATTCCCCTGCTCCTGATCCCGCTCTGCGTGCCGCTGCGGGCGCAGACCAATCCGGGGGACCTCGCACTTCACCTCGGCCGGCGGATCCTGCCGCCCGAGGTGACTGCCTCGGAATTGAGTCTGTATTTGACGAAGAAGGTGATCACGCCCGCGCCCCCGCGCGCGGCCGAACAATGGACGGCCGAAGCCAAACAACTGCGGAAGCGCGTGCTCGGGGAAATCGTCTTTCATGGCTGGCCCCGCGAGTGGGTCGATTCGCCTCTCAAAGTGGAGGACCTCGGGCTGATGCCCTCAGGGCCGGGATACCGCATGCGCAAGCTGCGTTACGAGATCATCCCCGGCTTTCAATCGACCGCCATCCTCTACGAGCCCGAAAACCTGCGTGGAAAAGTACCTGCCATCCTGAACGTCAACGGGCATTCCACCGGTGGGAAATCCGTCGAGTTCAAGCAGAAGCGCTGTATCAACCAGGCCCGGCGCGGCATTCTCTCCTTGAACATGGAGTGGCTGTCGTTCGGCGAGTTGAACCAGCCCGAAAACAAGCACTGGTTCGGCGCGCACCTCGACCTTGTAGGGGCCAACGGCGTGGGTCTGTTCTACTTGGCCATGCGCCGCGGCCTGGATTACCTCGACGCGCACCCCAACGTGGATCGCACCCGCCTCGGCGTGACAGGATTATCCGGCGGCGGATGGCAGACCATCACCCTCAGTTCGCTCGACGAACGGGTCTGGGCCGCCGCTCCTGTAGCGGGCTACTCCGGCCTGACGTCGCGCATCGAGCGCGCCGGCGATATCGGCGACGTCGAGCAGAATCCCACCGACCTGCTTACCATCGCCGATTACACGCAGTTCACCGCCATGCGCGCCCCGCGGCCCACGCTCTTGGTCTACAACGCCGAGGACGACTGCTGTTTCCGCGGCCCGCTGGTGAAGCCGTATGTCTACGATGCCATCCGCCCTTTCTTTAAGCTTTACGGGCACGAGGACCGGTTCGTCTGGCGCCTCAACACCGATCCCTCCGATCACAACTATCAGCTCGACAACCGCCAGGCGTCGTACCGCTTCTTCGCCGCTCAGTTCGGGATGCCGCCCTCGGATGCCGAGATCCCCGTCGATGCCGAGATTAAGAGCCAGGACGAATTGGTGGTGGGGCTGCCGGCGGACAACCTGACCATTCTGGGCGTGGCCAAAAAGCTGGCGGCGCGAAATGAGAAGCCGGCAGGCCCGGCGCAAAGGGCAGTGCTCCAGGAGACCGTGCGCTACCGTCCGGTGGAGTTGCAGCATGCCCTGGCGGTGACGAGCACACACTCGCGTGGTCTCGAGACGCGTTCCTTCCGGTTCCAGTTCAGCAACGGCTTGAGCGCCAGCGCGGTGTGGCTTAAGGCGCTCGCCGCCGTGGAACCTGCGCCCGCTACCGTGGTTCTGGACGACAAGGGAAAGAAGGCGGCGGCCGCGGCAATCTCGGCCCGCGTGAATCGCGGCGAGCAGGTGCTGGCGCTCGACCTGCTGTTCACGGGCGA
>JADZCI010000128.1 GCA_020851655.1 Bryobacterales bacterium
CACGGACACAATGAACGGGCTAGCCCGGCGTGAACCAGGCCCGTGGCGCGCAATTGTGGCCACTCCGGCAAGCGCGCAAAAACCAAGCACCAACGCCAACCCTTTGGCGCGACGGACAATCATCTGCCCTATTCCATCGGCAGAAGTTCGGAAACTCAGGAGGCGCCTTCCGATCAGACTTTACATGTCTTGCGCCACCGTCGCGATACAATCAGCGTCCGGAGGCCATGCCGGATGATACGAATCGCGAGCCTGACGTTATTGCTGGGGTGCGTCGGTCTACAGGCCGGGCCGAACGCGCCACTGCTGGCGCAACAGCCGGCCATGAACTCGACGCACATCGTCTTTGTGTTCGCCGACGACTTGTGGAGCGTCCCAAGGCAGGGAGGCGAAGCGAAGCGCCTAACGACAGGGACGGGCTCAGAGTCCAACCCGCATTTTTCGCCTGACGGCAAGTGGATTGCCTTCACCGGTCAATATGACGGCAACACGGATGTTTTTCTGATCGCTTCAGACGGTGGCGTGCCACGGCGCCTGACCTGGCATCCCGCTCCGGACGTGGCGCTTGGCTGGACACCGGACGGAAAGAGGGTGGTCTTTCAATCCGGCCGCAACAGCTACTCGCGCTTTTCTGAACTCTACACGATCTCCGTCGAAGGCGGCTTGGAGGAGAAACTGCCACTGCCGATGGGTTACGAAGCCAGCTACTCTCCCGACGCCAGGCGCCTGGCCTATGTGCCGTTAGCCCGCGCATTCGGCGTCTGGAAACGCTACCGGGGCGGCAGGGCGACGCCGGTGTGGATTGCCGATCTGGCCAACAGCCGCGTCGAAAAGGTTCCTCACAACGGCTCGAACGACTTCTGCCCCATGTGGGTGGGCGACAAAGTGTACTTCCTCAGCGACCGGGAAGGGAAGGTCACCCTGTTTGCCTACGACACCAAGTCGAAGAAGGTGGCCAAGACGGTGGCCAATCCTGGTATGGACTTCAAATCGGCCAGTTCGGGACCGGACGGGATTGTCATCGAGGAATTCGGCGGCCTCCACGTTTTCGACCTCAAGACGTCGAAGTTGGCGCCTGTCAACATCACGGTGAGCGGCGACATCAACGATGTCCGGCCCAGGCTGGTGAATGTTGGAAAGCGCTTGTCGAACGCCCACATTTCTCCAACCGGCGCCCGGGCGGTCTTTGAGGCGCGCGGCGAGATTCTCACGGTTCCCGCGGACAAGGGCGATGCCCGCAATCTGACCGGGACGGCGGGCGTGATGGAGCGTGATCCGTCCTGGTCTCCCGACGGCAAATGGATCGCCTACTTCTCCGATGAGGCGGGCGAGTACGAACTGCACTACCGGGATTCGATGGGACGCCAGCCTGCCCAGAAGATTCGGCTTGAGGAGCGTCCCACGTTCTACCGGGCGCCACGCTGGTCGCCCGACAGCAAGAAAATCGCCTACCAGGATGTTCACATGCAGGCATGGTACGTGGATATCGAGCAGAGGAAACCAGTCAAGGTCGATCGCGACCGGTTCCAGTTTGCAAACTTCTTCATGGCTTGGTCGCCGGACTCCCGGTGGATTGCCTACACCAAGCGGCTGCCGAATTACCTCAGCGCCGTGTACCTTTACTCGGTCGGCGACGCCAAGGCGTCACAAGTAACCGACGGCATGAGCGACGCCGCCCATCCGGTGTTCGACAAAGACGGAAAGTATCTCTACTTCACCGCCAGCACAGACATCGGTCCATCCTTGGAACCGGACATACAAAGCATCAGTAAGTATCCGACGCGGAGCATCTATCTCGCCGTGCTTTCCAAGGCGGACACATCCCCGCTGGCGCCCGAAAGCGACGAGGAGAAAGCGCCGGAAAAGAAAGCGGAAGGGCCTCCGGCGGAAGCCTCAAAGACCGAGGGGCCCAAGCCCGAAGCCGTCAAACCGGGAGCAGCCAAGCCGGAGGCGCCGAAGGCGGTCGAAGTCAGGATCGATTTCGATGGAATCAGCCAGCGGATTCTCGCCCTCCCCATGCCCGCGCGCCGCTACGCCGGCCTGCAGGCCGGCAAGGGTGGAACGTTGTTCGCAATCGAGGCGGGACAAGCGGCGCCCGGTTCGCCTCCGGAGGGCACGATCCACCGGTTCGATCTCAAACAGCGCAAGGCGGACGTCCTGTTTACCGGCGTCCGGTTCTTCGAGATTTCGGCCAATGGCGAAAAGACCCTGACCGCGCGGGGGGATCGATGGATGATTGAGCCCGTTCGGCCCATGCCACCCGCCGGCGCACCGCCCGCGCCACCGCCGCCCGCGCCGTCAACGGCAATGAAGACCGAGTCACTCGAAGTCAAGTCGGAGCCCAGAGCGGAATGGGAGCAGATGTACCGCGACGCCTGGCGCATCCAGCGGGAGTTCTTCTATGATCCCAACCTGCACGGAGTCAACTTTGCCGACTTCAGCAGGAAGTACGAGAAGTACTTGCGGGAGATTCAATCACGCCGCGACCTGAACTACCTGTTTGCCGAAATGATGGGCGAGATCACCGTGGGACACCTGGGTGTCGTCGGCGGCGACCAACCGGAAGCCAAGAACGTGCCCGGAGGACTCCTGGGATGCGACTACAGCGTGGACAACGGCCGCTACCGCTTCGCGCGAATCTACGGCGGCGAGAATTGGAACCCCGATCTGAAAGCTCCGCTGACGCAGCCGGGGGTCAACGTCAATCAGGGCGAGTACCTGCTGGCGGTCAACGGCCGCGACCTCCCCGCCTCCGCCAATGTCTACGAGTTCTTTGAAGCTACGTCGGGAAAGAATACGCTCATCAAAGTGGGTCCCAACGCCGATGGCTCCGGGGCGCGGGAAGTCACCGTGTCGCCCGTGCCGAGAGAAGCGAGGCTCCGCAACCTGGCCTGGATTGAAGACAACCGGCGTAAAGTGGATCAGGCCACTGGCGGGCGCGTGGCGTACGTCTATATGCCGGACACAGCCTTTGGCGGCTTGACCAACTTCACGCGCTACTTCTATGCGCAGGTCGGCAAGGAAGCGGTGATCATCGACGAGCGTTTTAACGGCGGCGGCCTGCTGGCAACCGATATCATCGAGATCCTCAGCCGTAAGCGTATGAGCGCGGTCGCAACCCGCGATGGCGCCGACGAAGTACAGCCTCAAGGCGCCATCTTCGGCCCCAAAGTAATGTTGATCAACGAATTCGCCGGTTCCGGCGGCGACGCGATGCCCAACTATTTCCGCCGCGCCGGCGTGGGTAAGTTGATCGGCAAGCGGACCTGGGGCGGACTCGTAGGCCGCGCCGGCGCGCCGCAACTGATGGACGGCGGAATCGTGACCGCGCCGAGCTCGGGCGTATGGGGGCCTGATTCCAAATGGGATGCCGAGAACATAGGCGTGCCACCTGACCTCGAAGTAGAATTGGATCCGGAATTAGTACGTCAAGGTAAGGATCCGCAATTAGAAAAGGCCATTGAGGTTGTGTTGGCCGAACTGTCCAGGAATCCTGTGCTGACTCCAAAAAGGCCGTCTTATCCGAATTACCAGGCGAGCCCGTTCGCCTCACCGTCGCCGGGACGGTAAGCAAAAGAAGTTGCGCCCCTCACACCTCATCACTCGATGCCGCGGCGAGTTTGACTATCGTCCGCGTAGTTGCTGGCGTCCTGGCCGGTAAAGGTGCGCAGCGGTGGTTGGAACACATCCAGATAGGGACCGCCTCCGAGGCCGAAAAACGAATCAGTCCGAAGAGTTAACAGCTCTCGAAGAAAGTCACGTGCTTCAAGAACGACCCCTTGGTTCGTGACTACAGCTTCTTGCCTGCCAAATCCGGAGCCCGGCAGCGCATACCACCGCTGTAGTAGCACGCCGTTGGAACGGACCACGCCTCCGCCACGATTCACTGGCCCAGGCGTGCACGAAGGCACAAGGGCCGCGATGATGAGAAGCAGCAGTGAAACGGCCGCTCTCATCGGCTCGACTTCACTGCCGGCATTGGCATTGTTGGTCGTCATGCTTCTCTACGGGTGCCTGCATACACACGCAAGCTCGCCGCGGGTCCACTTCCTTTGACAGCCGATTGCGTCGGGCGGTTCCCCGTGGACATCATACGTCCAACGCAAGTCTCATTGCGGGCCGGTGGTCCCGGCGCGGGTGAGTCTGCCGAGGGTGTCGTACTGGTACGCCACCGTCTCACCTGAGCTGGCTTCGGTCTGGCCGGCCATGCGGGCGGTGGCGCAGCGCGAGCAAGGGTGTGTGATCGCGTTCCCTTGCTACTGCCTGAGCGGCAACGCTCGCAACTCTTCTTGAGCTCGAGCGGCGATCTTCTTGTCCGGATGCTGCGCCAGCATGGTTAGAAAATCGGCAATCCCGCTCGTCGCCGGAAGCGGGGCATAGTCCTTCGCTACCCGGACGGGATCAGAAAGGAAAGCATGCCGGAACCGCTGCTCTGCGGCGGTTCGTTGACTCTGGAGGTTGCGGAGTTCCACTTCACGTCCGTGCTTTACAGCTTCAGGTGCAAGTTTATCGATGCACCCGTCATGCCCGATGAAGCCACTACGATAAGTCTCAACACAGGCGGCCCACTGCACTTCCCAAACGGGGCTATCCGCCAGGGCCTTCAGGAACGGCAGGGCGCCAACGAATCCCACGAGTCGCAACGATTCTCCCGTCGCGGTCGAGAGATTCGTAACAAACCTGGCAACATTCATTCCTTCGCCCGGCGTGAGCAGCACTGCGGCGATCTTGGCTTCAGCGCCAGTGCCGATGGCCTTTGGAGGCTGGCGGTGAAAGCCAGTCCACACCGGTGTTGTGCTCCGCATCACGTCGGCCACATATCGCACCTGCCCTTGGCCGGTCACCAGGTAATGTACCGCCCGTTCACCCTGCATGGGCAGGTGCAACGCCCTGCCATTGGTGAAGACCTCCGGCGCCCAGTAGTACGCAGTCACCTCGGTTTTGTCGTCCTCTGTCCCACGGATCACTTGCTCGACTGACAGTCTCACCTTCACCAGGCGCACGCTGCTGACGCCATACTGTCCGCTCCAACGGATCTCCTGCCTGGCAGTTTCCCATTGAGCGCCAAGCGTTCTCCCCACGAGAACGGTGGTCGCCTGGTCAAGCAGTTGCCGTTCGTCTAAGTCATACAGACGTAAGGGATATCTCGCACTGTTGGCACAGCCTGGCTGCAGCACGCCGAAGACCATCAGGCCGAGGATCAACTTGTTTCTGAAAATCATTGTCGTCGCCTCGGTCACGGACAGCGCGGTAGATTCCGGTGAAGTAGTCCGGCATGCGGAGCCGGGTCCAAGACAAGGCGATTTAGTAGGTCGTGGGTTTCTGGCAGCGCGGCTCCAGGCCGGGGCGTGTTCTGGGTGCAATGGACCGTACCGTCGCATCGGATTGAGCACGTGATCAAGGCATTGCCAAGTACGCATCCTCGGACGGAGCCGGCAAGGATGAGCGGTATGGATAGAAAACCGGGAAACCGGGTGAACAGGTGAACCAATGGTCATTTCTAAACTCCACATAGAGCCGGTCCACGTTCAAACGGCGCGCCAGCCACGCGGCCGCCCGCTCGCAGACCATGGTGCTAAGTTGACCTCGGGCTTCAATGTAAACGAGGGGGTCGACACGCCCTTCGCGACCACAGCCTTCGAATCTCGACTCATATCGGCCGCCGATCGAAAGGATCTCAAATCTTGCTGCGCCGATTGCGAACTGGGTCGGATCCGTCCCTCTCAAGACCTGCGTGGTAATCAACCCGCCCAGCGTCCGAAGGCGAACCACCACGTCGCCGCCGATAGCGATCAGGTCCGCTGAGGCCAA
>JADZCI010000129.1 GCA_020851655.1 Bryobacterales bacterium
AGCACTGCTGCCGTGAAGGTATCGCGGATGTCAACTTCTCTTGGAACACCTCCCGGTCCTGGAAAGTGGCCCACGGTCCTGGTGTCTACTCGAATCGGACGGTACGTCGCGGCGCCGCTGAGTCCCCAGTGCTCTGTCCACAGGAACTCCATGTGCGGTCCGACAATCACTGGCCGAAGTGGATTCCTTGTTGAGTAGGCCGGAAATCCCTCACCGAATCCAGTCTCGAAGGAGAACCCCCGTGCTGGCAAGTTCAACATCGCTCCTGCTATCAGTCCCAGCGAGAACCTGCTACCCAAGGGACGACGATCATTTCGAGGCGCCGTTGTGAAGTACACCAAGGCCTCCACTTGGTCTTGCTTCGACGGATGAGTATGCGTTCGATCCCGAGCCCACCGCGTGTAGCGAAGCGTTGGCGAGATCCGCAATGCACTCCACTGCCAGTCGAATCCCGCGCCGGCACTGACCCCGAAGTGTGAGGGTTCAGTGTTCCGGTTGCCGGTCGTTCTGAACGACGGACCCACTTCCAAGAACGGAGTCAACGGAGAGATCTGGAAACGGTACTTGGCCAAAACGGGGAACTGCCAGGTAACCGTGGGGCCGAGCAACTCGATTCGAAGCCTGCGGTAGATTGCGCTACCTTCGATTGAGAAGCCGTCGTTGAACTGCCAACCGAGCGCCGGGCCGCCTATCAAGGTGCGCGGCAGAGACTGGGCTGTCCTTGTTGGCACGGTCAGGGCGCCCCCATCTGGTAACGGAACCTGATAGCCAGGCAAAGTGAAGGCCGGGTAGTCGATAGTGACGGGCGCCCCGGCCACCATACCAATTCTCAGGTACTGGGCTTGGACTTTGAGATCAACGATGGTCATCCACGCGGTGGGTATGAGTAAATGCAAGATACATTGCTTTCGCATCTCCAGAAGGAAATCAGACGCCGCGGGAAGTCTTCTCGTTTCGGCGAACTCCGCTGGCTTTAAGAGCTTGACGGCCTTTGCACTTAAGGCGCGTGCTACGGCTTGGGCAGCAGGCTCAACACGCCTTGCGAAGGGCTGGGGATCACGTGGGCGGCGATTAAGCGCCCGAGTCCTTCCACCTTGGCCCGGCCCGCCTCGATGGCGGCGTTGACGGCGGCCACATCTCCTTTGATGACCACGGTGATGTATCCGCCTCCGAGCTTCTCTCTGGCCAGCACTTCGACGGCGGCGGCTTTGAGCGCCGTATCGATCGCTTCAAATACAGCCGTGAAGCCCTGAGTTTCGATGAGTCCGACGGCAAAAGGGCTCTGGGTATCTTTGTCTGGCATTTTCTTCTCCGGGATCTTCACTGTGGCTTGCTCGATCAAGGGATTGTAATCGGGCTTGGCCTGGAACGCCGTCTGCGAGCCGCTGGCGGGCGCCGCGATGACGTCGGCGACAATCTTCAATTCCAACCGCTGGGCCATCATCCCGGCGGCGTCCACCGCCGAGCGGATGTCGCCCAAGGGTCCGCTGAGCTTCATGCAGACGCCGGGTTGGTCGTTGAACTCGGTCTGGAGCAATTCGACGTTGCCGGATTTCTCCATCGCGTCGAGAATCACCATGGCCGGCGACCAGCCCCCGACTTCGATGAGGGCCAAGGCGCTCATTACAGGAGGCCCCGGCGTTCAAGTTCGTGCAGGACTTCGTAAACGACTTGCGATGTCTTGTCGGCGGCAGCCAGCCCGGTGCGCGGCGCGCAACCCGCCTCAGGCGGCGGAACCGCGCCGAACTCGGCCAGGATACACCGCAAGACCTGGGCAAGCGAATCCCGCTCGGCTTCCTGTGCCGGAGTCATGGGCTGCCGCCCGTGACCGAGCGCGAAGCCGCGCATCCCGGCGGCGGCGCGAAAACCATCGGGAAACTCGAACGGGTTGAGCATCAGGTCGAAAATCTCCAGCACGCGGTACTGGAGTTTCATCGCATCATCGTAACGGCCCGCTTTGGCCAGGTCGTACAGGGAACGCATGACCTCCGGGATGGCGTTGGAACTCGCGTTGGTGCCGCCGTCGGCGCCGGCCATGATCATCGAAACGAGCACACAGTCCCAGCCGGTCAGGAACGTGAAGTCGGGCCGCAGCGGCCTCACCGCGGCGATCATACGCTGCATGAAGGCCACGTCGCCGGTCGAGTCCTTGATGCCGATGATGCGCGGAAACTCGCCGGCCAGGCGGCGGATGGTGTTGACGTCGATGGGGCTCGCAAACATCGGAATGTTGTAGAGCGTCACGTCAATCGGGGAGTTCCGGCCGATCTCGGCGAAATGCGCGTACAGGGCCTCGGGGCCAAGCCGGTAGTAGTAGGGCGAGACGATCGCCACCGCCCGCGCCCCATAGCCGGCGTAGGTCTCACAGGCGGCCAGGGTCTCCTTCACGTTGGCTTCGGCGGCGCCGGCCAGGACCGGCACACGGCCTTTGGCGACTTCGCAGGTGATGCGGGCAATCCGCCTCCGCTCCTCGGCGGTAAAGCGCGTGAATTCACCCGTGGAGCCGTTCGGATAGAGACCATTCACGCCTTTGTCGATCAGCCAGGAGAGGAACCGGCGCAGTTCTTCCTCGTGGATTTGGCCGTTCGCATCGAGGGGAACGAGGGTGGGTGTGTAGATCCCTTGGATCCTGGTTTGGTTCACGTCGAAACTGCCAGTATATTGCACTTGGGGCCGGCGCCACGCGCGGCCCCCACAACGTCAGTTGCCGGCGCGCCTCTCCTGGGGCAGCGAAGTCGTCTTAAAAGATTTGTCCGGATAGGGTGGCGCAACCGGCGCCGGCACGGGGCTCCTCTTCATCAGGTCATCGAGATGCTTGAGCGCGGCTTCCAACTGCGCGTCCTGGCCGTTGAACGTCGCATTGGGGAGGTTGTCCACGACGATATCCGGGTCGACGCCGTGTCCTTCGACAAGCCATTTACCTTCCGGCCCGAAGACACCCAATTCGGCGGCGGTGGCGACGCCGCGGTCGGCCAGCACATTGCTCGCGGTGAGCCAGATTTCGCCGCCCCATGTGCGGGCGCCGATGACCTTGCCCAGCCCCAGGCGGCGGAACCCTTCGGCCACAGCCTCGCCGTCGGAACCGGTCCACTCGTCGGTGAGCATCACCATGTGTCCGCGAAATGCGAATTGCATGTTCCAGCTTGGCGCGCCTTTGCGAGGCTGCCAGTACATCCACGCCTTACGCATCAGCTTGCCCAGAATCCAACTGTCGATGTTGCCACCGCCGTTGTGCCGGACATCGATAATCAGGCCCTCGCGATCGAAGACCGGATAGTAGTTTTCGACAAACTGCGCGATGTCATCGGGGCCCATGGCGCGCAAATGAATGTAGCCGATGCGCCCTCCACTGGCTTTCTCCACAGCGAGCCGCCGTGTGTATTCCCACTCGTGGTACCGCAAGTCGCCTTCCTCTTGCTGGCTCATCGGCTTCACGACCACATCCCTTGTGTCAGTTTTGCCGGCGGGCTTCAAGCAAAGCAGAACCTGCTTGCCGGCCTGGTTCCGCAGCAGTTCGTTGGGATGCACGGCCGGCAGCGTGTCGCGTCCGTTGATGGAGACGATCACATCCCCTTCGTTCACACCCGCGTTGGGACGCGCCAGCGGCGATCTTTTGTCCGGACGATCCGGATCGCTCCGGTAGATGTGCCGGACCACCCATCCGCCTGCCGAAGCGTCGCGTTCCAACCGGGCCCCCAGAACGCCCATACGCACCTGGTCCTGGCCTTGCCGCAAGTCTCCGCCACGGACCGAGGCGTGCAGCGCGGACAGTTCGCTGATCATCTGGGCGATCAGGTCATTCAACTCCGACCGGTCGCGCACCCGCCCGACCAGTTCGCCGTACTTGGCCCGCATCGCGTTCCAGTCCACCCCGTGCATCCTGGAATCGTAGAAGTAGTCGCGGTGCAGACGCCAGGCATCCTGGAACGCCTCTCGATACTCGTCGGTTGGTACAACCGAAAACGTCCAGTCCTTGAGGTCTAGGCGCGCTTGAGTGAGCGCTTCCGGCGATTTCAACGCCGAACCCTTGGCGGCGGAGTCGGTAATGTACAGATCGCTGCTCTTGCGGATCAGCATTTTCTTGCCGTCGGTGGAAAGCTGGTAGTCCCGCACGCCGTCCATCACGACATCCGGTTTTTCTCCCTTGTTTGCGATGTCCAGGCATTCCAGCGCGGTCTTGCCGGGGTTGGCGCGGTCGATATTGAGCCAGCACAGACGCTTTCCGGTCGTCGACAAACCGGTGTAGTTCCCGGGCGGGACGGGCACTTCTTCCAGCCTGCCGGCGATTCCGTCAAAGTCGATTTCGACCTTCGGTTTTTCCTCCTTTTTTTCTTCCTTCTTGGCTTCGGCGGCGGGTTTGGCCGCTTCAGCAGGCTTGTCCGGCGGCTTGTCGGGGTGCAGTTCGTCGGCCGGCTCGAAAGGCGAGCGCAGATCTTTCTTCAAGGCGAGCTGGTAGACCTTTTCGGTTCGATCGAAGTAGGGATCGGGTTGCCGCGGACCCCAGGGAGACATGGTCAACGATTTTAGCGCCCGGTCGGACAGGAAGTAGAGATACTTGCCGTCCGGCGCCCAAACCGCGGCGCGGCTGTTATAGCGGTCCGAAGTCACCGGTGTGACAGTGCCGGTCTCCACGTTGTAAACCGCAATCTGCGAAAACGTGTTCCGGGCGTCGGTCGAGTAGCTGAGCCAGCGGCTGTCGGCCGACCACTCGATGTCGTCGAATGCCGGATTGGAGTTGCCGGACGGGTTGCCCGTGCCGATCAGCTTTTGGGTCTTGCCGGCGAGGTCCATCAGCCAGAGATGGTTGTCCTTGTCCGTGTGGGCGACCCATTTGCCGTCGGGTGAAGGGAACGCGTTCCAGCGCAAGACCTTGCCATCCCTGGTGAGCTGCTCGCCCTGGCCCACGCCGTTGGCGGGCAGCTTCCACAGTTCGACCTCGCCGGTTTCGGTGGAGAACGCCAGGATATCCTTCCCGCCGGGGAGCATCCGGCCGTCGCGATAGCGCGCGGCTTTCTGGGCGGTGGCTTCCACCAGCCGGCCGGATTTGGCGGGCGCCACGAACACACGCCCGCGCGAGGTCAGAACCACCGAGCCTCCATCGGGGGCCAGGGACATCGAGCTCAGGTAGTCCATTGGGGTTTTGATCCACCGCTCACGCAGGTGGTCGAAGTCCGAAGCCAGTTCGATTTCCAGGTTCTTGTCCTGGCCGCTCCGAATGTCGAAAACGCGCAGGCCGGCGCCGAGCTGGTAGACAATCTTGCCGCCGGCGGCGTCGGGACTCTTCACGTCCCAGCCCTGATGTTTTGTGTGCTGCTTGAGATTCCTTCCGTTCTCGTCCATCGACCAGAGATTCATGGTCCCATCGCGGTCGGAGGCAAAGTAGATGCGTCCCTGCCAGTACATGGCATCCCGGCTGGTGCCGTCATAATCAGCCGTCAGCGGAACCGCTTCCGATCCGGAGGTGTATTTCCAGAGCTTCTGCGCGGTGCCGCCTTTGTACCGTTTGGCGTGGCTGCCCTGGAAGCGCAGCCGCGTAAAGTAAAGGGTCTTTCCGGAAGGCTCATAGACGCCCTGCGCGGCCTGGCTGAGAGGAATCGCCGAGATCTGATTCCCGGAGCTGATGGCCTCTAACCGGGCATCGGGCAGGGTTGACTGGGTTGAAGTGACCACCAGGACCTGGCCGCCGGGAGTCCACCCGGCGGACTGCCCCCCGCCAAAGGTGCGGCGCAGCGGGAGTCCTCCGTTGGCGGGCATGGTGTAGACCTCGGACGGACCTTCATAGTTCGCGGTAAAGGCCAGTGTCTTGCCGTCCGGTGAAAACTTGGGATACGTTTCCTCGGCCGCATGGGTCGTCAGCCGGCGGGCCAAGCCGCCCTCCACACTGACTTGCCACAAATCACCTTCCGCCGTAAATACGACGGTGTTTCCAGAAATGGCGGGAAACCGGTAGTAGCCTCGCTGGCTCTGGCCCGAAGCAACGGGTATCAATAACACCCCAAGAAGCACGGATAGCGTGGTACGCATAGGTACAGTCTACGGGAGCGGACGAGCAGGCGGCCGGAGACGGCCGGCGAGATGTGTAAAAAAACTCCCGGTGCGGTATATTCGTAGAAGCCCCGATTCAGAAGGGGACCAACTATTTCAAACTCCAGGGTCTAACACGATCCACGTGGCGAGGGGCGTTTCGGCGCCCCTTTCCCTTTTCTGGAGTCTGGTTGGGACGGCTACTTTTGCCTGGCGATGATCAGGTCCCGGATCTTTGCGTAGGTTGCCTCCGGGATGATCTTCTTGGACACCAATTCGTTCTTGGCGCGGTAGGGCCGGCCCTTGACGATCTTTTCGGCGTAGGCGTCGCCGATGCCGGGAAGGGCCTTCAGTTTTTCGGGCGAAGCGGAATTGATGTCGAGCAATTCGGCGGCGGCTGTGGCCGGCGGCGCAGCAGCCTGAGCGGCGGCGGGCGGTTTGGCCGATTTCTTCTGCTCCTGGGCCAAGCCAAGGCCGGCGCCCAGCGCCACCGCCAGAAGAATGCGAACAAGTCTCATGGAGGTAATGCTACAGCATTTCAACCAGGATTCTCGAGATTTCGGCGATCAGGATGTTGCCCACGTTATCGGCGGTGTAGTCGATCTTGGGCATATCGTCCACCGTGATGGCGATGGCGATTCGACCTCGCTTGCCGTAGACGATTCCAACGTCGCTCCGCAGGGCATCGAGAGCTCCCGACTTGCTGGCGACCTCCACGCCGGATAACCGCCGCCCGATGCCATCCTTATACTGCTGCCGCTTCAGGACCTCGATCATTTCCTTGGAGGCGGCCGCGCTGACCGCTTTGCCATTGGCAATCCGGTCCAGCAATTCGACCATCTCGCGCGGCGTGCTGACACCCAGACCGAAGCGCTTATTCTCTTCCAGCAATCCAGCCTTGCTCCAGCCCGACGGCGCCTTCAACACGTTGCCGTCGCCACGCACTTTTCGCAGCGACCGGGTCCGGCTCAAGCCATAACGGTCCATTTCCGCATTAACCGCGTCGGCGCTGATCCGGTCGAGGATCAAGTTCGTGGCCGTGTTGTCGCTGACCACGATCATCAGGTGCATCACGTCTCGCAGAGGTAACCGGACGCCTCCGGAGAACTCATGCAGGACACCGGACCCGGAAACTTTGTCTTCATCCCTCAGCAGGAGCGTCTCCGTCCATGACGCCCGCCCTTCTTCCACGGCGCGGAACAAGGCGGCCATGATGGGAAGCTTGATCGTGCTGGCGGTGCGTACCGGGGCGTCCGCTTTGAGGCCGACGTTCTTTCCGCTATCGAGGTTCCTGGCGCAGATCGAGACCGTTCCTTGAAATCCGCGAATGGTGTTTTGAATCCGTTGATCCAGGCTGGCGGCCGGAGCGGCGGCAAGAATGGAAGGCGAGGCGATGAATGTACGGCGAAGCACAGACCCAATTGTAAGGACAAATAGAGGCCCAGCGGGGTGAGGATTGGGAAGAGAAAGTAATCCGGTGCCCGCCGGGCCTTGGCTGCGCAGTAACTTAATACGGCGACCCACGGTCCGCCGATTGCTCTACTATCACAGTGGGGTTAGACCTTAGGAAATTCTCATGAACTTCTATAAAGGTCCCGGATAGAACCCCCGGTACTTGGACTATGCGGGGTACTAACGGGTGTCGAATGTGTCGCAAGCCTCTGGTTTTCCAGTCGTAAACCCCCGCTTGAACCACGCGACGCGCTGCGCGGACGAACCGTGTGTAAAGGACTCGACCCGCGCGGCACGGCCGGACATCTTCTGTATACGATCGTCGCCGATGGCAGCCGCCGCCGTTAAGCCCTCCTCAACCTCGCCTGGTTCAAGAATGCCGCGCTGGTTGGCCGAGTGGCCCCAGACACCCGCATAGCAGTCGGCCTGCAATTCCATCCGGACCGAGAGTTGGTTGGCCAGTTGCGGGGCGCGTTGCTGGGCTGCCCTCACTTTGGCCTCCGTCCCGGTGAGCTTCTGAACATGGTGCCCCACTTCGTGGGCAATCACGTAAGCCTGGGCGAAATCGCCGGGCGCGCCGAACCGGTTCTTCAAGTCCTTGTAAAAGCCTAGGTCGATGTAAACCTTTTCGTCGGCCGGACAGTAGAAGGGTCCGGTTTGCGACTCGGCGGCGCCGCAGCCTGAACGGACCATATCCCAGAACAGGACGAGCGTGGACTTGCGATACCCGGAGACGTTTTGAGCCCAGTAGTCCTGCAGATCGCCGAAGGAATTGCGGGAAGTTCGCTCCAACGGTTCCTCGACAGCCTTGCGCGCCGGGTCGTCGCCGCCCGGCGCGGTGGAAAGTCCTCCGCCACCGATGAACGGCGTAATCAGATCCTGGCGGAACAGCAGGCTGAGCACGCCCAGAACCAGCAAGCCTCCGCAACCAATTTTCATGCCCCCGCCGCCGATGCCGCGGCGGTCTTCCACGTCGCCGCTTCCGGCGCCACTGCCCCAACGCATAGTCTTGCTCCCCCCAGAAAACCGATGTGGCGCCGCCCGGCTACCAGAAGTATGTCGCAACGACGCGAGGCGGTCCCGGTGTACCTTGCGCAATCCTGGTGTGCAGTACGATCTGAATGTTCTTCCTGCTCCAATCCGCCGGGGCGGTTTTCAACACCTCGCGAAAGTACATGGGCGATGAGATGAAATCCCCCGCGGCCATGGTGCCATAGTGCCCGATCCCGCCCGCGGACAAAACCGCATGCTCGGTGTCGGCATCGAACACGCGAGTCACGATCGCGTAATCGTCTTCGGCAATCCAGCCTTGTGATCCGCCTTGTATGCTCCAAACCAGGTCAGGGCCGTGGTCGCGGTCTCTTACACCACGAACATTTTCGCCGTCATTGGCGAGAGTGAACCGTCCGCCGCTGGTGAGCCTTTGGGTCCAGTCGTTGTTGAACGCGCCTACCAGCACCACGGCCTTGCCGCGCAGTTCAGAATACGTGGTTGCCTTGGCGCCACGGACCTGAAAAGACTTCTTGTGAGAACCGAGATACTCGGCAAGGCGGCCCATGCACAAGGTGTCGCCGTAGTAGAAAAACCTGTCGCGCATGGGCGCCAGCAGTTCTTTCGTCAATGGGACGCTGAGATCTTCGAGCTTCCGTGGAAGGTACGACAAGGAGCTTTGCCCGATACAGATCTGGACAGGACCCGGGGCGTTCAGCGTCGGCTGCCAGAACTCGTCCAGTTCCGTTGAGGAGGGCCGGTTGCGACTGGCCTCCCACAACCAACCGGCGGATGAGATCAGAGCCGCCCCGGCAAGCGCGATCGTGAGCCAAGACCGCCCGGTGGCGGCCGGTGCGAGCGCGGCCGGCGGGACAGGGTTAGATGGCAGAGGATGGAACTCCGGATGATAAGAGCCGGGCGACAGTTCAATGCGAATCGCACTCTCTGAGCCGGAATCGAGGTAATACTGGGCCAGGCGCTTGCGGACCTCGGCGGCGGCATTCCGCACCACAGCATCCTGATTCGTGTCGTATCCCGGGTCCCGGGCGAAGACCGCTGTGCCGATCACACGCTCCTTCAGCACGTCGTGCTTGTCGTCACACACCGCCTCAACGACGTACCTGAGCAGCGACTGGCAGCGCCGGCTGTTCCTGAACTGAGGGCTGGCCAGGATCTTCTCCAGTTGCGACAGTACCTCGTCGCGCGTGGGGTTGGCCTCAGCCCGTTCTGTGACTGGGTGCGTCAACACGGCCATTCTACGCCAAAAGCCGGCGTCGTCGACGTGAACCGCGCGGCGGTTTCATCACAGCGGCTAAGTAATTGACACACATAAGGATAATCACGTCTCCCACGTACTCGACTGTCGTCAGCCTAGCCGTGCCTACGCCGCGGGCGTCATCCTAGGGTAATTCTCGGCTGGGCGTACGTCCTGATTCGGGCGTCCGCCCGATTGGAAGGGAGGCTCAATAATATGTCCAGACGCGTCCTACTCGCTTGGGCGGCCTGTGCGCTTGTGATTTCAGCTCAGTCCACCACCCAACAGATCTCCGGCACTGTGAAGGACAGCAGCGGCGCCGTGATCCCCACTGCCAAGGTTACCGTCGTCCATGTCAACACCGGCCAGGCACGCGCGGCCACGGTCAACGAGTCTGGCCACTACCTGGTATCCAGCTTGCCGCTCGGTGAGTACGAGATCACGGCGGAAGCTCAAGGCTTCAAGAAATCCACCGTCAAAGGAGTCAAGCTGGATGTGAACGCCAAACTGGATGTCGACCTGACGCTGGAAATCGGCTCGATTTCGGAGTCTGTCACGGTAACGTCCGACGCGGCGCAGGTTGAAACATCCAACGGAGACGTGGGGCGTTTGATTACGGGCCAGCAGGCGACGAACCTGCAATTGAATGGCAGGAATTTTACGCAATTGCTCGCGCTGGTGCCGGGCGTCTCGACAACCAACCGTTCGGCGATGGACCTTTTTGGCGGTTACGGCTCGAACATGAGCGCCCAGTCTTCGAACGGGTCCCGCACCGACACCTTTTCCTGGAACATCGACGGCGTGGATAACAAGGACAACGGCGGGGGCGGAAACAATTTTGTCAATATCAACCCGGACGCCATCGCGGAGTTCAAAGTTCTCACCACCAACTACTCGGCCGAATACGGGCAGAACGGCGGTTCGATCATCAATCTTGCCCTGAAGAGCGGGACGAAGGATTTTCACGGGACGGCGTATGAATATGTTCGCAACGACGCCTTTGACGCCCGCGCGTTCAACGCGATCACAAAGCAGAAGTTGCGGTTCAACAATTTTGGGGGCAACATCGGCGGGCCGGTCTACATTCCCGGCAAGTTCAACGCCGACAAGAGCAAGTTTTTCTTCTTTGGCGGCGTCGAATTCAAGCGCTACCGGCAGGGCGCCATCAACACGTGGGTGGTGCCGACTCCGGCGCTCAGAGAAGGCAACTTCTCCGCCCTGGCGCCGGCGCAATGGCCCAAAGACCCGCTCACCGGACAACCCTTCCCGGGCGGGATCATTCCCTCCTCGCGGATCAGCAAGAACATGCAGCGCCTGATCCAAAACTACCCGCAGCCGAACTTTGTAGGGTCCGGCGGCAATCTGGTGTTCCCGACCACGGCGCCTAACGACGCCAACCAGTACATCATCCGCGGCGACTACAACATCAACCCGCAGCACCAGTTGACGGTGCACTACCTGCGTGACTACTACACCAACCTGAACAACCTGACTTCTATGGTCACCTACACGCGGAAGATTCCGGGCACCAACACCAAGGCACAGTGGACCTGGATCGTCAATCCGACCACGGTCAACACCTTCCAGGCGTCGTTCAGCGGCAACGTCATTCTGCAAGGGGACTTTCTGGCGAACCCGGTTTTTATCACCGATTACACGCGCAAGGGTCAGGGCATCACGCTGCCTATGATCTATGGAACGAACGACACGATTCCCACGGTCAACATCGCCGGTTACAACGGTCTGGGCGCGTCAAACGTCAACTGGAACAATTTCAACCGCCTGTTTAACTTCAAGGACGATTTCTCGAAGTTGATCGGCCGGCACAACCTGAAGGCGGGGATCCTGATTCTGCGCAGCCGCAAGAATCAGGACAACTGGCCGGCCGTCAACGGCACCGTGAGTTACGCCACGGGGCACTCCAATTCGACAGGCAACGCCATGGGCGATGCGCTGCTCGGAAACTTCTCCCAATACACCGAGGCGAACACAAACCGCGAAGGCTGGTACCGCTTCAGCCAGATCGAGCCCTACATTCAGGACGACTGGAAGGTCAGCCAGCGGCTCACGCTCAACGTGGGTCTGCGATTCCAATACATGCAGCCGCAGTTCTGCGCGCTACAGAATTGCGTGCTGTTCCTGCCGCAGTACTTTGACGCCGCCAAGGCGCCGCAGGTGAATCGCACCACGGGCGCGATCATCGCCGGCACAGGCGACCCTTACAACGGGCTGACGCTGGGCGGAACCGAGTTTCCCCAGCAAGCCAAAGAGCGGATTGCCCAAGCGTCCGACCCGGCAGTCCTGGCGCTGTTTCGCGGCATCCCAAAGGATCTCGCCAACGTCGACTGGGCCACCTGGGGGCCGCGCCTCGGCTTCGCCTATGACGTGACGGGCAAGCAGCGGACGGTCTTGCGCGGCGGCTTCGGCACGTTCTACGAGCGCATCGAAGGCAACTTCGTCTTCAGCGCGATCAACAACCCGCCGTTCATCTCCCAGTCCGACATCTACGATGCGAATATCGAAAACCCGACCGGCGGAACCCGGCAAGCCTTTCCGGCGGCGCTCTCCAACTCGCACATGGTGGACATGAAAGTTCCGCGAGTGCTCAACTGGAGCCTCGGTGTCCAGCACAAGCTCGACAGCGTGACCACGCTCGATGTGGCCTACGTGGGATCGAGCGCCGCCAACCTCTCTCGAACGTTGAACTACAACCAACTGCCGGCGGGCACCTTGCAAAAGAACCCGGGAGTCAACACCAACGCATTGCGTCCGTACCGCGGCTACGCCAACATCAACATGTACATTACCGGCTCCAACTTCATCTACAACTCGATGCAGGTGCAGGTGAAGCGGCAGATGAAGGGCGGCGCCTTGTTCAACGTCTCCTACACATGGTCACGGGCGCTGACCGACGCCAGCGGCTACAACGAGCAGCCAATGGACTCTTACAGCTTCAAGACCGAGCGCGGGCTGGCGACGTATAACCGCGCCCAGGTCTTTGTCTTCAGCTATATCTATCCCTTGCCGTTCTGGAAAACGGGGAACGAGTGGTACAAGCTCGCACTCGGCGGCTGGCAGGTTTCCGGGGTGACGACGATTCAAACCGGCTTGCCGCTGAACCTCGGCATTAACCCCGACCAGGCGGGCATCGGCCAAACCGGGCAG
>JADZCI010000130.1 GCA_020851655.1 Bryobacterales bacterium
ACCCACGCCTCGTAGGCCGAGTAAAGGAGCGAAGCCAGGAGGATCCCGTAGGCCACGGTGAGGATGGTGCTCATCATGCCAGCCGAGTTGATCCCATTGAGGGCGGTATTGAACATCTGCTCAAACAGAAACACTGCCTTGACCTCCTACTTGTTCAGCTCGGTGAGCTTGTTCCGGGTTTCGCGCGTGAATCGCGCCGACTCCTTCATTCGGGCGCTTTGCGCGGCCAGTTCGATCGTCCGGATCCGCATCAACTCCGCCAGCGCCTGTTGGGTGTAGGCGTTTGAACGTACAAGCCACGCGCCCGCTTGCGCGCCGATCATCTCGGCCGTTCCGGGAGCCGTGGATTGCAGGGCGGTCATCATCTGCTCGGCAGCGGCGAGTTCCTGATCGGCGATGGCGTCGATTGCGATGGCACGCTTCATGGCGGCCTGCGCGGCGGCATCCGAACTATCGATCAAGTCGCGCTGTGCGGGATGGGCCTCGGTGGCAGCGGGAAGCGGCGTGTAGACGGCGGAGAAGTTCCCGCCGACGGATCCGATCTGCCCGGCGTCCCTGGAGAGAAGCACGGATTCGAGCTGTCGCGGGTTCGGCAGCGTGGCGCTTCGAACGATGACATTCCATATCCCGCGAATGGCCGCGTAGATGCCCTGAACCTGCCCAACCAGCGCACGCGCCCGGTCAATCGCCTGCTGCGGGTAGATCACGTTTCGTTGGAAGTCAAAGATTGCGCCCATGATCTGTTGCGCCGCTGTCATGATCGAGTTGATCTGTTGCAGGATTGGTCCGATCACGTTGCGGAGTGCGTTGTTGACGCTCGTCATGACGTTGTTCAGTGTGTTCATGCCACTGGTGACGATGTTGATCAAGCCGAGAAGAAAGCCGAATTGCGCGTTGGCCGGCTGAGGCGCGAAGAACGAGACGATCAAGAGAAGCGCGATCAGCCGTGTCCGGTTGCGAACGAGGATGCTCCAGAGTTGAGATAGTGCCGGCATCTTTCCTCCTATTTGTTCAGCTCCGAGACCCTTGTCCGTGATTCCCGCGTGAAGTTGGCGCCGCGCTTCAACGTCATCGTGTCGTGGGCGAGCCGCGCCGCCTCCTGCCTGAGTTGCCCGGCGAGCATCTTCTGGATGTGTGCCTGGCTCTGGACCGCGGCGATGTGAGCGGCAGCCGCTGACATGGCAGCGCTGCCGGGCGCCATCCGCGTGGCCTCCTCTTCAATGGCCTCCGCCGCTCGTAGTGTGTTGTCCGCCGACGCGTCACCCATCTTCAGAGTCATGAGTTGATCGATCGCCAGGGCGTCGTCTACGTCGATCAGGTTGCGTTCCTCGGGATGAACCTCCGCAGGGGCCGGGAGTGAGCCAAAGGTCTGCTGGAATTCCGCAACAAGTTGCGCGTGATCCCCGACCTGGCGATTCCGCATCACTGCCTCCAGGCGGCTCGGGTTCGGCAGCTGTGCGCTGTTGACGCTAATCGCGTATAGGCTATTGAGGAGGCCGCGAAACGCCGCGATCAGGTTCGCGGCCAGATTGCGGGCGCGGTTGATCTCCGACAGCGGCCAGACGACCTGTTCCCAGAGGTTGCGTAGTTGATTGAGGAAGCCCTGGAGCGCCTGAGCCGCAGACTGGACACCCTCCAGCAACGGTCGCATCGTGTTGTTGATGAAGCTGAGGATGTTATTCGCAACCTGATTCACCAGGTTGAACGCCCCGGTGATCCCGCCAAGGCTGAACTGCGCATGAGCCGGTTGAGGCGCGACAATTGCCAGCGCCAGGATCAGGGCCAAGCTGACAGCGAGGAGTTTCGTGAGATGTTGCCAGTCAAGCATGCTCCCCTCCAGTTGCCGGAAGGCCCGTCAGCCGTCGTTTGGGGGCTGCGGCCATCTGAACGCTGCCTGAAAGCTCCTCTGGCAGTGCCTCGACATCGGCTAGGCCGTTGGGAAAGCGCTCGCCCAACTCACGATAGATCTCGATCAGGCTGCGGTGCCGATTCCGGTCAAGACTCAAGACGTAGGCACGATAGGCCCGTTCTCTCGGATAGGTTGTGGCGATCCAGTAGTCGATGGGCGTAGGCACGAGCCGAATCGTCTGCGTGGTTTCCGACTTCTCGCCGAGCACCAGCAGGACTTCAGCGCTACGCCCCTTGCGCGGCGCCGCGAATCGCTTGATTTCGCCCAGCGCGACCTCGTTCAACGCCAGATGCTCAACCAGAGGGCTCACGTCGCCCGGTTGCTGGCCGATGACCTTGACCGACGTGTTCCGCAGGATTCCGGCGCCGTGCTCCTTCGGCCGCTGTTTGGTGCCAACGAAGTCTTCCAGCGTCTGCGAGATCCCCCAAACGCTCGCACCTCGCTTCCTGGCCGTCCGGAAGAGTTGGACCACGCAGTCGGCCAGGACCGGCGACTCGAGCAAGGACCAGCACTCATCCAGAACTGTGATGGACGGCTGCCCTGACCTCCCGGAGGCTCGCTCCGACATAGCCTGGGCGATCAACATGCTCATCGCGGTTTCAAGCCGAGGGTCAGAACTCAAGCCCTCGATGTTGAAGAACAGCCAGTTCGCATCAGTGCGGATCGTCGTGTGCCGGTCAAAGAGCTTCGAGTAGACGCCCTTCTCGCCCGTCCACTGGCGGAGCGCGACTGAAGCGAGCAGCGCCAGTTCGCGGATGTGCTCAATCCGTTCCTCGTCGGTCCATGTGGAGAGCTCGTTTCGAAGGTCCGTGTATGTGGGCGTCTTGTTGTCCACCCGGACCGCCGCCCGCTTGTAGACCCTGGCGATCGCCTCCGAGAGGATGTTGTCGAGGATGGACGTGTCGGATTGCCCCAAGTCGCCGATCATGTGCCGGGTCAGGTTCTTCAGAAAAGCGATCTTGTCCTTCGTTGGCTGAAGGGCGCCAGGCGGGAGATCCCAGGGGTTCAGCGTTTCCGTCCCCTCGAGGTCGACCTCGATCACCCGGCCACCCATCACTTCCACCAACGGCCGATACGAATCGCCTCTCTCCACGATCGAGATCAGCGGATTCGCACGCGCCATCATCAGCAGAAACATCTGCGCCATGAAGGTCTTTCCACCGCCGGACTTCGCCATGAACAGCATGTTGGCGTCGCCCACGGAGGGGTCGTAGGGCGAGAACGGAATCAGTTGCCGGTATGGAGTTTCGAGCAGCAT
>JADZCI010000131.1 GCA_020851655.1 Bryobacterales bacterium
CATCCCAACTGGCGGCTGTTCCTGGTGGTGGGGGTGCTCGGCGGCTACACGACGTTTTCGAGTTTCGAGTACGAGTTGCTTGAGACGGTACGGGACGGCGAGTGGTGGATCAGCCTGTTCTACGCGGTGGGCAGCGTGGTGCTGGGCTACATCGCCGTGTGGCTGGGTTCAACGCTCGCAACGCGCCAATAATGAACAAGGAGCCGTCATGCTGACCAAAGGTCCCGCCAAGAAAGTCACGATATTTGTCAACGAGGACACGCAGCACCACCTGACTTCGCTGCACGACGCGATCATGACCTTCCTGCTGCACAAGGGAGTGGCTGGAGCGACCGCGACGCGAGCCTACACGGGCTTCGGGTCCAATCAGAAGCTGCACACGCCCAAGGTGGAGGTCATGGCGCAGCATCTGCCGGTCCGGATCGAGTTCGTCGAGACGGCCGAACGGGTGGAGGAACTGCTGCCGGCGCTTTACGAGATGGTTTCAGACGGCCTGATCGAAGTCCAGGACACCAACGTCGTCAAGCTCAGCCGCAAGCCCGCGAAGACGGAACCCAAGCTGCCTCATGAGCGGAAGCAGGGCCCAGCCAAGCTTCTGCGCGTGTTCATAGGAGAGGCCGACCGCTGGCAGGACGAACACCTTTACGACGCGATCGTGAAGAAGCTGCTGATGATGGACATCGCGGGCGCGACCGTTACGCGCGGAATTCTGGGGTATGGCGCCAAAGGGCGCCGGCACAAGGCGTCGTTTTTCCATCCGACCCGGGACTTGCCGATTGTGGTGACGGTGGTCGATTCGGCCGAGAAGATCGCGGCGGCCGCCGAAGTTATCGAGGGCATGCTCGAAGACGGTCTGATGGTGATTTCCGACGCCGAGATGGTGCGCCTGGTTCGCAGTTCCAAAGCCCTGGAGGCGTGAGCCGTGAAGCGAAACAGGAATGCAGATTTTCAGATATGATTAACGGCAGCTTGCCATAGCCTTTTTACGGACCATGACATGACCGCCGAAACCTTACTTTCCCGCCGCGAGCGGGTACGAACGACGCTGGCGCACAGGCAGCCGGACCGGATTCCCATCGATTTTGGAGGGACGGCGGTCACGGGCATTCACGCCAGTTGCGTAGCCGCTCTGCGCGACTATTACGGGTTGGAAAAGCGGCTGGTCAAAGTCCATGAGCCATACCAGATGCTGGGGTGGGTGGACGACGATCTCAAGGATGCGATGGGCATCGACGTCGAAGGCGTGGCGCGGCGCCCGACGATATTCGGTTTTCCAACCGGCGGCTGGAAGGAATGGAATTTTAACGGGCTCGAAGTCCTGGTGCCGGGCCAGTTCAACGTCACTACGGCGTCGAACGGCGACACTCTCATCTACCCGGAAGGAGACATGAGCGTGCCGCCGAGCGGGCGGATGCCCAAAGATGGATTCTTTTTCGACAGCATCATCCGGCAGAAGCCCATCGACGAGGAGCAGTTGAACCCGGCGGACAACCTGGAAGAATTCAAGGCTCTTACCGAGGCGGACCTGGCAGAGCTGCGCGCCGATGTCGCGGCAGCCAATGCCAAGGGACGCGCGGTGATCGCCAACTTTGGCGGAACGGCTTTTGGGGATATCGCGCTGGTGCCCGGTCCGTTCCTCAAGGATCCGAAGGGGATCCGGGACGTGGCCGAGTGGTACATGTCCACCAGCGGACGGCGCGAATATGTGCACGCGGTCTTTGCACGGCAGGCGGAGACCGCCGTCAGCAACCTGAAACGCATCCACGCCTTCATCGGCGACAGCGTCGATGCCGTATTTCTGTGTGGAACCGACTTTGGGACGCAGACGTCGGCGTTCTGCTCCGTGCCGGCGTTTCGTGAGCTGTGGTTCCCCTACTACAAGCAGGTGAACGACTGGATTCACGCGCACACAGCCTGGAAGACGTTCAAACATTCGTGCGGGTCCGTGGAGCGGTTTTACGAATCGTTTATCGAGTGCGGATTCGATATCATCAACCCGGTGCAGTGTTCGGCGGCCGGTATGGATCCGGAGCGGCTCAAGGCGAAATACGGGACGAGGATGACGTTTTGGGGCGGAGGCGTGGACACACAGAAGACGCTGCCTTTTGGAACGGCGGCGGAGGTACGCCAGGAGGTGCTGCGCCGCTGCGAGATCTTCGCGTCCGGCGGCGGCTTCGTCTTCAACAGCGTCCATAACATTCAAGCCTGCACACCGGTCGCCAACATCGTGGCGATGATCAACGCGGTGAACGAATTTAACGGGAGAAACTAAGGATGGCCGACATTCAGAAATTGTATGATGCCGTGCTCAACGGCGATCAGAAGACGGCGGTCGCCGTAACGAAGGAAGCCCTGGCCGGAAATGCCGATCCATTGGAGCTCATCCAGAAGGGGATGATTCCGGCGATGGATGAAGTGGGCAAGCGTTTTGAATGCGAGGAATTCTTCGTTCCGGAGTTGCTGTTGTCGGCGCGCGCAATGAAAGGGGCGCTCGTACTGTTGCGGCCGCTGCTGGCCGAACGCGGTGCGCAACCCGCCGGACGCGTGGTGATCGGCACGGTGAAAGGCGACCTGCACGACATTGGGAAGAACCTGGTTGCGTCGATGCTGGAAGGCGGCGGATTCGAGGTTGTCGACCTGGGCGCCGATGTGACGCCGGAGAAGTTTATTGAAGCGATCCGGACATCGGGCGCCAACGTGGTTTGTCTTTCGGCGTTGCTCACCGTGACGATGCCGTCGATGAAGAAGACGATTGACGCCCTAAAGGATGCCGGGGTCCGCGACCGGGTCAAGGTACTGGTGGGCGGGGCGCCGGTGACGCCGCAATTTGCGCAGGAGATCGGCGCCGACGGCTATGGCGAGAACGCCAGCAGCGCGGTCTCGCTGGCGCGACGGTTCAGCGGAGTCACGGCTTGAACTTCGACCTCGGCCACCAGGCGAGGCGTCCTCCGAAGAGCGACTACCGGATCGGCGCCATTGGCGCGGGGTTCATCATGCGCGACGTGCAGTTAGCCGCATACAAGAACGCCGGATACGTGGTGGGGGCGATCTGCGGCGCCACGGTGGAAGCGGCGCTGGCGGCGGCCAAGGAGCGCGGCGTGGCGCGCGTCTACCGCAGCTACCAGGAACTGCTGGCCGATCCGTCCATTGAGGTGGCCGATATCGCGGTTCCCCCGCACCTGCAACTGGCAGTGGTGCGGGAGGCGGTGGCGCAGCGCGATCACGTCAAGGGGATCCTGGCGCAGAAGCCGCTGGCGATGAACTACGCCGAGGCCCGAGAACTGGTGAACCTCTGCGCCGAGGCGGGCGTTACGCTGGCGGTGAACCAGAACATGCGCTACGACCAATCGATCCGCGCGTTGAAGACGCTGTTGACCCGCGGCGACCTGGGCGAGCCGGTTCTGGGAACGATCGAGATGCGGGCCATTCCTCACTGGCAGACCTGGCTGCGCGACTATCCGGGCCTCACGTTGCACGCCATGAGCATCCACCACCTGGACTGTTTCCGCTTCCTGTTCGGCGATCCGGAATGCGTTTACGCGAGTGTCCGGACCGACCCGCGGACCGAGTTCCGGCACCGCGACGGAATCTGCCTGTACATTCTCGAATACGCCAGCGGGCTGCGGGCTTCGGCGTGGGACGACGTGTGGGCGGGGCCGGCGCGCGAAGGCGCCGCGTCCGATTTGTACATCAAGTGGCGTGTCGAGGGCACGGACGGTGTCGCGCAGGGCACAATCGGATGGCCCGGTTATCCGAACCGCCAGCCTTCGACAATCGAATTCGCCACGCGGCGTTCGCCGGGCGTATGGCACCGGCCCGAATGGCGGGAAACGTGGTTCCCGGACGCGTTTGAGGGCACGATGGGCGAACTGCTGAGTGCGCTGGCGGAGAACCGCGAGCCGGTGATCAGCGGGCGCGACAACCTCAACACGATGGCGCTGGTGGATGCCTGCTACCGTTCGCTCGATCAGCACCGTCCGGTGGCGATCAAGGAGATTACGGGATGAAGCTGGGACTCATCGATTCGGCCTGGCTCGGCTCGCCGGTGGGCCGCGCGGAAGGGATTCGCAAGACCAAGGAGATCGGGTTTGACACGATCGACATTTTCACCGATCCCCTGGACAGCGATGTTCGCGAGCGCAAGCTGATCAAGGAGACCTGCCAGGCGGTGGGTTTGCCGATCGTTTCGCTGCCGTGCTGCGCGCTGGGGATCGCCGATTTCAACGCGCCCGTGCGCCGGTTCCACTCTATGCGGGCCAAGGCGTACCTGGACCTTTGCTATGAGCTGGAGGCCAAGAACCTGCTGCTCGTGCTCGGCGAGTATGTCTGGCAGCGGGAAGTGATTCCGCCGCAGGATCAGTGGAACTGGGCGGTTGAGCACACGCGGGAACTGGGGCAGTACGCCGAAGCGCTTGGCCTGGAGATCGCGATCGAGCTGGAGCCCTTCCACCTGTCGCTGGTCAACAACCTGGACCGCATGATTCAATTCCTGGATGACGTGCGGCACCCGGCGGTGAAAGCGAACCTGGATATTTCCCACCTGGCGCTGTCGCACTCCCGGGCGGAGGACATTCCCAAACTATCCGGGCGCATTGCGCACGTGCATTTCTCCGATTGCGACGGTGTGAAACATGGCGACCTGCCGCCGGGACGCGGGGTGGTCAACTTCCTGCCCTACCTTCAGGCGCTGAAAGACACAGGCTATGACGGCGTGATCAGCATCGAGTTGGAGTATTCTCCCGAGCCGTCAAAGATTGTTGACTGGGTGAGCGAGGCTTATATCGAGACCAACCGGCTGATGCGGGGTCTGGGGATGAGGAGTTAGGACATGCGGCGGCGAGATCTGTTGATAAGCGCGGTGGCCGCACCAGCCGCGGCGAAGAAGATCTGGGTGGATCCCAAGGTGGAGGCGCTCCCGCAACGCCCGTGGCGCAAGATCCACCTGGATTTCCATAATTCGCAGTTCATTCCCAAGATCGGCGATCAGTTCGACGCCGCGGGGTTCGGCGCCACGCTCGAAGCAGCCCATGTCGATGCCATCGTGGTGTTCGCCAAGGACATGCACGGGTATTTCTACTATCCGAGCGAGTACGGTCCGGTCCATCGCGGTCTGTCGTTCGACCTGTTGGGGGCGCAGGTCGAAGAGTGCCGCAAGCGCAAGATCGCGGTATATGCTTACTACTGCACGACCTGGGACAACTACCTGGCGGACAAGCACCGTGATTGGCTGGTGATCAAACGGGACGGGTCAAACTACCTGCCCAAGCCGGGCGGAACGCCGGGATGGACCGCGCTGTGCCTGGCCTATGAGCCGTTTGTGCGGTTGATGCTCGACCACACGCGCGAGTTTGTTTCGCGCTACGCGCTGGACGGGGCGTGGTTCGACATGCCTGTGCCGATCGCGGGCGAGTGCTTCTGTCCCGAATGCCTGCGGCAAATCCGGGCCAAGGGGTTGGATCCTCAGGATAAGAAGGTCCAACGGGAACACAAGCAGGCGCTGCATATTTCCTTCATCGAGCGGGTTCAGAAGACGGTCGAGGCGGCGCGTCCGGGCTGCCAGGTGGATTTCAACGGGCAGGGCGTGTACGGGTTGGGCGCGCGTGTGCGCTACATGGACAACATCGACATCGAGGCGCTTCCGACGGCGCAATGGGGCTACTATTACTTCCCCACCATTGTCCGGTACACGCGCACGTTTGGCGTGACGACGTACGGGATGACGGGACGGTTCAAGGCCTCGTGGGGCGATTTCGGCGGGCTGAAGTTGCCGGTTCAACTCGATACGGAACTGGCGGGGATTGTCGCGCACGGCGCGCGCTGCGATATCGGCGACCAGATGCCGCCTGGCGGGCGGTTGGACGCGGCGGTCTACCATGTGATTGGCAAGTCCTATGCGCGAATCAAGGCTATTGAACCGTATCTGGAGGGTGCTGTTCCGGTGGTCGAGGCTGCCCTGGTAACCGCGGGGCATCCGCTGGATCATCCGTCGTCGGAAGCCAACTACGGGCTGGTCAAGCTGCTGACCGAGTCCCGGGTTCAGTTTGACCTGGTGGAGCCGGAAGTTGACCTTTCGCGCTACGCGCTGCTGGTGCTTGCCGACACGCTGGAAGTTTCGCCCCGGCTGGCGGAACGGTTGCGCGCGTTTATCGGACAAGGGGGCGCGGTTATCTCGAACTACCAGGCCGGCTGGCTGGACGGCTACGGGCTCGAGTACGCGGGAGACTCGGAATTCAAGCCGGCCTACATGGTGCCCAAGGCGGGCTTCACCGGCGGGATTCCGCCGTACCCATACGCCTTGTACGACGGTGTGGCGCGGTGGCGGGCCAAGGGTCCGGCGCGGATGATCGCCGCGCTGGGCGAACCGCTGTTCCAGAGAAGCGGGGAGCACTATACCAGCCACCGGCAGACGCCTTTCGATCATGAGACGGAGTTCGCCGCCATTGCGGTTTCCGGGCGCGCCGGGCTGTTCGCCTTTTCGCTCGGGCTCAGCTATTACAACCAGGGCTACTGGGTGTACCGCAAGGCGTTCCAGCACGTGTTGAAGACGCTGCTGCCCAATCCCATGGTCGAGACCAACGCTCCGGCGAGCGCCGAGCTTACGGTCACGCGGCAGAAGGGCCGGTACCTGGTTCACATTGTGAACTTTTCCGCCTTGCGAAGAACTCCGAATCATCCGGATTTTTACGAAGAACCGGTTCCACTGGCCAACATCAACATCCGGCTCAACCTGCCCGTTCAGCGTCCGGAGCGGACGATTCCCAGGGTTGAGGTTCATGAGATCGTGCCGTTCGAGATGACATGAAACGGGAGTTCTATTTATCGCTGGCGGAGCGTGGGCTGAGGATGCCCATTGGCACGGACCTGGTACTGCACGAGCACGGCGAGGTGGAGGAGATCCTGGTTGATGGCGCACGGCTGGGACGCGTGGTCGAGGAGTCGGCGCGGCGGTGGAAGACTCCGTTGGCGATTCCGCTGATGGATTTGAGGCTCGAAAAGGCGGACCTGTTACGCACACTCGGGGTGGCGCCGGGGGAGGTGGATTCGTTCCACTTCGACGCCCCGCCGAGCCTGGAGCAGGCCGCGGCGGTTGAGGCCAGCCCCTTGGGCGGATTCGCTGAACGGAATCAAGCCCACATTGACGCGGTGCGCTACGTCGCGCAAAAGACAGACCTGGTTGCGGTGGGGATGGCAATCGGCCCGTTCTCGCTGATGACCAAGCTGGTGAAGGATCCGATTACCGCGGTCGCCCTGGCCGGCGGCGGAGTGACGGGTGAGGAAGACGAGAGTGTGCTGGCGGTGGAGCGGTGCCTGGAGATGGCCGAGCGCGCCGTGCACCGCTCGGTGCTGGCGCAGGTTGAGGCCGGGGCGAAAGCGATACTGATCTGCGAGCCGGCGGCAAACCGCGTCTACCTTTCTCCCAAACAGATGCGGCTGCGCCCGGCGCTGCTGGAGCATTTCGTGCTGGCGCCGAACCTGCGCCTGCGGAACGTACTGGAGCGGCACGGGGCCGACCTGATCTTTCACGACTGCGGGGAACTGACTACCGCGATGGTGCGCGCCTTTGCGCACGGTTTGCATCCTGTAATCCTGAGCCTGGGCGGGTCGCGTAATCTGTGGGACGATGCCGCGCACGTGCCCGGCGATGTGGTCCTTTTCGGTAACCTGCCGACGAAGACGTTCTACTCCGACGCGGCGATGCCGGACACAGAAGTCGCGCGGTTGACGCGAGAGTTGATGCTGAACATGCGCGCCTGCGCTCATGCGCACATTTTGGGTTCGGAGTGCGACGTGCTGCATGTACCGGAAGCCGCCGGCGCCATCCGCCGCAAAGTCGATCTTATGCTGACTCTGGAGGTGAACTGAATGGACCGCCGCGCATTTCTGAGTACGGGAGGCGCGGGGGCAGCGGCGCTGGCCGCGCCGGCCGCCGGGGCCACCGCGGAATTCTTTCGCGGCGAAACGATTTCGCTGAACGGCGTCTGGCAGTTCCGGCTGGGGAACCAGACGGGCTGGAGCGAGGTGCGCGTGCCGCACACCTGGCAGGTTGCCGATGGCAGCGAGGAATATTACGGCGAAGCGTGGTACCGCCGCGAGATTGATTGCCCCAAGCGGTGGGCGGCGGGCACGGTCCGCCTGGAGTTCGAAGCGGTCTTCCACAGCGCGTGGGTATCGGTCAACGGCAAGCCCGCGGGCGAACACACGGGCAAGGGTTACACCGCCTTCACGCTCGATATCACCCGGTTCCTGAAGTGGGGTGAGAAGAACAGCATCGAGGTGAAGGTGGACAACAGCTTCGATGAATCGATGCTGCCACGCGGCCGTTCGAGCGACTGGGCGCACGACGGCGGCATCTACCGCCCGGTTCACCTGCATGTCACGCCGAAGATTTTTATCGAACGGGTGGATGTGGATGCGGCGCCGGACGAGGTCCGGGTCAACGTTCTCGTTCGTGGCGGGGGGTCGGCTCTCGATCTGAGAGTGATCGATGATGCAACCGGTTGGGAGGTCGCGCGGTCAACCTCCGCCGTCGCGGCCGGTGAGAACCCCCTGCCACCCATTCGCATTCCAAACCCGAAGTTGTGGCACTTCGATCATCCGCACCTGTACCGCGCCGAAGCGCGCCTGGCGAGCGGCCACGAATGTGCGGCCGTGTTCGGGATTCGCACCTTCGAAGCGCGCCGGGACGGCTTGTACCTGAACGGCGAGAAGGTCTTCCTCATGGGCGTGGAACGGATGGCGGGGAGCCATCCCGCTTACGGCATGGCGGAACCCTCTTCGTGGATCGAGCACGACCACGACGACATGAAGAATCTGAACTGCGTGTTCACGCGCGTTCACTGGCCGCAGGACAGGCGCGTGCTCGACTACTGCGATCGCCACGGCATTCTGATTCAGAGCGAGGTTCCCGCCTGGGGGCCCAAGACGTTTGCAGGCATGAGCGGCGCGCCGCCGGCGGCCATTATGAATAACGGCTTGGAGCAGTTGCGCGAAATGATCGCGCGCGACCGCAACCACCCGTCGGTCGCCGCCTGGGGGCTGTGCAACGAGATCAACGGCCAGAACCCGCCCGCCTATCAGTTCGTCAAGCGGATGTACGAAGAAGCCAAGAAGCTGGACCCGAGGCGTCCGTGCTCCTATGCGTCGCATTCGCTGTTCACCACGCCGGAGAAGGATGCCGCGGGCCTGATGGACTTCATCGAATGGAACGA
>JADZCI010000132.1 GCA_020851655.1 Bryobacterales bacterium
AGAAAGCGGATCAGGTCGAGGGCAGCGGCGTCGTGCGCCACATCGGAATAAGCCGGCGCCCGGTATCCCACCAGGTAATAGGGCGGGGTTGGTGTGCTCCACGGGATGTGCGCGTTTCTCTGGCCGCTGGAGGCGGGCTCAGCGGGCGCCTCCAGCGCATAGCCGCCGCGCCGCCATGAACTCCAGTACCGCCCCACCACGTCGCGCGAGTCCTTCTCTGTGATGTCACCCGCCACAATCAGCGTCGTGTATTCGGGCCGGTAGAAACGGTCAAAGAACACGCGGCTGTAATCGAACTGATTGGGCATGTCCTGAATGTCTTTCAGAAAACCCATGGTTGTGTGCTTGTAAGGGTGAACGTCGAAAGCGGTGTCGCGCAGCACCTCGAACAACTTATTGACCGGATCGGCTGAGTCCTTGTTGTATTCGCCCAGCACCGCCAGCGCCTCGGTCTGGAACGCCTCCAGCCGGTACTCGAGGTTGCGAAACCGGTCCGATTCCATCGCAACGATCGGTTCAAAGTCCTCGCGTCCGGCGGTGGTGTGATACACCGTCCGGTCGTCGCTGGTGTAGGCGTTGCTCGATGCGCCGCATTCCTGCATCACGGCTTCATATCGTTCGGGCGGGTACTCCGGGGTCCCACGAAACATCATGTGTTCGAAGAAGTGCGCGAACCCGCTCTTGCCCGGTTCGACTTCGTTGCGCGATCCGGCGCATACAACGATATACAAGGACACGACATTGGGAAACGGCGCCGGAACGGTGATCAGCCGCAATCCGTTCGCAAAGTCGTGCTGATCGTAGGAGTAAGGAAATATTCCGTGGTTTTGCATTTCACTCCACTGCCAGAGGGGGCTGCGGGATTGGCCCTCGCAGGGCCTCCAGATCGGCGGCGAGGTCGAGGAGCAACTCGTCGGAGTACGGCGCACCGATCAACTGCACGCCCGCCGGCATTCCCTCGGCATCGAAGCTCATGGGAATCGTAACCGACGGCATGCCCAGCAGGTTCCAGGGAACCAGCGGCATGACCGCCTCAAAGAGTCCGATCTCCTTGCCGCCGGTCTGGTACCGGCGCGCCCGGTGCGGAAACGCGGTGACGCCGCAGGCCGGCGCCAGGATCACGGTGTGATCGCCCATCCGCGCCAGCAGTCCGGCACGCAGATGGTCGCGTTCCTGAAAGACCTCGGCGATCTTTGCCGCCGTTGGGGCTGGCTGCCCCTCGTACTTGCTGAAGAGTTCGAGTCCGGTCCAGTGGCATTGGTCCGCGCGCCCCTCGAGCACCGGCCGCATCAGGGATGCCGTCAGCTCGCCAAACAGAAAGAGCCACAGGTTCGGCGCGCGGCTGAGGACGGACGAGTCGAACGCGTCCACTGGCGCCTTCAAATCGGAAAACAGCCCGGCACACCGCCGCACCGCGTCCCGTAACGCCGGTTGAACGGGGACCTGGTTGAACTGTTCCATCACCTCCACGCGCAAGCCGTCGCGGCGCGGTTCTCGCAGGGGAATGGGAACCGAGAACGGATCGCGCGGATCGTGTCCCGCCAGCACGCCGAACAAGGCCCGGACATCGGCGGCCGTCCGCGCCATGGGTCCCGCCACCCCCATGAATCCGCCCGGATGGCAGATTTCGGGCCAGTGTCCGGCGGTGGAGACGCGGCCGGGCGTGGGCTTCAGCCCGGCAATCCCACAGAAGTGCGCCGGTTCGCGAATCGATCCGCCGCCGTCGCTGCCGATTCCGCCGTAGGAGCAGAGCGACGCAATCGCCGCGGCCTCGCCGCCACTCGATCCTCCGCTGGTGCGATCGACGTTCCAGGGATTGTTGGTTCGCCCGGTAATGAGATTGTCGGTCTCGTACGCCGCCAGAAACTCCGGAGTGTTGGTCCGTCCCAGGACGATTGCGCCGGCCTGCCGTAGCCGCGCAACAGCCGCCGCATCGCGCTTGGCCGTATCCGGCGGCCGCAGGCGGCTGCCGCACGCCGTGACGCAGCCTTCCATGTCGAACGAATCCTTTACTGTGACAGGCACGCCGTGCAACAGACCCTTCAGCGCACCGGTCTCGAGTTCCCTGGCACGCGCCCGGGCCCGCTCGGCATAGATTGTGACAAACGCGTTGAGGCGCGGGTTCACTTTCTCGATCTGCGCCAGACACGCGTCCACGGCGTCGACGGGCGAAATCTCCCGCTTTCGAATCAGTTCGGCCACGTGGGTCAGCCGCATGGAATGGGGCATGGGAACCTACAGGTTAGCAATGCGCGCCTTGCTAGAATGACGTTCGTGGCGGCTTACCGTTTTGAGGATGCGCGTCGCCTCATCATTGAGCAGGTGAGCGCCGCGCGCGAGCGGCCAGAGGCGGAATTCGTACCCCTGGATCTGGCCGTGGACCGGGTGCTCGCCGCCGATGTACACGCCGACCGGGATTACCCTCCGACCGACCGCTCCGTGCGCGACGGATTCGCCATCCGGGCGGCGGATGTGCCCGGAGAGCTCTTTATCGCTGGCGAGGTCCCCGCCGGAAGCGGCGCGACGCTTGAACTCCTGCCAGGGCAGGCGATCGAGATCATGACCGGCGCCGTCGTGCCGGGCGGCGCGGACTCGGTCGTGATGGTGGAGCACGTCACCGTCACCGGAGACCGGGTGTTGGTCGAGCGGACGGCGCAACCGGGGGATTTCATCAACAGCCTTGGATCCGAGGCGCTCAAGGGCGACACCGTGCTGCGCGCCGGCGTTCGCCTTGGCTTTGCGCAAATCGCCATGTTAGCGTCGGTCGGCGTCGTAGAGGCGCCGGTGTTCCGGAAGCCTGTTGTAGCGATCATCGCCACCGGGGACGAAATTGTCGAACCGCACGAGACGCCCTTGCCCCACCAGATACGGAACTCGAACGCGCATTCGCTTGCCGCGCAGGTTCGCCAGGCGGGCGGCCAACCGGAAATTCTCCCCGTCGCCCGCGACAATTTCGAAGCCACCGCCGCGTTGATCGAGCGGGGGCTCGGCGCCAGCCTGCTCCTGTTGTCCGGCGGCGTTTCAGCCGGCAAGTACGATCTCGTCGAACAGGTGCTGGCGCGTTTCGACGCGGAATTCTTTTTCGACCGCGTGCTGATCCAGCCGGGCCAGCCGCTTGTGTTCGGCCGCGCCCGGTCGAAGTTTTTTTTCGGCCTGCCGGGCAACCCCGCTTCCACCATGGTCTGTTTCGCGGTTTTCGCGCGCGCCGCGGTGGAACTGCTCTCGGGACAGGACTCGGTTTCGCTCCCGATGCTTGAATCCGTGCTGGCAACCGACTTCAAGCATCGTCCCGGTCTGACCCGCTTTCTTCCGGCGCGGGTCAGCGAGGACGGCGCAACCGTCACTCCCACGCAGTGGACGGGTTCCGCCGACATTGCGGCCATGGCGCGGTCCAACGCCTTTCTGGTAGCCGATCCGGAGAAGCCGGAATACAAGGCCGGCGAAAGGATACGGGTGCTGATGCGATGAAGAAATTGAGCCACTATAACTCGTCCGGCGAGGCGCGCATGGTCGATGTCTCCGCCAAGCCTGCGGCCAAACGCACGGCGCGCGCCGAAGCGTTTGTGCGTCTCAGCCCTCAAGTGCTCCAGGCGCTGCCGGACAATCCCAAAGGCAACCCGCTGGAGATAGCGCGGTTTGCTGGCATCGCGGCGGCCAAGAAGACGTCCGACCTGATCCCGATGTGCCACCCGTTGATGCTCTCCCATGCTGACGTGCGAACCAGCATTACCGCCGAGGGCGTTCACCTGGTGGCCACCGTGTCCACAACAGGCCCGACCGGCGTGGAGATGGAAGCCTTGACAGCCGTCTCGGTCGCCGCGCTCACGGTCTACGACATGACCAAGGCATTGGACAAGTCCATCACGATCGAGAAAGTTCAGCTCCTTGAGAAAACCGGCGGCAAGAGCGGAAGCTACCGGCGCGGCGTATGAAGCAGGCTTTCGTGCTCACCATCAGCGACTCCAGTTTCCTGAAGATGCGCGAGGATCTTTCGGGACCCGCCGTGGCAAGCCGCTTGCAACAATCCGGCTGGAGCGTGCTCGGCATCGAAGTGCTTCCCGACGAACAGGCTGAAATCGCAAGACGCTTGCGAGAATTGTGCGACGAGGGAGTGGGCGCGATCTTCACGACCGGAGGCACAGGTGTCGCCGCCCGCGATGTCACGCCCGAGGCGACGCGCGCCGTCATCGAAAAGGAGCTACCCGGATTCGGCGAGCGAATGCGCCTCGAAGGGCGCAAGGCGACCCGTTTGGCCGATCTGTCGCGCGCCACCGCCGGTACCCGCGGGCAGTGCCTGGTCGTCAACCTTCCGGGATCCCCCAAAGGTGCCCTGGAATCCCTGGATGCTATCGTGGAATTGGTTCCGCATGTTCTTGACTTGTTGCGCGGTAACACAAGCCATCCCACCGATGAGAAACGGCCCTGAATTCCCAAGCACATTTGCTATGAAAGAGCTGTCGCGATGAAACGCTGGTTGCCCCTGCTGTTATGCCTCACACTGATTCTCGTTCCGCCGGCGCCATTGTTTTCACAGCAGAAACCCCAGAGTGAGACCAAGCCCGAACCCGTGGACCAGACTCTGCGAGTGACCGTAAACATAGTCATCGCCCCGACGACCGTTACCGACAGGAAAGGGAATTACGTCAACGGGCTCAAGCCACAGGAATTCCGGCTTTTTGACAATGACAAGCTGCAGGAGATTACGCAGGACATCGGGTTTCTTCCGCTGTCCATCGTCGTGTGCGTCCAGAAAAGCTCTAACGTCGAAATCCTGCTGCCGAAGATCCGCAAGATGGGCACGGTCATGCGGGACCTGCTTGTCGGGCAGGACGGCGAAGTGGCGATCCTGGCGTTCGACCACCGCATACAGATGCTGCAGGATTTTACCAACGATACCGACAAGATCAACGCCGCGATGGAGAAGCTGACGCCCGGCAGCACGAGTTCGAGGCTGGTCGATACGGTAATCGAAGCCACGCGCATGCTGCGGAACAAGAAGGACCGCCGCAAGGTGATTCTCCTGATTTCCGAAACCCTGGACCGCTCCAGCGAGGCGTCGTTTCGCGAAGTGGCCACCAACGTTCAGGTCAACAACATCGATGTCTATACGCTCAACATGAACCGCTGGGTCACGTCGTTGACCGCCAAGCCGGGCATTCCCCGTCCCAGCGCGTTCCCGTCGGCGTCTCAACCTCGCGCGGGTCCGGCGATCCAGGAACCCACCTCGCAGGCGCAAGTCAGCGGCGCGCCCGGCTACGGGATCGACTTTGTACCGGTAATCGAAGAGGCCTTCCGCGCGGTCAAGGCCATCTTTGTATCGAACCCGGCGGAGGTTCTGACAAAGTTCACCGGAGGACGCGAGTACAGCTTCATTACGCAAGCGGACCTGGAACGCGCGATTGGCGATATCGGACGTGAACTGCGAAGCCAGTACCTGTTGAGCTACAACCCGAACAACAAAGTGGAAGGCGGCTTTCACAAGATAGTCGTGGATGTCGCCCGTCCGGGGCTGCGGGTGCGAACGCGCCCAGGTTACTGGATGGCGGGCGTTCCGGAGTAGGTGCTTCGAACCTGGCTTTGCGCGGCGCTGGTCTTTCCGGGCTTGCCGGCGGGCGGCGCTTCACCACCAAGCCTGCGTGGATTCTATCCCTCGGCTGACCTGGTTTCCGAAAACCTCACAAGGTTGGGCGCCTGCTATTCCCAAGTGGAAGATGGCAAGCCGCCCCGCGCCGCCTTGGAGGACAACCGCGGCCACGCCATCGAACTCCCGGTCGCCCCGGTTGACGGTTTGAGCGGCTGCTACGCGGCGCAGATGACCCGCGGAAACCTCCGCGCGGGAGGACGCTACAGTCTGGTGTTCACACTGGAGTGGACCCATGCCGCTGGAGAGCCCGTCCTATCCCGTCAACGGAAAGACTTCCGCGCGGGATCGCCCGACCGCAAGCCGCCGGACCCCAAACGCTGGCGAATCGCGGTTCCGGACCCCGGCACCGACGATACTCTGACCGTGGATTTTGACGAACCGCTCGACTACCTTCTGCTCCAACGCTCCTTGACGCTGCTGGGTCCCGCGGGACCCGTGGCCGGCCACCCCGGAATTACCAAGGAAGAAACCCGCTGGGTTTTCGAACCTGAATCCCCATGGCTGGCGGGCGCCTACCGCCTTGTCATCGCGCCCACGCTGACGGACCTGGCCGGAAACCGCGTGATGAGCACGCCGGGCGCCAGCGCCGTCTCGCTGCGCTTTCAAGTCCGCTAACGCCGGAACACCATGCCCGCGAAGCTCACGACACTGGCCTCGTCGATGTTCCATTGCTGGTAGCGGCGCAGTTCCCCGCGCGCTTCCGGAACCGCCTTGAGAAAGGTGTAGAAGGGCGAGGAGCCGCACCACTTCAAGTCGTCGTGATCCTGTTGAACCAGGTCCCAGAATCCGCTGGCGGCCGCCTGAATGATTTGTTCGATGCGCGCCCGGTCGCGCGATTCGGCCACGGTCATCTGGCCCTGGCCCGCCCGGGCTTCGAAATCATCGCCATAGCGCGCCCCCTGGTGCGCCATATCCACGCCCAATACCCAGAACAGCCGCTTCCCTTCCCGGGCGTTCATTTCGCCCAGCGCATCGAGAAACCGCCGCACATTGCTGTCCTCCTCAGGCGTTCCACCCTGATTGATGCTCCTGGCAAACGGCCCGCACAGGATGGGCAGGACGCGAACATCGGGACCGCGGACCGACTGAAGAAACGCCACCTGGAACTCGATCGAGTGCTCGACCGCGTGGCAGTAATCCTCCATTACGACCGAGCCGGGCGCGCGCTGCTCCAGAAAGTCCACTAGGGCAGTCTCGGTGCGGGCGGCGCCGAAAGGCGTCAGGTACGGCTTGCGCGTCAGCCCGAATCGCTCCGGCGCTCCGTAATGCGACGTGCCGAGGATCACGAAGACGCGATCGTCGTTGGGCATTTCCGGGATCATCCGGTAGGCGTCGCGATACGATTCCCAGCCGCCTTCCGGACTCACGTGCGGCGCGGCGATACCCATGATTCCGTCCCTGGCCGGGACATCGCCGGCGCCGGTAAAGTAGCGTTCCATGGTTGCGCTGAGTTCGGAGGCGGTATCGGGATAGGCGGACCCGGCATGCGAAGGAAAGCGTGACGGGCTCTCGCGGAACTCGCGATAGCGCGCCTCCCGCATGGCCGCAAACTGCTCGTCTTCAAGAAACCCCACCTTGGACAGCGTCTCGAACAGGTGCGTGAGCACCTCTCCCGATTGCAATTCGTTCGTAGCCCGGTAGAGAATCTCCTTCATCTCCAGCATCGAGCGCTGGCCATCGAACAGTTGGAGCACGCCGATCAGCGGTGGTGGAATAATCAGGATTGCGTCGGAAAACTGGAAGGGATCGCGGATCAGCAACCCCGGCCGGTCGTCCATGTGCGACGGAATGAAATCGAGGTCGGATCGCAGAGGCGCGACGGAGTTCGACACCCCTTCATGATAGACCGCGATTGTACACTGGCTAATCATGGAGTCAAGTCTTCACCAGAGAACAGTCCTCATCACCGGAGCCACCGGCGGACTGGGCCGGACGGTCACCCAGACGTTTCTGGATGCCGGTGCGGCCGTGTATGGCGTGGTCCGAAAGTGGAAGCGGGACGAGATTCCGGCGGGCGCCTTCAAGCCCGTGGAAGCCGACGTCACCAAGGCCGCGGACTGCCGCGCGAGCCTCGCCCGGGTGCTGGCCGAAGCGAACCGCCTGGACGCGGTGGTCCACCTGGCGGGTGGCTTCGCCGGAGGCAGCCGGGTTGAAGAGACCGATGAAGCGACGTGGGACCACATGCTGAACCTCAACCTCCGCTCCGCCTTCCTGCTCTTCCGCGAAGCCCTTCCCGTCATGCGCGGCGCCCGCCACGGACGGCTGATCGCCATCGGTTCGCGCGTGGGCGCCGAACCGGCTGCCTCGATGGCGGCGTATGTAGCCTCCAAGGCGGCGCTTCACGCTCTCATTCAAGCCATCGCCGCCGAGACCAAGGGGACGGGAATTACCGCCAATGCGCTGTTGCCGTCCATCATCGACACGCCGGCCAACCGCGCGGCGATGCCCCAAGCCGATTTCTCCAAGTGGGTGGCGCCGCGGTCCATCGCCGCTTGCCTCGTCTGGCTGGCTTCCGACGCCTCGGCGGACGTGACCGGCGCCCTGGTTCCGATTTATGGAGGTGTTTGAACTATGCCCGTTCCGAAACTGACCCCCGAGCAAGTCTCCGAAGCTCTCAGTTCCCTGCCCGGCTGGACCGTGGTGGAAGGCAAACTCCATCGCCAATACCAGTTCCCGGACTTCGTCCACGCGTTCGGATTCATGTCCACGGCATCCATGGTGATCGAAAAGATGAATCATCACCCCGAGTGGTTCAACGTCTGGAACCGCGTGACCGTCGACCTCACGACCCATGACTCGCAGGGCATCACCGTTAAGGATGTCGAACTGGCGAAAGCTCTCGACACAATTGCCGGGAAGTTGAAATGAAGCTCACCGCCGTACTGGCGCTCGCTCTCGCACTCACATTCCCATCGTCAGGACAATTTGCCGGCGCCCAGGCGCTCGATGACGTTATCGAGAGTGCGATCCGTGCGAACCAGATCCCCGGCGCCGTGTTGCTGGCTGGACACCAGGGAAGGATCGTCTACTACAAGGCGTACGGCAACCGCGCTCTGACGCCCGCGCGCGAGCCCATGACACAGGACACGATTTTCGATGCCGCATCGCTGACGAAAGTGGCCGCGACTTCGGCGTCGATAATGAAGTTGTTCGAGCAGGGGAAAATCCGGCTCGCCGACCCCGTTACCGCTTACCTCCCCGCATTTCAGGGGGGCAAGAGCACGATCACCGTGCGCCAGCTCATGACCCATTTTTCCGGACTCCGGCCGGACGTGGATTTGAAACCCGCCTGGAGCGGCTATGAACTGGGCATTCAGAAAGCGCTCACCGACAAGCCGGTCGCACAACCCGGTGAACGGTTCATCTACAGCGACATCAACTACGTCCTGCTCGGTGAGATCGTGCGCGTGGTGAGCGGGAAGCCACTCGACGAATATGCGCGCGACAACGTCTTCCAGCCGCTGGGCATGGCCGAATCCGGATTTCGCCCGCCGCCCGCCCTGAAACCTCGCATCGCGCCGACCGAGTTGACCGATGGCGTCATCCTGCGGGGCGTGGTCCACGACCCGACAGCACGCTACATGGGCGGCGTGGCGGGACACGCCGGTCTCTTCACCACCGCGACAGACTTGTCGAAGTTTGCGCAAATGATGTTGAAGGGCGGCGCGCCCATCGTCTCGGCGGCGGCCGTAAAGAAATTCACCGAACCGCAGACGCCGCCGCACCAGTACGTGTTGCGCGGGCTCGGGTGGGATATCGATTCACCGTATTCGACGGCGCGCGGCGAACTGTTTCCAATTGGTTCCTACGGGCATACCGGGTTCACCGGAACCTCGCTCTGGATCGATCCGAAATCGCAAACCTACGTCATCCTGTTGACCAACAGCGTTCACCCTCACCGGCGTCCCGCGATCACCGCCTTGCGAAGCAAGGTCGCCACGATCGTTGCCGCCAATTCCGGGCTCGACGTGCAAGAGGTCACGTTGACCGGGATGGCGGAAACCAATGGCGGGCGGGCCATCAATGGAACCTTTGACGTGCTCACCGGACTCGACGTTCTCGCCGCACAGAACTTCGCTCCGCTGCAGGGCAAGCGCACCGGCTTGATCACCAACCATACCGGTCTGACCCGCGAAGGCAAACGCAATATCGACGTGATGCTACAAGGCGGCGTTCGTTTGACCGCATTGTTTTCACCCGAACACGGCATCGCCGGCAAAGAGGATCAGGAGAACGTCGCCAATAGCAAGGACATCATCACGGGACTGCCCGTCTACAGCCTCTTTCTGGGTGCTCAGCGGAAACCCAACCAGCAGATGCTCGCCGGAATCGACGTGCTGGTGTTCGATATTCAGGACATCGGGACGCGCTTCTACACCTACGCCTCCACCATGAAGGGCGCAATGGAGGTGGCTGCGCAAATGAACCTTCCTTTCATGGTCCTGGACCGGCCCAATCCGATCAACGGCGCCGCCGTTGAGGGTCCGATGCTGGACCCGGACCTGATCTCGTTTGTGGGCTGCACCCGCATGCCGCTCCGGCATGGCATGACCCTCGGCGAACTGGCCGGGTTGATCAACACCGAAGACAAGATCAACGCCCAACTCCAGGTGGTGAAACTTCAGAACTGGCGGCGCACCGATTGGTGGGATTCGACCGGACTGCCGTGGATCAATCCTTCGCCGAACATGCGCAGCCTCAATGCGGCGCTTCTCTATCCGGGGGTCGGCGCCGCCGAATACGCGCGCAACTACTCGGTGGGCCGCGGAACGGATGCCCCGTTCGAGCAGATTGGCGCGGATTGGATTCGCGGACGTGAACTGGCAACCTACCTGAACAAGCGATTCGTGCCGGGCGTGCGTTTCTATCCGGCGCGGTTCCTGCCCGAGCAATCCAACTTCAAAGGCCAGACTATCGAAGGCGTTCGCTTCGTGATCACTGACCGGGAGTCCTTTTCCAGCCTGCGCCTTGGGCTGGAGATCGCCGTCGCCATCGAGAAACTCTACCCTGGCAAGATCGCCTGGGACGCCAACGCGAAGTTGATCGGAAACCACAACGCCATCGCCGCCATCAAGCGCGGCGACGACCCGCGCGCCATCGAACTCGACCTGCTGCCGGCAGTCCGCGACTTCATGACCGTCCGCCAGCGCTACCTGCTGTATCCATGAGCAGGAAGCCCGACATAGATCAAGGGGAGATTCGGGGTTACCTGCACGAACCTCCGGCGGCGGTCCGCGCCTGCCTGGTGCTGACTCACGGAGCGGGCGGAAACGCCACCATGCCTCTTCTCGTCACGGTTGCCTCGGCGTTTGCGTCGGTGGGTTTCCGAGTGCTCCGTTATGACATGCCTTTCCGCCAGAAACGGCCCTTTGGCCCGCCCTCACCCTCGTCGGCGTCCGCCGATCAAGCAGGCTTGCGCGCGGCTGTTGAATTCCTGGGTCAAGAAGGCGGGCGCCCTGTCTTTCTGGGAGGACAGTCCTACGGTGGAAGGCAAGCTACAATGCTCGCGGCTTCTCAACCCGGCATTGCCGATGGACTCATCCTGCTCTCCTACCCGCTTCATCCACCTGGCAGGGCGCAGCAGTCAAGAACGGCCCATTTCCCGGACCTGTCGACCCGCTGCCTGTTCGTCTCCGGTTCGAAAGACCCTTTCGGAACGCCGGAAGAACTGCATCAGGCGGTCGCTCTCATCCCCGCTGAAACCGAACTCTGCATTGTGGACGGCGCCGGACATGACCTGCTGCGCGGAAAATTCGACGTAGCCACGCTTGTCGTCGAGCCATTCCTGAGAGTCTGCCGGCTTACTTGATTTCGGCGCCGACGGCGTTCAGCAGGAACAACTGGTGATCCACCATGTCATCAATCTGTTTGTCGACGGGTTTGCCGCCGGAATGCCCCGCCTTGGTGTCGTACTTCAGCAGGACCGGCTTGCCAGAAGCCGACGCCGATTGCACGAGCGCGGTCATTTTGCGGGCATGGAGCGGGTCGACGCGAGTGTCGGAATCACCGGTTGAAAACATTACCGCTGGATATTTAACACCTTTTTCAACATGATGATACGGTGAATACTTTAGTAAATACTTGAATTGCTCCGGATCGTCCGCCGACCCGTATTCCGAGACCCAGAACTTTCCCAACAGAAACTTGTCATAACGAACCATGTCCAGCAGGGGCACCGAGCACAGGACGGCGCCGAACAGTTCCGGACGTTGCGTCATTGCGGCGCCCACCAGAAGTCCCCCGTTCGAACCCCCCGAGATCGCCAGCCGTGCGGGCTTCGTATATCCGTTCTTTTCAAGGTACTCGGCGGCTGCGATGAAATCATCGAAGGTGTTCTGCTTCTTCTCGTACATTGCCGCCTTGTGCCAGGCTTCGCCGAACTCACCGCCTCCTCTCAGATTGGCGACGGCATACACACCGTCCAAGTCAGCCCAGATCACCGCGGAGATGCTGAAGGCGGGTGTCTGCGGCAGATTGAACCCGCCGTAGCCGGAGAGCAAGGTAGGACGGTTGCCGTCCAGTTTGAGCCCCTTCTTCCTGACGATGAACATCGGCACTCGTGTGCCGTCCTTGGAGTGGTACCAAACCTGTTCGACGCCGATGTTCGATGTGTCGACCGGTAGCTTGGCTTCAAACCACACATCCCGCTTCCCGGTGGCCACGTCCACACGATAGCTGCGACCGGGAGTCGTGAAAGAAGTGAAGTTGAAGAAGACTTCTTTGTCTTTCCACCTGCCTCCGGGAACGGTGGCTGTGCCGACTCCGGGCAGCGGAAAGTCCGAGACCTCCTTGCCATCGGGCGAGATCTCGTAGATCCTGGTCTGAACATTTTCCAGGTAGCTCGCCCACAGCCGTCCGCCGGCGGGATTGAAACCGTTTAGTGGAAGCGTGCGCTCGGCAATCACATCCACGGCGTTCTCGAGTTTAGGGTCGCTCAGCGGAACCGCGATCACACGCCAGTTGGGCGCCTTCCAGTTGGTGTGCATATAGATCTTGTCGCCGACGATCTCCGGACGGAATTGGGCATCCGTGCTCTTGGTGACATCGATCACCGGGCCGTCTTTGACGAGATCCTTCACGCGGACCTCGGTGCGCGAGGAAGTCCCGTAGTTGAGAAACAGGACCAGGTACCGTCCGTCTTCCGAAATACCCACGGAATCGGTCGGCAGCAATCCGGTTCCTTTGGAGAAGACGAATTGATCCTGCGCCGCGGAACCGCCCACCGGGTGATAGAAGATCTTGGTCCCGGTGACCGTGGATCCCTGTTTCAGGAGTTTTGAGTAGTACAAACCCTTGCCATCGGGCCGCAAGGCGAAACCGAAATAGCGCGCGCGTTCCAAACGATCGGATAACAGTTGGCGCTTGTCAACGTCGAAGAATCGCAGTTCGAGTTCGTCTTCCCCGCCCTGCCGCACCGCGTACAGCATCAACTTCCCGTCGTCGGACACCTGGGTTAGGATCGCGGAGACACTTGGGTCCTTGCTTACATCCTCGGGCCGGACAAGAGTCTCAATCTTTCCGTTCGGCCCCTGACGCATGCAGATGGACAGGCGATTCTCATCAGCCAGACGGCGCATGAAAAAGTAACGCCCGTTTCCAACGATCGGGGGCGTCATCAAATCGATGCGATAAAGAGGTTCTAGTTTCTTGCGCAACTCGGCGCGCCCCGGCAAGGCGGCAAGGTATTTGTCCGTGTAGGCGATCTGCTCGTTGATCCAGGCTCGTGTTTCCGGGCTGTTCTGGTTCTCGAGCCAGCGATAGGGGTCGGTGAGCGAGACGCCGTGCAGCGTTTCGGTCACTGGCTTTCGTGGAGTGTTGGGCGCATGATCCACCGCCCAGAGCGTTGTCAGGAAGAGTCCGGCCACTATCGCGTGACGCACCATGATCCCGATTGTAGCCGCTATTCCTACGCGTGGGTAAACTCGGAGCGTCCGGCCACCAGCAGCAGCAGCGCGCCTCTCTCAGATGTCAAAGCCGGGTGAAGCGAACCTTTTCCGGCGACGACAAAATCGCCGGCCTTATACACCAGTCCTTCCCAGCGCACATCTCCTTCGAGAATCCAGCATTGCTCGGTGTCGTGATGGTGGTGCGAGGGAAGTCTGGCGCCGGGTTCCATACGCAGCAACATCGTGTTGGTCCTGGCCTCTTTATCGCGAAACAGCATTTTCACCGCGATCCCCGGAAACCCGATATCCTTCCATTCGCCTTGGCCAGCCAGAACCTCGACAACCGGGCGCACGGCGTCTTCGCGTTCGATGCGCTTCACAATCCGGTCGAACACGCCGCTCGATGGTGGCGCCGGGGTGAGTTCGCAAGCCAGCGCCGCCGCCGTTTCACGATACGCGGTGAGTTCCGCCTCAAGAGCCGAGGAGTCCGCACCCGAGAATGCCTCCGCCAACTCGCGCGCTTCCTCTTCGCTCAGAAGCCCCAGCGCGTCCCACGCCGCCAGGTCCCGGAACTCGTTCTGAGACTTGTCCACTCCCGCTCCTTTACTCAATTCGATTCCTCCAGCAGCCGCTTCATATGTTGCAGCCCCAGCCGGATTCGCGTCTTTACCGTTCCCAACGGCTGGCCCAGCTCCGTGGCGAGTTCCGAGTGGCTCAACCCGCTGTAAAAGGCGAGCCGCAACACCTCTTGCTGCTCGGAAGACAGCTTCGCTAACGCCTTCCTGACGATTTGCCGGTGTTCGGCGCCCGCTGTCAATGTCTCCGGGTCGTCATCGGACGATGCCAATAGAGCCAGTCTCGTCTCATCCTCGGTCGCGCGCGGCCTTGAAGACCGCTGCCTGAAGCGGTCAATCGCCAGGCTTCGAGTCATCATCAGCAGCCACGCCAGCGGGGTGCCCCGGCACTCGTTGAACGAGCCCGCGGTCCGCCAAGCCTTGGAGTACACATCCACAACGATCTCCTCGGCGTCGGCGGCGTTCCCCAAAATTCGCAAGGCCAGCGAATTGACCAAGCCGGAAGTCAGCTCATAAAACTGGCGAAACGATCCTTGGTCGCCGTTTGCCATCGCCCCAACCAGGGTCGAAAGCCGGACCGCCCCATGACGGTCAAGGAGTTCTACCGAATGTGCCGCCGCGGTGCCTATACCCTTCGATACGGACGGCGGCGATGAGCTGGATTCATCACTCATGAACTTTCCTGGCGGCGTATGGAGGCGATCATACCGCATCGGTCCGGCTCCAAGCGCTTGAATTTCAATCTACAACGTGACGGTGGACTTGGCCTTCTGCAAGCGTCCGAAACGGTCGGATCGAGGTCCGTGACACTTGATAAATAACTCAAACAGCTTGTTCGCTTCCGTAGCCCGGCCTTCATTTTCGGCGAGCAAAGCGCGCAGATAAAGGGCCCGGGTTTCAACCAGGCTCTCCAGCAGATCCACATTTTCACTGGGAGGCGGACTCCAGGTGGCAAGCAGCGGCTTGGCCTCGGCAAACCGTCCCGTCTCAACCAGCACCCAGGCGTAGGATTCGCGCTCGAACATGTCATTGGCCGGGTCGGCCCGCTCGTAAGCGGCTTTCAGAAAGGGGACCGCCTCGGCAAAACGCTTCCGGTATGCCAAGGTCAGCCCAGTGGCCGATTGGCGCAAGCCTTCGAGCGCGGGCGCCTCAAATGCCCGCGCGGCGTTGCGGCTTACGCTTTCGGCGGGCCCGTCATTTTCGGCAATCACCAGGCAAAGCGCGGCAAGCGCCGCGGGTTGGCCGGTCAGGCCGAGCTGGCGCGCTTGGAGCGCCAATTTCCGGGCGCCTTGAAAATCACCTTCTTCAATGCGCAGCAGCGCCAGCTCAACGGCCGCCACCGCGCCGAGAGCTTTCGGTTCGCCCCGGGTCAATGCAGCGAGGCGCGAGAACGCGTCGCCCGGCCTTGCCGAACGATACTCCCAGATCGCACGATTCAATTCGACGACCGGGTCTCTGGCCGCTTCGCGCTCCTTCAAGTATTCGCCGGCGGCACGCTGCGCATCGGCTAGTTGCGACGCGTAGAGGTGAGCGGCGGCGGCTTTTCGCAGCGTGGCGCCCTGTAGGAAATCGCGTGCCTTTTGGTGAACCTGTTCAAACGTTTTGGCGGCCTCGGCAAACCGGCCGCTCATAAACTGAATCTCGCCCTCGGAATCGATCGAGTTGGGCGAATCTTTGGAGACTCTCCTGTAAACGGCGATGGTCTTCAGCGCTTCGTCGAATTTCGATTGGTACGCCTGCGCATATGCCAACGAATTCAGCGCGGCTTCGTCGCCGGGCTCCTGCTCCAGCGCGCGCTGGAAGAGGCTCTCGGCGCGTGCAAAGTCCCGGGTTGCATTGGCCGCTTGACCCGCCTGCGAGAGTGATGCGGCGTCGCCGGCGAGTTCCGCCGCTTCCACCGCCGCATCCCGCAACAGCCGCCTGTCCTTCTTGATCTGCCCTTCAACTGCTTTCAAGCGGGCCAGATCCAGCTTTCCCAAGTTCGCGTTGCGGGCGCGCTCAATGACCGCCAGTGCCTCGGCGTTTTTCCCCTGCGAGGCCAGGCGCGAGGCCCACGCCAGCCAGGCATCGCCATATCCGGAGTCCGCGGCGACGGCTTCTTCAAACTGTCCCTGTGAAAACGCTTTGAGCGCAGCCACCGTTTTGGGCAACGGTTGAGCGCTCGCTGAAACCGCATGTGTGACCGCCTGAATCCGCTCCAGCAGGTTGGCCTCAGTCACCGGACCAGCCTGCCCGGATTGAATCGCCTTGTGACTGGAGGCATCCTCGACGACCCAGTGCAGGTTGGCGCCGCTCGCGTTCCGGGCAAGGTATCCGGACAGGATCAACTCCGCGCGGGCTGCCTCGGCGCCGGACGCGGTCCCGGATTCAAATCCACGCACATCGGCTGCGTTTCGGAGCTGCCCGGCAAGCGCAATCTGGATCCCGCGTCCGGCCCAATCGAGACTGGCATCGCCCGATAGATTCTCGAATGGCAGCACCGCGACTCGTTTCGGATGGTTCTTGGCCGCCGGGGCAGGCCCACAGGCTGGAAGGAATAAGAGGAGCGCGCCCGCCAGGGCGAAGACCGGTCTAAAGGGCACGCGGCTCCAGCTTCATCAAGGCGTCGAACTCGGGCAGCTTCCGCAATTCCGCGAAATCGTGGTCTTCCACAAACTTGGACCTGTCCTTGAAACCCTCTTCAATCGCCTTGCGCATGCACTGCAAGGCGCGTTCGAACTGGCCGCCTTTGGCGTAGGTCTTGGCCAGATAGAAATGGAACTTGGCGCGCTCTTCGACGCTCCGCTCCATCAGAAGCACGCCATGCGTACTGCGGCGCTCGAACACATCCGGGTCAAGCCGCAGAGCGGTTTCGTAAGCTTCAAAGGCTTCCTTGTTCTTCCTCCGTGCCAATTGCGCAGTTCCCAGATTGCTGTAAATCGAGGCGGAAAGCGGCGCCAGTTCGAGCGCCTTCTTGTAGCACTTGATGGCGCGCCGGTAGCTCTTCTTGGCGTAATAGATGGTCCCTAGATTGTTCTGGGCTTCGGCATAGCTTGGGTTCGCGCGAATCGCCTTCTCGTAGTATTTTTTGGCGGCATCGAGGTTGGACATCTGATGGTTGGCGATGCCCATCTTGTTCAGCGTCACGGAATTCGGTGGAATGGTGGCGTAAGTCTCGATGGCCTCGCGGTACATCTTGCGCGCCATGAAAATGTCGCCCCGCGTTTCCGGCGTGATAGGCGTGGCCATGGATTGCGCCACAACCCCACTTTTTCCGTCACGGTTTTCCGCCCGAAGGTCCTGGGCGCGCCCTGAGAAGCTGATCCCCGCTGCCAGGGCAGTGAAGGCGACGAACTGTCTCGTCATCATACGGCCGCCTCCTGAGCGAATTCAATGCCTACCTAAATATACCCCTAAACCGCTCCCAGAGACCCTTCTTCTTCTCTTTCTGTTCATCGGCTGGCTTGGCGCCCGGAGCGGGTTCGGCGCGCCCGGCGGCATTCGGCGAGCTGTCCGCCCGCCGGCCCGCTCGCAAACTCCCGTCGGCCACGGGCTTAGCACCGGTCTCGGCTGGGGTGTCGAAGCCGGCGATAACGGTGCGCGATCCTTCTCCCGTTTCACCCTGGCAAGAATTTACAGGCTGGGTCCCAGCCAGAAAGACCTCCGGGCGTCCCGCGGGGCACGACGCCGCGGCCAGCAGTCCCGAAGTGGCGTCCACATCGACGGTCACCACTCCGTCGGGCGGCTGGAACGCTTCCACGCCCCGGTACTCCCGGTATTGATGGGCGCGCTTCATGAATTCGACCCAGATGGGCAGCGCCGCCTTGCCGCCTTCCAATGGCAGCTCCTGATTGTCGTCGAATCCTACCCAAACCACACAAATCAGCTTCGACGTGAAGCCCGCAAACCAGGCATCGTGAGAAGTTCCCGTTTTGCCGGCCGACGGCAGCGTCCAACCTCGCGCTCGCGCGCCGGCGCCCGTCCCGTAGGCCAGCACGTCCTGCATCAGGTTGACCACCATGTAGTCCACACGAGGGTCGAGCACCTGCCGGGACACGGGCCGGTAGTCGTAAATCACCGCGCCCTTCTGTGAGCGGACCTGCGTGACGTAATTCTGTTTGACGTAGACGCCGCTGTTGGCAAAGGCGGTGTAGGCGCCGGCGATTTCCAGCGGCGTTACCTCGTAGGCGCCCAAGGCCACTGCCGGCGTCGGCTTCACGTTGCTGCCCATGCCGGCGGCGCGCGCCAGCCTGACCACTTCGTCATAGCCGGCCATCTCGGCGAACTTCACCGTGGGCACGTTCAGCGACTTGGCCAGCGCAAACCGCATGGTCACCCTGCCGTAGTACTTTTCACCGAAATTTCCGGGCTCGTACGCCTGTCCGTCGAATTCGAACGTGGTTGGTTCGTCGTCAACGGTGGTTGTCGGGGTCAGCGCATGCGAGGGATCTTCGAGTCCTGTATTGAGCGCCGCGGCGTAAACAAACGGCTTGAATGCCGAACCCGGCTGTCGCCTGGCGAGTGCGCGGTTCAATTGGCTCATGCCGTAGTTGCGCCCGCCAATCAACGCCTTCACTTCACCCGTGTGGGAATCCAGCGCCACCAGCGCGACTTGCGGCACAGGGTACTTTTTCTTCTTCTTGGCCAGCAGCGCGTCCACTTCCTTCATGCCGAGTTGCACGGCTTCGACCGCATCGCGCTGCAGTTTCATGTCCAGGGTGGTGTAAATGCGATACGTGCTCGACTGGAAATCGTACTCCTGGAACTGGTCCTGCAATTCGTCGTAGACGAGGTCGACAAAGTACGGAGCGTCAGTCGATTCGATGCCCCCCTCGGCGAGTTTGATGGGCGCATTGGAGGCTTCGACTTCGGCCTGTTCGGAGATGTATCCGTTTTCCCGCATCAACTGGAGCACGACATTGCGGCGCGCCGTCGCCCGCTCCACGTGCCGGTAAGGATTGAAGTAGTTGGGCCTTTGAATGATCCCGGCCAGCAGCGCGGCCTCCTCGAGCTTCAGTTCGCGAACGTCTTTGCCAAAGTAGACCTGCGAGGCTTCACCTACACCGTGAATCGCAAAGCTGCGCCGCTGCCCCAAGTCCACGTTGTTGGCGTAATACTCGAAGATCTGTTCCTTGGTGAGCTTCTGCTCAATCTGAATGGTGATCAACGCTTCGGCCAGCTTGCGCTGCCACGTCTTGTCCTGCGTCAACCAGAACCCCCGGGCCAACTGCATGCTGAGGGTCGAAGCGCCTTCCGCCTTGCGCCCTTCCCGGATGTCTTTGACGACCGCCTTGGTGATGCGAATCGGGTCGAACCCCGAGTGCTGGAAGAAGCGCTTGTCTTCCACCGAAACGATGGCGTCCACCAGAACTTTCGGAATATCGGCATAGCCAATGAGCCTGCGCTTCTGCCGCTTGCGGTCGAACAGGTTGGTGATGAGTTCCGGTTCCAGCTCAAACAACTGCCGTTCGGTATTGTCCTGGCTGGAAACGATGCGGGCGACTTTGTCATCCCGGATGATGATCACTCCAGGCTCGGTGCTGACGTAGGATTCGGGTCCGGGAAACACATCGACGCCGTCGGTGCGCAGGTGGTACCAGCCGGCGCGATTGACCCGGTTGTCGCTATAGCCGCGCCGGCGCAGCATTTGCACCAGGTCATCGCGCGAGAGAACGTCGCCAACCGCGATCGACTCGGGCTTGGCAAATACCATCGACGTTTGAGCAAACGGCCCAACCGCCAGCTTCTGGTCGATCACCCGCGAGTAGTGTATCCAGATGAAAGCGAAGGCTGTCAGCCCGCCCAGAACCAGGAATGTGCCGGCCGCAAGCACAACCCGGCCGTAGGGATGAAGAAGGAGACGGGAAAAATGGGCGTTCTTAGGGATGTAAAGACGTAAGGGCAATCGCGCGCCTTCTCTCGCGTCTCCATTGTCTCATGCCCCTCGTTTGGGCTTTGCTCTGCTTGTCGAAGCGGCGGTCCAGGTTCAACCCTTTGATATTCTTCGATTGTGTTGTGGCTGTTCCTCCTCCTGGCGGGCGTGCAGAATCCGGAACGGGCCAAGGCCGACGAGTTCTATCGCGCCAGGCAGTTCGAGCAGGCCGCCCGGATCTATTTTGACCTGCTGAGCCGCAATCCGCGGGATGAGGAACTGGCGGCCATCACGGGTCAGGCGATGGTCGACGCGGGCCATTCCCGCCAGGCGCTGCCCTTGCTGAAGCGTTCAGCGGATGCCCTGCCCGCCGATCCCGTCCGGCAGCGCTACCTTGCGCGCGCGCTGGTTGAGAACAACCAAATGCTCGCCGCCGAAGACATCCTGGTCAAGCTCACGAAGAAGGATGCAAACGACGGAGTGGCCTGGTTCTATCTGGGCGCGCTGCGGTATCAAAACGGATACTATCCGGCCGCCATCGAGATCTTCGACCGCGTCACCGGCTGGAAGGGTGACGATCCCGGAGGAATCCGGAAACTCGCGCGAGTCTATCGCGCCTCGTCGCTGGCTCAAACAGGCAGGCTGGCTGAAGCCGAAGCGGCGGTGCGTCCCTTGCTAGCCGATCCGGCGCTCTCCTCCAACGTGGAACTGCTTCTCACCAATGTCCAGATTCTCTACGAGAGCGGACGGCTGGCCGAAGCGCTGGCGGCTGCCGAAAAAGCGGTGAGCGTAAACAGCGCCAACGCCTACACCCATCTTTGGAGGGCGCGGGCGCTCGCTAAACTCGGGCGCTGGAGTGAAGCTGAACCTGTGGCGCGTGAAGCGGTTCGCCGCAACCCCGATTTAACGCAAGCCCATAGCTTGCTGCTCGACATCTACCGCCGCGCGGGCAACGCCGCCGCGGTGGCGCGCGAAGCGGAATGGCTTCGTCAAGCCGAGAATCGAAAGGCGCAGCCGTAAGCGATGCCCAAATACTTGCCCTTGGCGCTCACCGTCGTGGGCGCCGTTTCCGGGCAGATTCAGTTCCAGGAAAGCGCTGCCCGCTCGGGGATTGATTTCGTCCTGCACAACGGCGCCACGGGACAGTTCCACCAGGTCGAACTGATGATGGGAGGCGTCGCGGCCCTGGACTATGACGCCGACGGCTGCTACGACCTCTTTTTCACGAACGGCGCCGCGCTTCCTTCGTTGAGGAAATCCTCGGCCGCCTTCCACAACCGTTTATATCGGGGAGATTGCAAAGGTGGCTTCACCGCCGTGACCGCCAAGACGGGTGTCGCGGGCGAAGGCTACTCGATGGCGGCCGCCGCGGCCGACTACGACAACGACGGCCGGACCGACATTTTTGTCGCCGGCGTAAACCGGAACATTCTTTACCACAACGAGGGCAACGGAACTTTTCGCGACGTTACGGTTGCCGCGGGAGTTGAAGGCAAACATCCGCGGATGGGCAAGCTCTGGTCTGTGTCGGCGGGCTGGATGGACGCCAACAACGACGGCCACCTGGACCTGTTTGTCTCGAATTACGTCACCTGGAACCCGGTCAACGAGCCGCGTTGTGGCTCGCCCGAGCGGCCCTTGTACTGCCATCCCGACCGCTATCCGGGCCAGCCGAACCAGCTCTTTCGCAACAAGGGCGATGGCACGTTCGCCGACGTGAGCGAGTCCTCTGGCTTTGGAACCCTCCTGGGCAAAGGTATGGGTTTGGCTTTTGGCGATTACAACGCGGACGGCCGCATGGACGTTTATGTGGCCAACGACAGCATGCGTAACTACCTGTACGAGAATCTCGACGGGATGAAGTTCAAGGAGGTGGGTCTCGAAACCGGGGCGTCGCTGAGCGAATCCGGCCGCGCCGTCGCCAGTATGGGCGTGGATTTTCGCGACGCCGACAACGATGGGCGTCCCGACCTGTTCTTCACGGCCATGGTCAACGACACTTACCCCTATTTCCACAACGCGGGAGCACCACTGTTTTTTGAAGACCGGACGCTGGCCTCGGGTTTGGCTCTCGCCACCCGCACGCTCACCGGGTGGGGCATGGGCTTGATGGATTTCGACAACGACGGCTGGAAGGACCTGTTCTTTGCCAACGGCCACTTCCCGCGCCTGGAAGACTACCTGGGCGCCAGTTCGGACCTGCCGAACAGTGTTTTCCGGAATACGGGCAACGCGCGGTTCACCGACGTGTCGAAGGCTGCCGGACTAACTGTGCCCGCACAGCACCGCGGAGCCGCATTCGCCGACTTCGATAACGACGGACGCCTGGATGCCGCGGTCAGCGCACTCAACGCTCCCGCGCGCCTGTATCTGAACCGCACCGTGAATCCCGGGGGATGGATCGCCTTCCGGCTCTCCGGCAGGCGCAGCAACCGGGACGGGTTGGGCGCCACGATCGAACTGACTCTGTCTGGCGGCAGGAAGCTATGGAACCACGCAACAACCAGCGCCGGCTACGGTTCATCAAGCGAACCGCTTGTCCGCTTCGGCATCGGAAGCGGCGCCGCTGAGAAGGCGGTGGTGAAGTGGCCAAGCGGGGCGGTCCAGACATTGGACCACCCCACTGCCAACGGAATTACGGTGGTTACTGAGCCGCCGCGGTAAGTTTGAGGGGCGCGGGCTTGCTCGTCCACATGTCGCCTTCCTCCCAACGCGCGCGGCTGCGCGGGAAAACGTCCATGGCGGGCGAGAAGATCCAGTAGATCCCCGTCTTAAGCTGCGCATCGGCAGGCGCGTCCAGCGCCTCCGACATCAACCGCAAAAACTGCGTCGTGTTCAGCTTCAGGTTTCCAACTGTGATCAAACCAGGGATCCGGTTGGCCGGCAAAGGCTTCCAGGACGTGTCGTTCAGGCGTTTGGCCAGGTCAGACGCAATCCGAACCACTTCCCGGCGGGCCACAGGTCCAACGGCGTTGCCCATCACGTCCGGCGTTTGGTCAGGTCCGTAGACGAACTGCAATGGGATCGTGGCTGGCGGCTGGCCCGACGACTGAACGCCGGCCAGAGCATTCGACAACAGGTAGAACATGTCCGCCAGGGAGAAGTATTGTCCACCGGCCGAAGCGAAATCGGGCGGATTCGTCGCGGTACCCCATGCGCTGAGCAAATGCTTGTTGGCATCCCTCAGAGTATTAAGGGAGATGCCCGTGCCAGTGGCGGTCTGCGCCATGCGCTTGAGGTCCGCCGCTGAGACGAACCGGCTCCCCGGGTTGGCGGACATGAAATCATTGGCCAGCCAATCGAGCAGCGCCGCTTCTTTGGCGTAGGCTGCGCCGGTCTCGGCGGGCGTGAGTCTGGACGCCTCCATGACACGCTGGCGCTTGGGATTCTCATACGCCCAGCGCAGCGGGTTGATGACGCCGCGATTGAAATCCGGCTTGACGTAGTCGAGGGGGTTGCCCAAGTGAACGCGAATCACGTGCGGCTTGGAACGGTCCAACGTTTTCAGCAGGGCCTGAAACGCCTCGGGTCCGCCGCTCGCCACAACCGTTCTGACGCCGTAGCGGCTCATGTTCGACAAGCGCAGATAGTTGGCCAGATAATACATCTCCGGGCCGGCGTCCGGCTGAGGACTCATGAGTTCGCTGAAAGTCTGAGCCGACCCACCAAACCCGTCCAGGTTACGGGCAGGCCACGTATCATTTTCGGGAATGCCAGGAAGGATCGCGGTCTGGTTCAACTGCCGGATCTGATGAGCTGCTTCGGCGTCGGAGCCCAGTTCCATGGTCACCACGCCGAAAACCGTGGCAGCTTCTCCGAACACTTGCTGCGTATATTTCAACCCGCCCGGACGGCTGGGGTCGGGATCCCCTCTCAGCCGGTCCTTGTACTCATTGAGGAACCAGCCGAACGCCTCACCCCGCGCGAGCCAGCGATCATCGGGCGTCTTGGCATTGCGAAAGTTCGGTAACGGGCGGACCAGGTGGGTCGGTTCGTTTTCGCCGTCATAGCCCACTTCAACCAGTCCGCGGCGTGTCGCGTCCTTGATCGAACTGAGAATGTGAGTCGCCTGGTCGCGCTGCGCAAACATCTCGGTCGAGGCGCCGGAAACCAGCAGCAGGCACGAGGGCTTTGTGGCGGGCTTAGCCTGCTCGAGGCGCTCGAGAAGCGGAAGGATCCGCTTGAAGCGGTCCTCTGAATACTCCCAGTTGATGTGATCGTCGAGCCGTGTATAAAGGTACACGAAAACCGGCTGGCGTTGCGCCGCCGGAGAATCCGCCGCCAGGCTCACAACGGAGCCCAGGAGCGCAAACAAACACAAGGTTGTGAATCGGACAATCTGAGTCATGAATCCCTCTTGATCTTAATGGATTGCCACCCAACAAATTGAAGGCCCGCCACCCCCGGGTGGCGGGCCTGATGTTCGAGCTAACCGGAAGCCTTACAGCGCTTTCGGAGTCGCCTTCGCCGGGTTGGACTGGCAGATTTCATTGCCATTGGCAGCCACAGGCCGAACGATGTAGTAGTAGGTTGTACCGTTAGTTAGGCCGGTGTTCAGGTATGTCGAGTAAGCCGAAGCTGTTTCGGCAATCTTGACATAGGGCCCACCCTCAACGGTACCGCGGTAAATGTTGTACTTCGCCGCACCCGCCCATTTGGTCCAGACCAACTGAACCTGCTTGTTCCGGGCGCGCGCCGTCAGGTTGGCGATGCAGGAGCAGGCCGGATCGGTGGCGGCACGGATGTTGACGGTGGCGGTGTCGATGCCGGTCAGGTTCGGCTGGCCGCTCGACGGGAACGCCGCCGCGGTGTTGTCAGTGACGCGCAGCGAGATCAATTTGCTCTGTCCGATTAAGGAACTGAAGAACGCGGTGACGTCGGGCGTGTCGCCCGCCGCATCGTCGAATTGGCCGTCGCCATCGAGGTCCCAATCCCAAGCGATGATCTTGTCGGCCGGCTTGCCGGGCTCGCTCTTCCCATCGTCGGGATTCGTGGACTTGGAACCGTCGAGGAACCAGGGCTGGCGGTTCGTGCAGAAGTTGTACGGGCCGCCCGCATCCGCCGTTGGGGCCAGAGGAGGCAGCGAGACAACCACCACGACGCTGGCCGTATTGGTCAGCGCCGGGTTGCCATTGTCGGTAACCCGCAGCCAGACGGTATAGTTGCCCACCGCCGGGAATGACTTGGATGCATTGACTCCAACGGTCTCAAACGTCCCGTTGTTGTCGAGATCCCATTCCCATTTGATGATCGTCTTGGCCGGATCCTGGTGGTATGACGAACTTCCGTTGAAGTTGATGGTTTGGAAGGCCACCGCGGGGTTCGGGTTGGCCAGCGGCACCGCCACCGGATTCGCCTGTGTGACGGTCCGGTTCAGCATGATGATGGCCCAGGCGGTTTCGAAGCTGAACTGCGAGCTGGTCCACGTGTTGCGGCCATACCAGTAACCTTGCGGGTCCTGGTGTCCCACGATCGTGCGGGCCACACCGTCGGTCGGATCGCCTTTGGAAATCTCCGCGCTGTACCAATCGATGGGCGGCACGCCAGAAGTCTGAGATTCCAACATCGTGATGGGTTCGGCAACGCCATCGCCATTGCTGTCGTGCAGCAACATGGATTTGGTGAACGAAAACAGCCCGTAATAGTAATACTTGATGTTCACCGCGGAGTTGGCGCCCGAGTTGTTGAAGTTGTCCCGGATCATGGTCTCGGCTTTATCCCAGCGGGTATCGCCGCGGCCTTTTCCGTCCAACGCCAACTGGACCATGCCCGAAGGAGTCGTCGCATAAGGGCCCCACAAGGGAGCGCTGCTGCGATACCCGAACTGGCCCGCCGCGTTTTGGCTGTTGGTCAACCAAGTCAGGTTCCAGGTCTTCACCGCCGCGGGAACCGTCAAGCCGAATTCCCGCACCGCGGGAATCAAGCCGATGGCGGCCCACTGCGCAACCGAGTTGTCCTGCGACTGGTTGCAGCCGTAATCCCACGAACCGCCGAGACCGCCGTCCGACTGGCACAGCACATAGTAATCCAACATATCCTGGGCAATCGCCTTGTAAGTGCGGCCGAAAATGCCCGGATCGGCGCC
>JADZCI010000133.1 GCA_020851655.1 Bryobacterales bacterium
GACCTCAGCGCGCACGCCGCCGCCGCTCAGCGCTTCAGGCCGGGAATCCGTATGCGAAGGACGGGTGAGGTGCGCCACTGCCAGGGCATGCTCCTTGTGGACTGGTCTGCCGCTGGAGCCGATGGCGCGGAGTGCGTGAAGGGGACGAATGTCTATGTCCTGTCTCCTGACGGAAGAATCGCTTCCGCAACGGGTTTCGTAAGTCCCTCCGCAAACAGCTAACCGGCCCGGATGGGGGTTACTATTTGAGGCGTACCAGCGAATGCTCGCCCTCTTTCACCGCCAGGATGTGATTCGCCTCAACGTCCCGGAACACCTGTCTGAGCCCCGACGGCCAGCGGATTTCCAACGTCTCCGCCTTCGTCCGTTTGCCCAAACCAAAGTGTTGCCGGTACTGGCTGGTCGCCCCGAAACCCTCCGAGCCTTTGACCTCGCGATGCACAGTCAAATCGCCGGCCTTCACTGTCAGTTGAGCGCCGATGGCGAAGCGGTTCGACTTGACGCCCTGCAAGTCGACTTCGAGCCAGTGGTTCTGATTCCCCTTCAGGTTCCGGTAAAACGCATTGAAAGCGTGGTCGCCCTGGTAGTGGCCGCCCAACTGGGCATAGATGTCCATGTCGCCATCCTCGTCGATATCGATGAACGCCACACCATGGCCCTTATTGCCCGGACGGGCGAAGCCGGCGATGGAAGTCACGTCCGTGAAAGTTCCGTCGCCGTTGTTGCGCAGCACCCGGTTGGGCTCCAGGCGCGTCAATTGCGGGTCGCCCGTGCCGATGTAGAAATCGATGAACCCATCGTTGTCCATGTCCACGGCGCCGGCGCCCATCGAGCCCATGGGCAGGTATAACCTGGACTCCCAGGTGACATCGGTAAAGGTCCCGTTTCCGTTATTGCGGAAAAGGCGGTTCGAATCGCTGTGGATAGCCTGCCGGGATTGAGGCGCAAAGGTTCGCTTGAGCCCTTCCACCACCGCTTCCCACGGGGCGAGGCTGACGTTGAGGATGTCCGGCCAGCCGTCGTTGTTGTAATCGGTGAAGAGGCTGACGAAGCCGTTATGCGCCGGCTGTTCAAGACCCGTGGCGCGCGCGACCTCGGAGAATTTGAAATGCCCGTCGTTCCGGTACAGCCGGTTGGGTGAGTTATTCAGCCCGTTAATCAGAAGATCCAGGTCGCCGTCCTTGTCGTAGTCCCCCAAGGCCACGCCGATCGAACCGTATACCGGCGGTTCCTTGATCCCCGCCTTCTGAGTCATGTTCGCAAATGTCCCGTCACCGTTATTGCGGTAGACCTGCGGAACGGAGCCGTCCTTCAAAACGCCGTTCGCAACGGCGAAATCGAGGTGGCCATCGTTGTCCAGGTCTCCCCACACCGAAACAAAGCCGGAGCCGGGATCATCGGCGCCCGACTTCCTGGAGACATCCTCGAACCGCCCGCCGGCGTTGTGATAGAGCCGGTTTGGCATGGGCCCGTTCCAGCCGTTATACGAAATATAGAGGTCCAGCTTTCCATCGTTGTCGTAGTCGACAAGGTTCAGGCTGTAGCCTGACGGGACGTTCGCCAGACCAACCTCTTCAGTGACCTCACGGAACTTGCCACCCTGGTTGCGGAAGACGGCCATGAACGTCCCCGAGCCCGCCAGAAAGAGATCCGGTTTGCCGTCTCCATCGTAATCGCCCCACGACGCGGTCCCATTGCCATCGAACCGCTTGACGCCCAACTCCGCCGCAATATCCTTGAATTCCAGGTTGAGGCCCGCGGCGGCTTTCACTTCCTGCGCGGGAAACAGGAATTGCTCGGGAAGCTTCGGCGCCGCGCCTCCCAACTGATCCAGGCAGAGCTTGAGCATCCATTGATCGATGGAGTTGTTGCGGATTTGCAACGCCTGATAGAGATTCCGCGCGGCGTCGTTGTACTCGCTCAGCCTGTACTGAATAGCGCCCAATTCCCGCAGAACCTCCATGCGCTGCGCCGCGTTCTGCGACCGCGCCAGCGCCTGGTTGTAATAATCGATCGACTCGCGATGGTTGCCGCGGCGTGACAGGGTCTTGGCCATCAGAAACAACGCCGCGGCTTCCTCGGGGCTGTACGGAACCGCGCCGTCAACCACTTGTTCGAGCAAGTCGAGGGAGCGGTCCAGACCCAACTGCGGATCGTGGGGAACGCGGTGTCCGCTCTCGCGTGTGAAGCGGACCTCTCCGGACAGCCATTCGGCCAGGTTCAGCAGGAACTCGTTGGCATACGGCTGGAGCTTAACCACGCGCGCGGCCAGTTCATAAGCCAAGTTGGGATCGTAGTACAGCAACTCGGCTCGCGCATGGATGACGGATTTGGCGCGCAGCGCGTAGATGTGATTGGGATTCCGCTTCAGGGCTGACGCGAGTTCCTCCATCGCGAGGCTCAACGCGGTCCTCTGCTTTGCGGGATCCGTGTCCTGGTAGAAATCCATCAGGTGCGACCGCGCCATCTGGTACCACAACTCGGCGTCATCCGGACGCGTCTTGAGAAGCTTGTTCAGTTCAACCCGGGCTTCGTTCGTCTTTCCCTGGCGCAACAGCAGTGCCGCCTCGCGCAACGGAGAGTCTCTGCCGGGGAGCTTTGGGCCTGCCGGGATCGGACCGAACTGCGCATACCCGGCGCATGAGGTAAACAGCAGAAGAATGCAAGCCCTGCACATCACTCCGGCTCGTTGGTGTCGAGTTCGATCCAGCCCTGAGCGGGCAGGGCGTCTATCGGAACCCCATCGCGCCAGATGGACACTTGGAACCGGGCTGTGTCGCCGGTCCGCAGCCCCAGACCGGAAAAGTCGATAGCGGCTTCGAACACGCGGTGGTAACGGCACTGCATCGGCACGGTCAGCCGCCCGGTGCGTTCGATGTTCAGCAGTTCCGCGCCGGTTTCGGTGAGCATCGCCTGGCTCCAGACCTGCGTCCGCCCGTTAAAGAGAACGTGCACTTCGATGCCGGCCGACTCCACGTCGAGATCGAGCCTCAGGTAAAGGCGTGTTGCGTCGTTGCCGTAGCACAGCGCCTGAACTGGAGAATGATCCCCGTGCATCGCACCCTGCCGCTTGTCGGGCAGATACTGTCCGGCGCCGAGCCACTCGAAATAGGAAGACACCTCGCCGTCGATCTTCGGAGTCACCCACGCCGAAGGGCGCTCGTGCTGCGCGCGGATCTGAATCCTCACGATGGGTTGCGATAACTCGTCGGGCGGGGCCAGACCCAAGGCCCGGTATACCTGCGTCAGGTGGTCGCGAAACAGCTTGTCGAATTCCGGGCGGTTTTCTGAATGATGCTCCGGACCATACCACCAGAACCAGTCGCTGCCCTCGGCGATGAGAAGCTCCTCGAACGCCAGTTGCTTGTTGAGCTTTGAAATCTTCTTGCCTTGGGGGCTGTCGACGACCCGGTCGTAGGTCTCGCGGGCTTCCCGCAACAGTTCCCAAGCGCGGTTATCTTCTTCGGCGCCGATCCAGATATCGAAGTTGGCCTGAATCCAGGAACCTGGAAAAACGTGGCTGACCTGAGCCGGTTCGATTCGCGAAAGGGCCTCGCTCACCGTAACGGCGGTCATGCCCGGATGCTCCGTGATGCGGCGGTAGAGTTCGCTCAGAAACTCACGCCCGCCGCGGTCGTAGTGTTCCCAGGCGTTCTCGCCATCCAGAACGATGGGAACCAGCGCGTCGCGCCCGGCGGCAAGGATCGGACGGCAGTTCTCCACGATTCGATCGACGAAGTGCTGGGCCGCGCAGCGCGCCTCCATGCGCGAGTAGACAAACCCGATCAGATCGCTTAGATAATGATCGCGGAAGATGAGGCGCATCTCGCGTCCGCCGTTCTTCCAAAGGTACGGCTGGTACGTCTCCCAAGGCCCGGCCACGGTTTTCAGCGTCGCGCTCAGCACGCCATTATCAGTCGCCATCCATTGGAACCCGGCTTCAGCGGCGATACCAAGGGTTTCGTCTGAAACCGACCCCTCCGAGGGCCAGAGCCCGGCGGGCTTGTGGCCCAGCTTTCGGATGGCGTAATCTCTGGCGCGAATGACCTGCTCGCGGGCATCCTGCGGATACCGGAAGCGCTTCGGCAGCGTGACGTTCGGGTGCGACACCGAAGCGATATCGCTGTCGCACAGCAGCGGGAGGATCGGGTGGTAATAAGGTGTCACCGACAGTTCGATCTGCCCGGACGAGGCAAACTCCCGGTAAACCGGCAGGACCTTGCCCAGGACTTCGAGTTGCTTCAGCCCCAACGCCTCCTGGTCGGCGCGCGAGTAACCGCGCTCCTTTCTGACCAACCCGCTGACGGCCGCGTCATGTTCCAGAAATTGCTCGTCGAACCAGGCTAACTGCGACAATACCTGCAAATCCCGGTAGGCACTGGCGTCAAACAGTTCTCTGGCGCGGCACGGGTTGAAGTCCGAGGCCCGCCACTGGTTGAAGAGCTCGCCGTACCGGGGATACCGGTAGATCATGCGCGAGATGTTGGCCTGAAAGAAATAGCGCAGGATGAACTCGTGTTCGTCCTGAGTCAATTCCTCGGCGGGCTTCAGGGCGGCCCGCAGAAAGGGGTCGCGCGCCGCGCCGGAAGCGTAGTCCTCGATCTGCACCATCATCGACGGCACGAGATTGAAGGTCTGCCGGATCTGCGGGAACCCGGCCAGCATCTTCACCATGCCGTAATAGTCTTTGAGAGCATGAAGCCGCGTCCAGGGCAGGCGGTACTCGGCGGAGCCCAGGTCCTTGTAGAACGGCTGGTGCATGTGCCAGACAAAGCAAAGATAGGTTTGAGGCACGACGGATCCGCCTTCAGGATACCGTCCAGCCGCCGCGCGGCTTCACGCCACCTGAACACGGCCGGATCAAGGATTGGAGGATCACCATGCGAAAATGCTGCGTACCGGAGGAGGGGGCGGGGTGCCTTTCAGCGCCAGCCAGAGGATCTCGTTCATTTCGTCGTCGTCGATCATGTCGGCTTCCTCGAGATTCAGCCGGGCGGATCGAGCCGCGGTCGCCGAATTGGCCGGGTTTCGCTCCTCCAGCGAGTAGCGCGGCTTCTCGGGGCTGTACGGGGTCATGTCCCGCGCAGCGCGAAATGACGCGACCATCGGCGTGGCGGCGGCGTCGAAATGCGTCATCGGCTGGAGTCCGAGAATCATCTCGATCGTTCGCAGCATCGACGTCGTGTTGTACATAGTGCTGTCGATGCCCCGCCCCCTGGTGAAAGGGGACAGGATAAACGCCGGCGCGCGGTGCGAGTCCACGTGATCGGGACCGTTCTGAGCGTCATCCTCCAATACAAAGACCGCCATGGTGGCCCAGAACTTGCTGCGGCTCAGCGCCTCGATCACCGTCCCGAGCGCGGCGTCGTTGTCGGCCACGGCCGAGCGGGCGCCGATCTTACCTGGCGCTGTCCCCGATGTGTGGTCGTTGGGGATCTTCAGCAGAATGAGTTTCGGCATCTTGCCGCTTTCTTCAAATTCCTTCAAGTCCCGCAGGAACGGCTTGATGCGCTCCGTGTCCGGATAATCGAGATCGAAATTCCGGTAGTACATGTTCGTGCACGTGGCCAGAACGGGATCGCGCACCGCTTGAATCTGTGGACCCTCCTTGGGTATAGGCGTAATGTTGGTCGCCCACCACCCATAATTTCGCATGCTGATCTGTTTGGCGGCGGCGTTTGTCCACAGGTAGCCCGCCGGCGGCAACGCGGCCACTTCGCCGCCCTCATAGTCATAGTGCCTGCGGCGCCCGCCATAGCTGTTCGGCCACATGCGCTGAACGTAGGCGGGCGCGATTGCCGCCGATGTCCAGTTGTGCCCGTCCGCGCTCACGTCGGCATTCACGTAGAAATTGTCGAGCAGCACGAACTCCCTCGCCAGTTTGTGGTGGTTTGGGCTGATGTCTTCGCCGAACAGAGTCAAGGACGGGTCGCCATTGCCGATGCCGAGATCGCCCAGCACCTGATCGTAGGACCGGTTCTCTTTGACGATATAGACGACGTGCTCGATCTGTCGCAGAACCGAAGCAGATGCGGAGGAAACGGGCGGCCGGTCGAGCAGTTCGTCCCGGTAAGGGGAATTCCGCATCACCGTCTGGGTGTACTCGTCGATTTGCTCGTCAACATCTTGGATCAGGGAAGCGCTGCCTTTTTGGATGGCGGCTACGTATTCCACCGAGGACAGCCCGGTGTGCACCGGCGCCGCTCTCCGGCTGGGGTCGGGTCCTTTGGGATTAGGAAAAGACGCCGCACCCCGGCCGTTCAGCACCAGCAGGCGCCTGCCATCCAGCCCGCGCGCCGCCGTCGGATACCAGCCGGTAGGCACAAAACCCATGAGGCGCGTTTTCTCCTGGCTGACGTCCGCCACCGCAACCGCATTCGCGTCGGAGCAAACCACGTAGAGCCGGTCCTGGTCGGCGGACAACGCCAGCCCGCTGGGCGTCATGCCGGCCGGCTGCCGCGGCGTCATGGCGACGTTCAGCGATTCCAGGCGGCGCAGGCCCTTATCCTCGCTTACTGCCAGAACATGAACACGATTCGAGTTCGAGGCGGTCACAAACAGACGCGCCTTGAACGGGGCCGCTTCACCTTCTTCGTTCACGGTCTTCTTGTCGCGCCATATCATGTCCATCAGCGCCGGACCCAGGGGAACCCTGGCAATCCGCTCGCCGCTGATCGCGTTGTGGTGGTAGAGACTCCCGTCGGCCCACGACGTGACGAAGAACGACTTCCCATCAGGGTGATAGAGGATTCGATATGGGCGCAGACCCGTCTTGAACTCTTCGGTCACCATGCCGCTCTGCGGGTTGACCATGAAGATTGAGTTTCGGAACAGTCCGGCGGCCAGGATGGACCGGCCATCCGGCGATATGGCCAAGTCACCGAGAAAGTCGGTGTGCTTGCGTTGATCGGCCGGAATCACGGTGAACGTCCGCCTGGTCTCCAGGCGGCCGTTGTCCTGGAGTGCGAATTCGTAGATGCAGGATTGCGATCCGCCGGAGAGATAAAGCATGTTGCTGTTGGGGGCAAAGGCGAGCCCCAGCCACCCATCCGGCACTTCCACTCGCGAGACCTCTTGAAGGGTCGTGGAATTGTGCACACTGAGGCTCGGCTTGAGATACCCGCCTTGAAGGATCACGACCCAGCGTCCATCGCGCGAGAGGGCGCTCGACATGGGAAAGGTGCTCAGCGCAAGCTGTGTGCCCGCGGGCCGCACCCGCCACCCACTCACCAGCAGGAAACTGCCGTCCGGCTGCAAGCCGATCCGCCCCAGCGGCGCGCGCTGCGAAAGAAGAGCCACGCTCAACAGAAGAAGGGCCGACACCAGGAGCAACTTCTTCATCGATACCTCCAGGCGGTCATGAGACTCTCCATTATCGCTAATGCGCACCAGGCTGTTGCCGCCTATGGTCATGACGATTTGTTCATATAGGCGCTAAGGGATTCGATCAGCGCCACTTGCCGCCGTCCTCCCGGTTTGGGTCCTCTTCATCTACGGGAATTCCCTTAAAGAGTTGCGAAGAGGGGGTCGATCTCTTGGTTGTGGGTGTTCCTAGAACTACCCGGACGTATCATATGAAGCACCTGTCCCTCCAGCATCGAATCTTTGGCGCCATCGGACTGATCCTGATGATGCTCCTGGCATTTGGCGGCTCCACCGTTTTTCTCCTGGGAACCCTGAGTCAGGCCGAGGAGCAAATCGTCACCCGCGAACTTCGCAAGGCGCTGCTGGCCTCCCGTATCCATTCCGGCGCCTCGGCGATGGCGGACCACCAGGATCGCATCATGCTTTCCGCGCTCCTGGGCGATCCGGAGATTATCAAGCGAGGCCAGGAGTCATTCCACCAGGCTTTGGAGAGCAACCGGAAGTATGCGGCCGAAATCGAGCCCATGCTGAGTCCGGGCGAAGCGACGGATCTGTATCGCGTGGTCGTTCAGGACCTCGGCCAATGGCAGTTGATTTTTGACCAAACGGTTCATCTGGCGAAAACCGAGAAAGTTCAGCAAGCTTTGGATCTGTGGTTTGAAAAGATCCCACCACTACAGATCGAAATGGACAAGGCGATCAGCCGCTTCGTGGATATACAAATGGCGTCAGTGGACGAAGCCCATGCGGCGAACCGCGCCGCAGCCACCAAGATCAAGTCGACGGCGGTCATATCCTGCCTCCTGGCCCTGGCTGTCGGCCTGGCGGCGTATTGGCCGATTCACCGGACAGGGCTGAGTTTGGAGCAGCTCTCGACGACTCTGGGCGAATCGGCATCACAAGTGTCTAACGCGGCGTCGCAACTCGCTCACACCAGCCAGACGCTGGCTTCAGGAGCTTCCGAACAGGCGGCCACGATCGAACAGACGTTCAGCAGTAGCGAGGACGCCAACCAACAGGCGGGGACGACGCGCCATGCCTTGGCGGTCGCTTCAAACCACGTTCAGGACACTCGGCGCGTAGTCGAAGATACCAACGCCTCACTCAGCGAAATGCTCACCTCGATGAGTGGGATTAACCGTTCCAGCCAGAGGATTGCCAGCATCATCAAGGTGATCGACGAGATCGCCTTTCAAACCAACCTGCTGGCCCTCAACGCCGCGGTCGAGGCGGCTCGGGCCGGCGAGTCGGGACTCGGGTTCGCCGTCGTCGCGGAAGAAGTGCGCAGTCTCGCGCACCGGTCGGCGGCAGCCGCCAAGGAGACGGGCAGCCTGATTGAAGAATCGATCGCGGCGGTGACCGATGGAGGCCAGAAACTCGACCGCATGGCGGCATCCATTGGAGCGATCAACGAATCCAGCCGCAAGCTTAGCTCGATCATCGCCGAAGTGGACGGCGGCAACAGCCGTCAGGGCAGCGCGCTGCAGGACATCGGCCTGTCCATCCGGCAAATCGGCCAGGTCTGCCATTCGAACTCCGCCGCGGCGGAGCAGACGGCATCGACGGGTGAAGAACTCTCGTCGCAGGCGGACTTGCTGGCCGCGCAAGCCGCGCAACTCAAGAGCCTGGTCGGCGGTGGTTCCTAAAAGCTCGTACCGGGCCGAAACGGATAAGATGTAACTCGCGGTGGTTCCGTGAGACTACCCTATATCCTTGTTCCCGCCCTTCTTGCCGCCGTCGTGTCCGGCGGGTCCGTTCCGTCCGGTAAACCGGAAAACTCCGGCATGTCGCCGGAACGTCTGCAACGCATCCACGAGTCCGTCCAGCGGCATATCGACGCCGGAGAAATCTGTGGCGCGGTCACGCTCGTCGCCCGTCAGGGACGTGCCGTGCATTTTGAAGCGCACGGGCTCATGGATCTCGAGTCGAAGAAGCCCATGGAGCGCGACACGATCTTTCGCCTGGCCTCGATAACCAAGCCGGTTACCGGCGTGGCCGTGTTGATGCTCGTCGAAGAAGGCAAGGTTCGCCTGTCGGACCCGGTATCGAAATTCATCCCTTCTCTTAAGGACCCGAAAGTGGCGGTTGCCAGGCCGCCGGGCCCGGCGCGTCCCCCGGGCCAACCGCCCGCCGAGCCACAGCATTACCCGATTCCCGCCGATCGCGAGATTACGATCACGTGACCTGCTGACCCATACGTCCGGTCTTGGTTCGGCCGGCCTCACTTCTCCGGAGCAGGTCAAGCTACTCCAAAGCCGGGCGAAGACAGACACTCTGGCCGATTTCACCGCCCGGTTCCGCACGATTCCGCTGGACTTCCAACCCGGCGCCCAGTGGCGTTACAGCGGGCTGATGGGAATCGATGCCTTGGGGCGTGTGGTCGAGGTGGCCTCCGGAAAGTCGTTCGCGCAGTTTCTTGAGGAACGCCTGTTCGGTCCGCTCGACATGAAGGACACCTCCTTCTACGTTCCGCCGGACCGCCGGTCCCGCCTGGTCACGCTGTACCGGAGATCGGCTGCGGGACCGTTGGAAAAGAATCCGAATCAGGAAGCGCTGATGAGTCAAACGTACTATTCCGGTGGAGGCGGCCTCACCAGCAGTCCAGCGCGACTTCGAAAATGCCGTAATGCAGGCTATTGTCGATTAGATGAGAGAGGCCTACTCGAAGAATCGCTGCGCGATCGGGAAGCGCCGCCCAATGCCGAACGCTTTCGTCGTCACCTTCAAACCCGGCGCCGCCTGCTGGCGCTTGTATTCATTCACGTCCACCTTGTTGGCAATGTCGCGGACGACGGCCAGCGGCAACCCCTGCTCCTCGGCAATTTGGGCAGGCGGCTTCAGGTCTTCCACATAAGCTTTCAGGATGCCGTCCAGGATCTCGTATTCAGGCAGCGAGTCGGAGTCCTTCTGGTTGGGACGCAATTCGGCTGAAGGCGGCTTGATGAACACACTCTCCGGAATCAGTTCGCGCCCAGCGCGACGGTTGGCCACGCGGCACAACTCGTACACCATGGTCTTGGGCACATCGCTGATGACGGCTAATCCGCCGCACATGTCGCCGTACAACGTGCAGTAGCCGACCGCGATCTCGCTCTTGTTGCCGGTGGTCAGGACCAGGGCGCTCCACTTGTTCGAAAGCGCCATCAAGGTCACCCCGCGAAGCCGGGCTTGGATATTCTCCTCTGTGACGTCTCGCGGAAGGCCTGCAAATACCGGACAGAGCGAGTCGAGCATCTCCTCATAGGACTTCGTGATGGGGATGATCTCGAAGCGGATATCCAGGTTCTGAGCCAGTGCGCGGGCGTCGTCGAGGCTGTGATCGGTGGAAAACGGGCCGGGCATCGCCACGCCAACCACATTTTCCCGTCCCACCGCATCGGCGGCGATCACCGCGGTCAGCGACGAGTCGATGCCGCCGCTCAGACCCAACAGAACTCTCTTGAAGCCGCACTTGCGGAGGTAGTCGCGCGTGCCGAGCACCAAGGCGTCATAAACAGCTTCAGTCTCGTCCGTAGTGCTTTCGTGACAATCGCCAGAGGCGAAATCGGTCATCACCAGGTCCTCTTCGAACGACTTGGCCGACGCCACCACCCGGCCTTCGGCGTCCATCGCGAAACTGCTGCCGTCGAACACGAGTTCGTCATTGCCGCCGACCATGTTCACATATGCCAGCGGACGGCGATGGTGCCGGGCGACGGCGGTGAAGATCTCCCGGCGCAAGGCGCGCTTCCCCATGTGAAACGGAGAACCGTTGACGATGATCAGCAGGTCGGCGCCGGCCCTGGCCAGTTCCGTGACCGGGTCCTTGGCGTAGAGCGGCCGCGTCCAGAACTGCTCATCGTTCCAGGCGTCCTCGCAAATCGTCAACGCCACCTGCCGCTGCTTGAACTCGAATAGCGTTTGGCGTTCGGCGGGGAGGAAGTTCCGCGACTCGTCGAAAACGTCATACGTCGGCAGAAGCATCTTGCTTTGCCGGAAAAGGATCTGGCCGCGGTAGAGCAGCGCCGCCGAATTGATAGCGGGCTTTGCCGCTGCCTCCGGCGCCCGGCCGGCATAACCAACGATCAGGCCCAAGGGCAGATCCGCGGTGGCGAGCGCCAGGTAGTCGAGGGCGGCGGCGGTACGGTCGAGGAACGAGGGCTTCTCCACCAGGTCGCGCGGAGGATAACCGGTCAAGGCTAGCTCGGGAAACACGGCGAGGTCGGCTTGCCGCTCGGCCGCCTGCCTGCCAAATTTGATAATCCGCTCGGAATTTCCGGCCAGATCGCCAACCGTGTTGTTGATCTGGCAGAGCGCGACCTTCATAAGACTCTCATTGTAGCGAGGGCCCCTTCGCCCAGCCTCGTAAACTGGAATGATGTCTCGAAGTCTGGCAATGTTGTGGTCTGACATCAAGACCGCCGTCGCCGGCGGAGAGTACGACTACACCGAGGGCAGCCTGCCGCGCGCAGTTCTGTTGCTGGCGATCCCCATGTGCCTGGAAATGTGCATGGAATCGCTCTTCGCCATCGTTGACGTCTTCTGGGTCGCCAGCCTCGGCGCCGATGCGATCACCGCTGTCGGGCTCACCGAGTCCGTCGAGACCCTGGTCTACGCCGTCGCCATCGGGATCAGCCTGGCGGTCACCGCCGTGGTGGCGCGCCGAATCGGCGAGAAAAACCCCGGCGGCGCGGCGCACGCGGCGGGGCAGGCGATTCTGATCGGCATGGTTGCTTCCGCCATCATGGCCACCGCCGGGATGATCTATGCTCCCGAAATCCTCAAAGTCATGGGCGC
>JADZCI010000134.1 GCA_020851655.1 Bryobacterales bacterium
AGCCGGGCACCTTCAACACCCAGTACTCGCCGGTATCGGTGTCCATGTTGCCGGTGTAGATATTGTTGTCTTCCACCTTGCCGAAAGCCGGGATCCACACGTAGTCGTAGCGGAGGCCGAAGTTGACTGTCAGTTTGGATGTTGCCTTCCAGGAATCCGAGAAGTACGCGCCGAAAGCGCCGCCAAACCGCAGGCTCTCCAGCAAGTCGCGCCGCGTCGACTGATAAGGGGCATTCAGCAGCGCGGACGCGACGGAGTTGCCCGTTGAGCCGGATGTGATGATGTTCGATGTCTCGTACTCCCGGAAGTTCACGCTGTGATAGTTGATCACCATGCCCATGTCGGCCCTTATGAACTCCGAGCCAAACCGGAACGTGTGGTTGCCGATGATCTTCGAGTAGTTGCCTTTGATCGACCAGTTATCGCCGGGCCGGTTCACCGTGTTGCTTTCACCGCCGCTGAACCAGTTGTCCACATTAACGCTCGGCAGCAGAGTCTGGCCGCTGGTGCCGTACTGAATCAATCCCGCCCCGAGGCCCATTTTCGACGCCAGGTCCGAGGGCGCGTTCAAGTACGCCGCCACGTCCGGGAGTTGGACGAATGACTTCCCGAACTGGACCTGCATCGTGCTGGTGGGACCGAAAGTGTGGTTCCAGCTCAGGCCCATGTTGTGCGCGTTCATGTCATTCTGCGACGCAACGCCCACGCGTCCAGGATTGGTGCGGAAGAACTCGACGCCCGAATACCGGAACCAGAACATGTCGTTCTGCCGGAGCATGTAATCGCCTCGCGCGGTGTAGGAGTCCTGCTGCTGCGTGAACATCGCCGTGTTGACCGCATTGAAGCCGGCGCGGCCGGTGTTCATCGGCCGGGGAACCATGTTCTGGAAGTAGTACAGCATCCCTGAGTCGATCCGCGAGGTGGGGATCTTGTTGCCGGCAAACATGTCGCGGGTGAAAGTTCCGTCCGGATTGGCCCTCGTCGAACTGGGATCGTAGATGTTGCGAACCGTGTTGTTGAAGCCGGCACTGAAGTCGCCGTTCAACATGGCGTCGGTCGGAACGTTGAAATAGCTGAATGCCGGCCGGCGCTGGCGGTAGCCCTCCCAGCCAACGAAGAAGAACGCGTGGTTGCGCCCGTCGTAGACTTTGGGAACCATGATGGGGCCACCGGCCGACACGCCGTATTGGTGCTGCTTGTTGGGGTTCACCGTAGGCTGGAACGCGTTGCGGGCGTTCATCGCGTCGTTCTGCATGAATTCCCAGGCCGTGCCGTGCAGGTCGTTCGTGCCGGATTTCGTCGCCACGTTGATCGTGCCGCCGGCCGCCATGCCGATGTCGGACGAGTCGTTATGCGACTGCACCTTGAATTCCTGGATGGTGTCGAGAATCGGCGGGATCGCGTAGGCGTTGCCGAAGGTCTCGATATTGACCACGCCGTCCAGCAGGTACATGTTGGCGCGGTTGTTCTGGCCGTTGACGGACGGGTTGTAGACCGTGCCGAACGTTCTCGTGTAACTCAGACTCTGCGAACCAGAGACAGCCGAGGCATTCACGCCCGGTTGCAGCAGCAACAGCGCCGTGAAGTTCCGGCCGCTGATCGGGATATCGACAATCTGTTTGTGCTCGACGACGGAGCCGAGTTCGGCCGTCGATGACTGCACACCCACCGCGCTGGCTTCCACGGTCACCTGCTCCGATACCGAACCGACCGTGAGCTTGAAGTCGAGCGTCGCTTCCTGGCCGACCGACAACTGGAACTGTTCCACCCGCTTGGTGGTGAAACCTTGCGACGACGCGGAAAGTGTGTACCGGCCGATCACGAGGTTTTGGAAGCGGTAGAGACCGGCGTCGTTGGTGGTCGTCCGCAGTTCCACATTGGTGTCGAGGTTGGTCAGCACCAATTGCACGCCCGTCATCACGGCGTTTTGAGCGTCGGTCACCGTACCGTTGATGGAAGCCGTCGAGACCTGGGCGTACCCCACGCTCGGCAGCATCAGGAGAATCGCGAATGCGGCCGCCGCGACAGCGGCCAAAGGCCTATCTCTCATGTTCAACTCCCACGCGACAAATTCAGACACCGGGCCCAAACAGTCCTCCCGGCACACCGCCTCGCCCGTCCAACATGGCAATGCTAACTGAAGCAGAGGCCAAACACCATTCAAATGATCTGAAACGACGATTCACCAGCGATTAGTCCGGCAACCTCCCGTAGTCCCTACCGGACCTCCAGACCACATCAGACCTTGGAAGGCTCAGCTACAGACGTGCCCAGTGCGGCGCAAAGACACAGACACCGGCACTCGACCCGTCTGTTGGTCGATATTGGCATAGGTCGTTCACGGTGTCAATAGATTTTTATTAGCTCAATTTGAGTATTTGCAGTTTACCCAGGGGGAGTCATTGCCCGCGAGCCTGCCGAACCGGGTTCTCCCCGCGTGGAGTTGCGTGACAGCACCCTCAGCGGCGCGCGGAACACCTGTGGGTCCTTCGCGCCCTGGCCTTCGATGCGCCGAAGGAGGTATGTGGCGGCCTGCTCGCCCACCTCCGCGCTGTTCATGTCCACCGTGGTGAGGGGCACGCGGAAGTGGCTGGAGTAGCGGATATTTCCCGCTCCGATCAACGAGACGTCTTCCGGGATGCGAAGCCCGGCGTCGAACAGCGCATGCTCGGCGCCCGCCGCCACAACGTCGCTGAAGCAGAAGATGCCGTCGAGCGAAGGGTTCGTATTCAACAGAATCTGCGCGGCGCGGTAGCCGCCTTCGTCGGTGTTCTCCGCCTGCACAATGAGTGCGGGTTTCCCGGCCAGGCCGGCCGCCTGAAGCGCAAGCTGATATCCGGCGCGCCGGGCGGGACCTGTCGCCAGCCGCTCGCAAGCGAGGTGCGCAATGTTGCGGCATCCCAGTCCGGCGAGATAAGCTGTGGCGAGGCGGCCGACTTCGACGTTATCGGCGCCGGCAAAATCCGCAAGGTAGCCGGGAAACTCGCGATCCACCAACACCAGCGGAGTTCGTGCCCGGCGGATGCGGTCGAACAACTCCGTGTCCTGGCTGCCGCAGGCGGAAGCCACCAGCAGGCCGTCCACGCGGCGCGCCAGCAGTTGCTCCACTTCGCGGCGCTCCATCTCTGCGCTCTCTTCCGAGTTGGCGAGCATCAGCGTGTAGCCGCGCGGTTGCAGCAGGCGCGCGGCGCCCATCGCGATTTCAGCGAAGAACGACGCCATCAGGTCCGGCAGCACCAGCCCGACCGTGTATGTCCGCCGCATCGCCAGGCCACGCGCCGCGGCGCTCGGCTGATAGTTGAGCTTGCGCGCGCACTCCAGCACCCGCTTCTTCAGTTGGGGGCTGATGTCGCTGGCATCGCGCAACGCCTTCGACACAGCCGCTTCCGTCA
>JADZCI010000135.1 GCA_020851655.1 Bryobacterales bacterium
ACGTCAACCGCGGGCTGCACCTGCTGGACCTGATTCAGGAAGGCAACATCGGCCTGATGCGCGCCGCCGACAAGTTTGAGTACCGCCGCGGCTACAAGTTCTCCACCTACGCCACCTGGTGGATTCGCCAGGCCATCACACGCGCCATCGCCGATCAGTCCCGCACCATCCGCATTCCGGTGCACATGAACGAGAGCATGAACAAGTTCCTCCGCGCCACGCGCGAACTGGAGAAGGAACTGGGCCGCGCTCCCACCAATGAAGAAATCAGCCGCCGCATGGATATCCCGGTGGAGAAGGTTCAGAAGCTCAAGACCATTTCCCGCGACCCGGTGTCTCTCGAAACGCCCGTTGGGCGCGACGGCGAGTCCGCGCTCGGCGACCTGATCGAAGACCGTTGGGTTGGATCCCCGGTTGACACCGTCATCGACTCCAATGTCCGCGACGAGACGGCCAACATCCTCAAGACCCTCTCCCCCAAGGAGGAGAAAGTCATCCGTTTGCGTTTCGGAATCGGCTGCGAGCGCGAGCACACGCTCGAGGAAATCGGCCAGCAGTTCGACGTGACCCGCGAGCGGATCCGGCAGATCGAAGCCAAAGCGCTGCGCCAACTCCGGTCTCCGGAACGCGCCCGCCACCTGCGGGCTCTTTTGGCCGCCCGCTGACACGCTCCGTTTCGGCGGTCTCAAGCACAAACACCGTTCGGGGAATGCTTTTGCAGATGTAACACAAGCGTTACCCCGCCGTTTCCTATCCTGGTTAGAGATGCCAGCGCTTCGGTTTGCCCCTCTTGTTCTCTTCTCTCTGGTAGCGGCGCAGTCAACCGGCCCCGTGCCGCCCGCCTTGCGGCTGCCCAGCGGCGTCACGCCCGCTTCCTATGCCATTCGCTTGCGGCTGGACCCGAACCAGGCCGATTACAACGGCACGGTCACCATCCATCTCAACGTCCAGAACCCTGCGCCCGTTATTTGGGTCAACGCGACGTCGCTGACGATGGACAAGGCGGCAGCCAACATCTCCGGCAAAGATCTGGCCGGACAAATCCTGAAGGGCAACGACGACTTTGCCGGTTTCGCCTTCGACCCTCCCGTGCCGGCGGGCAAGGCGATCCTGACCATCGACTTCCACGGCCAGGTCACCACCCAGACCAGCAGCGGGTTGTTCCGCGGCAAGGATGGCGGCAACAATTACATCTACACGCAGTTCGAGCCCATCGACGCGCGGCGGGCTTTTCCGTGTTTCGACGAGCCGCAGTTCAAAGTTCCGTGGCAGTTGACCCTGGAGGTTCCCGAAACACTGGAAGCGGTGGCCAACACACCCATCCAGCGCAGCACCGCGGCGGGTGGCGGATTCAAGCGCGTCGAGTTCGCACAGAGCCCGCCGATGCCGTCCTATCTTGTCGCTTTCGCCGCCGGACCTTTTGAATTTGCCGACGCCGGCAAGGCCGGCAGCAAACAGGTCCCGGTGCGAATCGTCGTCCCCAAAGGGCGCTCCGCGGAAGCCCGCTACGCCGTCGAGACCACCGTGTCCGTGGTGAACAAGCTGGAAGAATATTTCGGAATCCCGTTCCCCTATGCCAAGCTGGACCAGATCGCTGTACCTCTGTTCGGCGGAGCCATGGAGAATCCGGGGCTCATCACCTACGCCGACAGCCTCATTCTCGCCAAACCGGAAGATGACTCCATCTCCCGCCGCCGCGGCTGGATCAGCGTCGCTTCGCACGAACTGGCGCATCAGTGGTTCGGCGATCTCGTCACCATGGCGTGGTGGGACGACCTCTGGCTGAACGAGGGATTCGCAACGTGGATGGGCGACACCACCACGGCCAAGCTCAAGCCCGAGTGGAAAATCGAAGGCGGTTTCGCCGCGTCGCGCAACTACGCGTTGTCGGAAGACAGCCTGCTTACGGCGCGGCGTGTGCGGCAGCCCATCGATTCCAAAAACGACATCGTCAACGCGTTTGACAGCATTACCTACCAGAAAGGCGGCGCGGTTCTGCGCATGATGGAGGCCTGGCTAGGCCAGGATAAGTTCCGGCAGGGGGTCCGCAACTACCTTCAGAAGCACGCCTGGGGAAACGCCACCAGCAAGGACTTCTTGGCGGCGATGGCGGGCGTTGGCGGCCCCGAGGTGGCTGAGGCGTTTGCCTCCTTCCTCGACCAGGGCGGCGCGCCGGAGGTGTCGTTTTCGCTCCTTTGCGAGCCCGGCAAACGCCCGGAACTCACACTCCGCCAGACTCGCGCCTTGCCGGTTGGAACCCAGGCGCCCGGCAGCCAGACGTGGAAAGTACCCGTTTGCGTCGAATATCCCGCGGCCAGCGAAGTAGCCCGGCAATGTTCGCTGCTGACGACCACCGAAGCTAAAATCGGACTGGATCGAACCGAATCCTGTCCAGCCTGGATCGTCCCCAATGCCTCGGGCGCGGGCTACTACCGGTCCAGGATGGACAGCGGGTTGCTGCACAACCTCATGGAAGAGCATTTCCCGGCCATGACGCTACAGGCCCGGATTGCCTTGGTGGGGGACGTGGCGGCTCTCACGCGTTCCGGCTCCATCAATACCTCCGATGCGTTGAAACTGGTCCCGAAACTGGCGGCTGCGCAGGACCGCCAGATCGTCGAGGCCGCCATTTCGCTGGCCGTCGACAATTCCGACATCCTCAGCGACGAGGATGTGCCTCGCATGGACCGCTATATCGTCGCCACCTTCGGACCGCGCGCCCGCCAGCTTGGATGGCTGCACAAGCCGGGTGACGACGACGATACGCGCCAGCTTCGCGCCCAACTGGTCCCATTTGTGGCGGGACGCGGCGACCCCGAACTCGGCCCGCAAGCCAAGCCGCTGGCGCTGAAGTGGATCGAAGACCGCAAGTCGCTGCCGGCCGATCTGGCGCCGGGCGTGCTGAGAGCCGCCGCCGTCTGGGGAGACGCCGCGCTGTTTGACGCCTATCTCAACGCGATCAAGAACACCGAGGACCGCCGTCAGCGCTCCTGGCTGTTTCGAGGCTTGGGAAGTTTCCGCCAGCCGGAACTCGTCCAACGCGCCCTCAGGATCCCGCTCGATCCCGCCTTCGACCTGCGGGAATCCTTCGGACTCCTGTTTGCCGGCGGCCGGCCGCCAACACAGCACGCGGCGTTCGATTTCGTGCGTGAAAACTACGCTGCCCTGCTCAAGCGGATGCCCACATCGATCGCCGGCGGCAGTTTTGCGGCCAACTTGCCTTACACCGGACAGCGCTTCTGTTCGGCGGCCGGACGCAGCGAGGTAAAGGACTTCTTCGAAAGCCGCATCGAGAAGGAAACCGGCGGCCCGCGGACCCTGGCGCAGGTTCTCGAATCCATTGGCCAGTGCGCGGCGCTCAAAGCCCGGCAGGGCGCCAACCTCCACCAGTTCCTCGCCGCCTGGTAGCGGTTGCGGTACATTGGCTCGTGAGGAGAGATTCATGAGCCACTGGAATCGCAGAGACCTGCTCCGCACCGCCCCACTGGTGCTTTCGTCAAGCGTTTTGGGCGCCAATGACAGACCGGCGTACGGCCTGATTGCATGCGGCAGCCGCGGAAGATGGCTGAGCAGTTCGTTTCAGAAGCTGGGCGCCCAGTGCGCCGCCCTGTGCGACGTCTATGAGCCGAATCTCGAAATCGCCCGGTCACAGTCGCCGTCGGGCGTCAAAACCTACGGCGATTACAACGACCTGCTGGCGCACAAGGGCCTCGACTTCGTCGTCATCGCATCACCCGACCACCAGCACCGGCCGATGCTTCTGGCCGCCCTCGCCGCCGGCAAAGACGTCTACCAGGAAAAGCCGCTCTCCATGTCGCTCGAAGAGAGCCAGCTCATGGTGAGGGCCGTCCGGCAGTCCAAGCAGGTCGTCCAGATCGGCATGCAGCGCCGCAGCATGGACTTCATCCGTCAGGCCAAACAGGTCATCGACGATGGACGGCTCGGCAAAGTGTCGATGGTCAAGGCCTTGTGGGACTGGCATTTCAACATGCCTCTGTCGAATTCGCCGCTCGAAGGCAAGCTCGACTGGGACCGGTTTCTGGGACCAGCCCCCCAGCGCGCCCTGGAACCCCGCCGCTTCCGGTGGTGGCGCGGCTTCTGGGATTATTCCGGCGGCAACATTACCGATCAGGGCACGCACCTGATGGATGTCGTGCAATGGATGACCGGCTCCGGCGCGCCGCGTTCGGCGGTATGCGGCGGCCGTGTTCATTTGGAGGATTGTGAAGTGCCCAACGTCTTCTCCGCCGTGTTTGAGTACCCGGAGTTTATCGCCACCTGGACCCTCAACTATCGCACCACGCAACAATTCGACTGGTCGATCACCTTTCAGGGCGAGCTGGCCACGATGGTGATGGACCGCCATGGCTACCGGCTGATCAAGGATGGCGGCTTGTCGCCGCAGCCCTGGGCCTGGAAGGACAAGGAAGAACTCCTCGCACAAGTTCCCGACACAGGCAAAGCCGAAGCGCATCAACAGAACTTCCTGGACTGCATCCGGTCCAGGAAAGAACCCAACTGTCCGATCGAGGTGGCCGCCGCCGCCGTTGCCGGTCCACACATGGCCAACCTCGCCCTGCGCCAGGAGCGCAAAGTCAAGTTGGGTCAGGACGGCTTACCGGTCTAGCCCGGCTCCCGCTCGCCACTCGGGTCAAGTTGTGCAATTATGAAAGCCTTGGTGGGTTGAAGTGCGCGAACGCGATTTAAAGCCGTTCAAGAACTTCCGATGGATTGTGGCGGATCCGGAGTGGATGGGGGGGAGGCCGTCGGTCCGAGGAACACGGTTCACTGTGTCTTTTCTGCTGTCGTGCCTGGCCAAAGGCATGACGGTTGAACAGATCGAGATGGCCTATGGCGAGTTCCCTCACGAGGCGATCGCCGAAATCATGAATGCCGCCGCCGAGTTACTCGACTCCCCACATCTCAGCAACGGAACCAAGGCGCTCACCAATGGGTTTCACTCGCCCGATGCGGTCCGCATCAGCCCCACCAGCGGGCAGCGCTATTGCTGGATCCCGGCCGGCAAGTTCGAGATGGGCGCGCCCGACGACGACTTGGAAGCCTGGAGCATCGAACGTCCCCGCCACCTGGTCACCATCTCCAAAGGTTTTTGGATGGCCGAGACTCCGACGACCGTGGCCGCCTATCGCGAGTATTGCCGCTCCACCGGACGCGTGGATCCGGCCGATTACCAGGCGCCGGAAATCCAAAACTATCCCATGCCCGGCATGAATTGGATGGAAGCCCGCGACTATTGCGAGTGGGATGGAGGGCGCTTGCCGTCCGAAGCCGAATGGGAGTACGCCGCCCGCGCCGGCGCCAACGCGCCCCGCTACGGAGAGTTGGACCGCATCGCCTGGCACCGCCGCAATTCAGGCGGCCGCACCCACCCCGTCAAGACCAAACAGTCCAACGCGCTGGGCCTTTACGATATGCTCGGCAACGTTTGCGAATGGACCGCCGGCTGGTATGGCCCATATTCGGCCGGGCCCGCCACCAATCCCACGGGTCCTTTTTCCGGAACCGGAAAGGTGGTTCGCGGCGGCAGCTATCTCTACGGCGGGCGCCTGCTGCGCAGCACCTACCGGGGTTGCGTCGATCCGGAACATCGCGATACCGATTTAGGGTTTCGCTGCCTGCGCCCGTCGCTGCCGTAAGTCACTTACCGGCCCGCGTACCGGTTCCACGCCTCCATGAAATCCTGGCCCGAGTAACGTGTGATCCGCGGCCCAACGCGCTCGACGCCCGGAGGCAGGTGCGCGGTCTCCGGCGACGGCGTGCTGCGCGTGCTCGATTCAATCTCGATGCGCACCGGACCCGCGACCCGGTACGGCTTGATGCTCGAAAGCTTCCGAAACGCCGCTTCGGCCTTTTGTTCAATCAACTGCGCCGCCGCGGACCCGGACATGGTGATGCAGGAGTAATATCCCAGACCTTCCTTCACCACCGCGACTTCGGCCTGCGGAACAATCGCCAGCAAATCCTCCGCCGCGGCGCGGTCCCCGCTCAAGAAGATCACAGGGATGTTGAACCATCCCGCCAGAGCGGCGCGAGTCTCGATCTCGCCCACTTCATTGCCGTTCATCGTCATCTTCTGGGCGCCCAGAGAACTGTAACTGTGAGCCATCACCGCCCGCTCGCGGTTGGCGCGCGCGTGCTGCCCCAGGAACCCGACCGCCGCGAACCCGCGGTCCAAAAGCATCTTCGGCCCCAAGGCGCCCATCACCAACTTCGCCCGGGGCTCGATGGTCAGCGCCGAAAGCGTCTGGCTGCCATCATGCCCATCCCAGACCCAGACCTCATCGGCGCCGCCGTTCAAAAACCCCCGCACCGCGGC
>JADZCI010000136.1 GCA_020851655.1 Bryobacterales bacterium
ATTCAATTCACACCCGACCTTATGCCCGCCGACATCGTCGGCAGCATGATGATGGAGAACGACGAGGCCGGCCACAAACAGTTTCGTTTTCAGCACGGTCCAATCTTCGCCAACCTGGTTCTGGCCGACGAGATCAACCGCGCCACTCCCAAGACCCAATCGGCCCTGCTTGAAGCCATGCAGGAGCGGACGGTGACCAGCGGCGTGATTACACACGAGCTCGAACGTCCTTTTCTGGTGATGGCGACTCAAAATCCGATCGAGATGGAAGGCACCTACCCGCTTCCGGAAGCGCAGTTGGACCGCTTTCTGATGAAGATCCTGGTGGAGTATCCATCACGGGAGGATCTGAACCGCATCGTGGAGCGGACCATTCAGCGTGACGAGCCGGAACTTGAACAGATGATGGACCGTCAAACAATCATGGAAATCCGGACGCTGTGCCGCGAAGTGCTGGTGGCGCCGCACGTGCAGGACTTGGCGGTGAGCCTGGTGATGGCGACGCAGCCGGGAACGGTCCACGCGCATGCGCTGGCCAACCGTTACATCCGGTATGGCAGTTCGCCGCGCGGCGCGCAGGCGCTGGTGGAGTGCGGGCGCGTCCACGCGTTCATGCAGGGACGCCATCACCTGAGCGCCAGCGACGTCAGGAAAGTGGCTCCCGCGGTGCTGCGCCACCGCATCATTCTAAACTTCGACGCCCATGCCGACGGGCTGACGCCGGAGAACATCCTCGGCGACATCATTCAGGCGGCCGCCGGCCAGCAGACGTAACGCCATGGCCACCGCGCCGATCATCGACCGCCAGCTTTTGGAAAAGCTGGAAAGGCTGGCCATCCGCTGGCAGCGGTCGTTTCGCGGGCTGGTGGGCGGCCACAACGCTTCCAAGTACTCGGGGCCGGGCCAGGAATTTCTCGACCACCGCAATTTCCATCCCGGCGACGACTTGCGCGCGGTCAACTGGCGCGCGTATATGCGGCTGGACAAACTGTTTCTGAAGATGTTTCAGGTTGAGCCGCGCACGCCGATACGCATTCTGCTCGACAGTAGCGTTTCGATGCTGGGCGGCGCCGAAAGCGGCTTGCCCACCAAGTTCGACTACGCCCGGCAGCTCGCGGCGGCCCTCGTGTATATCGGCCTGGTGCGGCACGACACCATCATGCTTCAGCCGTTTGACGGCCACTTGAAGGACCCCGCTGTCGCCAGTGGCGGACGCCACCGCTTTGGCCCGATCTCGGATTTTCTGACCGCGCTCGAGCCCGCCGGCAAGACGAACTACTTCGAGATGACCCGCCAGTTCATCTCGGCCTACACCCGCCCCGGGCTGCTGATTCTGTTGAGCGACTACCTGGATGATGGCGACTGCCTGCGCCCGCTGCAATATCTGGCCGACTTTGGCCACGAACTGATGCTGATCCAGCTTTGGACGGACAACGACCGCGCTCCTGGCTGGGACGGCGACGTGGCCTTGCTCGACATTGAATCGGGCGGCAAACTGGAAATCGCCCTGGACGCCGATTCCCGCCGCGCCTATACCGATGCGTTTGACAAGTACGCCGAGTCCATTGCACAACTCGCCTTGCGCAACGGCGGCCGGTACGTTGGGCTTTCCACATCCACTCCGCTGGACGAGGCGGTGTTTCAGGCGGTCAGCCGCACAGGAGCCGCCTAGGTGTTTTTCGCCAACCTCGGTCTGTTCGAATTTCTGGCGCTGTTTGGATCCGTGTCGGCGGTGACGGTGGCCCTCTACCTGTTAAGCCGCGCGCGGAAGCGGCACTCCGTGTCGACGCTGCGCTTCTGGGCGGCGGCGGCTGAATCGGCCAAGCAGCAGCACCGGCGCCGGATCGATCAACCCTGGTCGCTGCTCCTGCAACTGCTCAGCGTTCTGCTGCTGCTGCTGGCGATTGCGCAGCCGCGAATCGGCAAGCGTGACGACGGTTCGCGGGATCACGTGTTGTTGCTCGACACCAGCGCATGGACCGGGGCCCGTCTCGCCCAGGGCAACTGGCTGCGGGAGATCCAGATTCAGGCGCTGCGGTGGGTGCGGGCCCTTCCGGTTCAGGACCGGGTAATGGTGGTGCGCGTCGACTCGACTCCGGCGCCCGCTACACGGTTTGAGTCCGGCCGCCGTGTCATCGAGGAAGCGATCCGGCGTTCCCACCCCGGCGCCGGCGCATTTGTGCTGGACGAAGCGCTGGAGTTCGCCGCTAACGCGCAGCGCCTCAACGCCAAGCGCCTCGGGGAGGTCGTCTACACGGGTTCCGGACGGATTACAACGCGAGCCGCCGCGCTGCCCGCCGGCCTGCCGAAGAATCTTCGCGTGCTGCCGGTTGTCAAGCACCCGGTCAACGTTGGGATTACGCGTGTGAATATGCGGCGCTCCGCCGCCGATTCTCAGATCTGGGAAGGCGTGATGGCGGTGCGCAACTACACCAACAGTCCGCGCGCGGTGTCATTCGCCGGCGCGTTGGGCGGTTCGCCGGCCGTATCCGGGACGCTGAATATCGCCGCGGCGGCGGAATCGGTGGCGAACTTCGAGTTTCGCAGCCGCGCGGCGGGCTGGTTCGATCTCCGCCTTGGGGTGAATGACGACCTGGCGCTCGACAACCGTTTGACCATCGAACTGCCCGCGCTGAAAACGGCGCGTGTCATTGTCTACAGCGACGAGCCGGCCCTTTTCCGCCCGCTGCTGGCCGCCGATCCGCGGGTGGAAGCGAGCTATTCGCCGCGTTCCGCTTACAGCCCGGAAGCCCCAGCCGACCTGGTGATTCTGGACCGCATGGGCGCGGTCGCCGCACCCAAGACGAACGCGATTTGGGTGCGGCCGGCGCCGGGCGGCGCCATCGGCGTCAAGCCCGCCCCGGGCGAATTGACTATCACCGATTGGCCGGCCCAGCATCCGCTTTCGGCTGGTTTGAGGACCAAGGATCTCCGCCTCAGCGGAGCGGAGACGTTCACGCTGGCCGATGGCGACGTCGCGATTGCGGAATCCGCCGCGGGCCCGCTGATCGCCGCTCGCGGCGGCCAACCCAAGGCGGTCTTTCTCGGATTCCACCCGTTCCAGTCCGCGATGCGATTTGAGTTGGTAACGCCGCTCCTTTTCGGCAATGTGGTCCACTGGATGGTCCCCGAGGTATTCCGGCAATGGGACATACAGGCGCTGACCATCGGGGCGGTCCAGGTGGCGCTTCCGGCCGGAGCCGACCCCAAGGCGGTTCGCGTCAGCAGCGATGGCGCGGCGCCCGTGCCATACACCATCGACGGCAGTGAGGTTCGCTTGTTCAGCGCGGAGCCCGCCACGGTTCGGGTCCTGGCCGGATCCAGCGAACAGGTGGTTTCGATGAGCCTGCCGCGCATCTCCGAGACCGCGTGGGACCCGCCCGCTTCCGTCCGGCGCGATTTGCGCGGTTTGGGGGCCAGCACCGCGCTCCCGCGCGAAACCTGGCCGTGGCTGGCGGCGCTGGGATTGCTTGGCCTGCTGGCTGACTGGTTCCTGTTTGGCAGGCAGCGGCCGTGGAAATTCTGGGCCCGGGCGCGCGCGCCGGAGATCCGCCTGCGGAGGGCCTCGTGAGTTTCGCGCACCCGTGGGTCCTGATCCTGCTGGTCCTGCCCGCCGTCTGGGCAGCCTGGGAGTGGCGCTCCACCCGGCAGCGCCTGTCGCTGGTTCTCAAGGCGCTCTCGGCCGTGTGTGTCCTGGTGGCGCTGGCCGAACCGGTGATGGATGTCAACGAGACCAAGCTGTCGGTGGCTGTACTGGTGGACACGTCGGCGAGTGTTTCCGACGCAGACTTGTCGCGAGCCTCCAGCCTGGCCGATTCGCTGGAGAAGGCGCGGGGCAGAAATACCGTCAGAGTGCTGCCATTTGCGCGCGGGGTCCGGCCGCCCGACCCGGCCGAGTTCAGCGGTTCATGGAAGTTCCGCCGCACCGCCGGCGACGCGGCCAAGAGCACCGATTTTGAGCAAGCGCTGCGCGACGCGGTGACGCTGCTGCCCGCCGGCCAGGCGCCGCGGCTGGTGCTGATTTCCGACGGACTCGAGAACCGGGGCAGCGTGGCCCGGGCCATCTGGCAGGCCCGTCAACTGGGCGTGGCCATTGATACGTATGCGCTGGCCGGAAGGCCCGAACCCAGACTCAAACTTCGCGGTGTCCAACTTCCCGCCAACGCTTTCACGGGCGAGCGGTTCAGCATCGAAATGATGGTGGAGAGCCCCGTGAAGACCAGCGGTGATGTCGAAGTCACCGCGGAAGGCCGGACGCTCGGAAAGAGCCCCGTGACGCTCGACGCCGGCTCCAACCCGGTGGTCGTGAGAGTTTCGATCGCGACGCCCGGCGCCATCGACCTGGCGGGGACGCTCAATACTCCGGATCTTGGCCAGGTGCGCTTCGAACAGGCGATCCATTTGCGGCGCCCCAGGTTGCTCTACCTCACGCAGGATGCCCCGGGCATGGAGTCGCATCTGTTCAGCGTGCTGGCCGCATCGCAGTTTGACGTCACCACCAATGTGGACCTGTCGCGCGTGAGGCTGGAAGACTACCAGATTGTCCTGCTCAACAACTGGGATCTGGAAGCGATATCGCCGGCGCGCAAGCTGGACCTGGAAAATTACGTCAAACAAGGCGGCGGCCTGCTGGTGATCGGCGGCGAGAAGAACATCTACGTGGAGAAGAAACCGGGAGCGGGCGACGCTCTGGACCGCGCGCTGCCGGCCACGGTGGCGCCACCGCGAAGCCCCGAGGGCACCGTGGTGATTCTGATCATGGACAAGTCGTCCTCGATGGAAGGACGGAAAATGGAACTGGCGCGCCTGGCCGCTATCGGCGTGATCGAGAACCTGCGGCCCATCGATCAGGTCGGCGTGCTCATTTTCGACAACTCGTTCCAATGGGCCGTGCCGATCCGGCGCGCGCAGGATCGCACCATGATCAAGCGCCTGGTGGCGGGAATCACGCCGGATGGCGGCACCCAGATCGCGCCGGCGCTGGCGGAAGCCTA
>JADZCI010000137.1 GCA_020851655.1 Bryobacterales bacterium
CGCAGCCTCCTTCTGGATCGGCGTCAGCTCGCCGTCGAACATATACGTGACCGCGGAGCCCTGGTGTCGCTGGTCCTCGATTGCGAGCCTGACGCCGTGTTCCGCGAGGAGCTGCTCGGCTGCACTCGCGCAGCCGCGAGGGAGCGCGACGAAGCGCTCGAGATCCTCGGCGCACGCGATCACGCGGGGTGTCAACGCGGTGGACAGTCGCATCTTCTGCTTCCTGTAAAATTCGGGGTTCTGGAAGGCGGCGATGCGTTTCAGCTGGTTGATCATCGGCGAAGGCAGCTCGGCCTTCTCGAGGAAGAGCCGCTGCGCGAGGACGCCATTCACCACGGATGGGAGCGCTCCAGTGATGCACTTCGCCGGTGTTCGACCCGATGGCAGCCTCGTCCACGGCGCGACGGCTTCTTCTTCATCGACGACCTCGGCGAACCTGATGCCTACGACCCGCCCGGTGCCGGTCGCGTCGCGCGCGATCGTCTCCGCAGCACTCGGGTCGATGCGCGGGACCGAGGCCAGGAAAGCCCACTGATCGGCGTAGGGTACGAAGCGCTCGTCGACGAAGACGCTGTTCCCCTGCTCTCGAGACCCGTGCTGCAGCGGCAGCGCGATGAGATTCCCGAAGCCGCCCGTGGGCATGGTGTCCTGATTCGGAAAGAGCCGATCATAGGAATCAAGCCCGAGTTGATGCCGCCGCTCCATCGTCCTGGTGAGCAACAGCGATCCCAGGCGGCGTGCGAGGCCCGCGGCGACCGGCCGCTCGAAGAAGATCCAGATATGTGCCCCGTTGCCGGACCGCGAGCATTCGACAGAAGCTGGCACGCCTAGCGTGGAACATGTCTCCCGAAATGCGGAGGCGTCTTCCTTCCAGTCCTTTTTGTCGAAGTCCACGGCGAGGAACCAGCAGGTTTCGTCAAGCAGCAGCGGGTAGATGCCGATTGTGTGCTTGCCGGAGAGATGGTCATGAATCGCCTGATCGTCCAGTTGGATGTTCTTCCTTGTTTCCTTGTCGACGCGCTTTCGATCCTCGGGCTTGGCGGCATAGTAGGCCTTCCAATTGCGCTCCGTGTTTGGGGAGTAGCCAGTGCGGCCGTCTGGGCTTTCCCAACGCCTTGCGTACACATCCTCACGTCCGCGAAACAAGGATCGGAAGAGGGCGACCTTTTCTGACGTTTTGAGGGCCGATGAGACAATCGGTGGGACTTCGGGCGGACCAAGTTTAGCGGCTGGGATTGCAATGCCGTGCTGGTTCAGCAGCGACCGGAGCCGATCAATCTCCCGCTCCAGTTGCTCGCACCTCGCGGCTAGATCGCGATGAGGGCCGTCGGCTCGCCTTGAGTCGCTCATTTCACGTTGTTGGCTCGGGCCTCCAAGTCCCGGCATTGTTCAAGCAACGTCTCAAACGGTTCGGCGTCGACCAGCAACAACCCATCGTCCAGCATTCTCGCGTAGTCAAGGGAAAGACCAGCTAGCGCCGTCTCACTCGGAACCAGTCGCAGTCCGCCGGATATGGCCGCGACATAGTCGATCAACTCCCCAGCGGCACTCTTCTCGGGGAAGAGCATGGATTTGTGCTTGGCGACAGCGAGCGCAAGTGCTCGATTGACAATTGCAGCATCTGCCATGCCTGCGCGGTCCAGCCGCGTCAAATCATGCCAGTGCCGCGAAAAGCGTTCCCCGCCGCGAAATTCGCCTTGCCGGCAGAATACGTGAACCGCAGTGGCTTTCTCCCAGAACGTCCGCTCCGGCCGCATCACCCTGGCGGTCGCCGATGGGAAGGCGACGCCCGCGACTCCAGGCGCTGCATCGCAGGTGATTGGGCGGGATTCCCACGGCTCGCCCGTGGATCGAGCGCCAAACTCGAGCATGACCACGGGACGCACATATCCGGATCCGGCCGCCAACGGTGAGTATTCAAGCAACACTTTTTCGCCTTCCGCTGAAAGCGTGCACGTCAGATCCTGATCCGCAAGCGCTGTCGAGATCCGCGGCATGACCTGCTCCACGATCCAGACCGGAAGGCGCGAACGGATCTCCCTGGTCCAGCGCTTCTCTTGACTGCGCGTCGCGGGCAGCGGGTCGAGCCCAGGACTCGAAAGATCGGGGGCCAGCACCCGGATGTCGTAGGTGAGGTCAACGTCTTCAGAAAATCGGCTGATGATCTGATACCCCTTGGACAACGACGAGCCGCCTTTGAATACGAGGTGTTGGCCGAACGGCGCACGGAACAGGACGTCGAGCAGCCAGACCAGCCAGACGTCCTTGTCCAGCAAGTGGAGCGGGCGTCCTGAAGCCGCGGCGGCGACGGCGAGCGCTTCGCGCCGATCGGCTTTCGACAGACTGAGAAACGCATCAGGCATCGTGCGCGAGCCGGCTCACCTGCTGCGCCAACCAGGTGGGCAACATCCGGCGGAGTTCCACGACCGCGGTACGCTCCGATTCAGGGAGTCTGCCGCGCACGGCTTCGACCGCGTGGCTCGCCTGTTCGGGCCCCAGCCAGGCCAACGCTCGAATCAGTGCTCCTGCCTTCCGTCCCGGGAGCGCCAATTGCCAGGCGGGGGCATGGCGAAGTTCGACAACCTGATTGCCCAGTTTCAACTTCCGTGTTGGACCGGAGGTCAGGTACACCTCCCGCACGGGAATCTGCGTCGTCAGACCCAACTCATTGGCCGCAGCCGCTCCGTGGGGAACCACGCTCTCGCCACGTTGTTCAGCAATGGCTTTCACAACAGCGGCCGTCTCGGGTGGCCGAACGCCAAATCGCCCCTCGATCGGGCGAACATAGAGTCCACGGCCGACGCGCATGAGGGCGCCTCGCCGCACCAAGCGCGAGAGCGTTTGATCCACGGCTGCGCGGGTCCCAAGATGCAGAAGTTCTTTCGCCGCCACGGGCACCCCTTCGGGCGCCTTGCCTACCTGGTTGATCACCGCTGTTGTGAGTGGTTCCATGTCTGTCAGAAGAATAGCATAAGTTCTGACACTCATGGGCATATTACAGCCGGCACGGCCGGCAACCGCATGGTGACCATTGCTGTCCAGTTAGCCCGAGGGGTCTGAAATGCCCATCGGGGAAATGTGCCCCCTCACTTCGCCGACGGAAGGCACTCTTGGAATGATTCCAAGGCGGTGGCAAAGTGCTGATGGCGGAGGACCTGCCCCCCATGTGCGCAGGGTAAAGCAACGTGGTGGATTGCTGGTGCAGAATCGAGAGCCGTCGACCAGAGACCTTCTACCAAACCTTCTACTAATTGCCACAGATAAGCAGGCCGAACCAAGATCAATGAAGATGAGCCAAGTCGTTGAAGAAAAAGAAAGAAGGTAAACCAAGAACAACCTGGCGTCGGTCTCATAACCCAAAGGTCGTAGGTTCAAATCCTACCCCCGCAACCAACTCCCTCCGGCGCGTAAGCGCCTCCCCCTCAAGCACTTCTAGGCGTCATCGTCTTCCGATCAACTCGAAGCCCAAGGATCGCAGAGAGGTGCTGAGCGCGCAAACCTCGTAGGCTCGATGCCGGGCGCCATCGGGGGCAGTCGCGCGATGAACCGGCAGCGGAGGGATGAGCAGAATGCGGACCAAGAGGCTGTCGGAGCGATTATCGCCAGGCTGCCCGGGTTGGCGGTTTCGATTCCGCTCCGGCCGAAGGCGAGGGAGATCCGTGATCGAGCCGTTGCGGCGGCGCTTTCTAAACATGTCGCACTGCCGGCCGCGGCCAGTCCGCATGGGGTCGATGCGGCTCCCTCGACCACGCAAGGCCTGGGAGGAGTGATACGCGACCGCAGTTCAGCCTCGTGACTGCGCCTGACGGCCTGCTGGCCCGCTGAGGCGTGAGACCATTTGGGACCCCCGAGAATCCTGCGTTAAAACAGTAGGTCCGCGAAGTTCGCGGCTTCGCGAGCCGATTCTCAGGAGCCACCCAAATGGTTAACAAACAAAGACAGGATAGCGGCCGGCGGCCCGCCAATCGAGGGGTCCGTGATGTTATTCCGGAGCCCAATAAAATCAATGCTTCCACGCCCTATGACTTCAACGGCAAGAATCTGACTCCCTACGGCGGGCTACTGCCGGTGATCACCATGCTGGAGAAGCTCGGATTCCAGTCTCTGGTGGAACAGACTGTGACCTCGAAGCGGATTCCTCGCACCATGGACCTGTACCGGTTCGTGCTGAGCATCGTGCTCGGCCTCTACATCGGCTTTCCGCGACTGAACCAGTTGCGCTTCATCGCCCGCGACCCAATCCTGACGGGCATTCTCCAAGTCACCAAACTGCCGGTGCAATCCACCTTCTGGAGATTCGTGAACGCACTGCATCGCAATGTCGCCCGACAACTTTTGGCCATCATGCAGGTCATGCGGGAACGGGTCTGGGAGGCCGCCAACGTGAAGTTGGAGGTCGTCACCATCGACACCGACACCACCGTGCACACGCTCTACGGGCAGCAGATGGGTGGACGCAAGAGCTACAACCCGAAGAACAAGGGCAAGAAGAGCTATCAGCCTATGCTGACGTTTATCGCCGAGACGCGAGAATACGTCTGGGGTGAGTTGCGCAACGGCGACCGGCCCACCGGCAAACAGATCGGGGATCATCTGCGAAGTGTAGGCGCAGCGGTGCCGCGGGGCGTGAAGCAGATCTATGGCCGGGCGGATTCGGGATTCTACTGCCGGGAAACGCCGAGGAGGCCGAGCAATACCAGTTGTTCGAAACCAGCCAGTACAAGTACCGGGTGTTCGTCACCGACTTCGTCGATCCCATTGATTTCGTGGTCTGGTTTTACGGCCAGCGTGGGGGCGCCGAAAACCTGATCAAAGAGGCGAATAACGATGCCGGGCTGGCAGCGCATCCGTCCCGCCGCTTTGACGTGACCGGCAACCACCTCCAGTTGGCCATGCTGGCCTACAATCTGAACTGCTGGCTGATGCTGTTCAATCGCGAGCCGCAGGCCTACGCGACCGCACTGCGGCACACGACCTTGGCGACCTCGCGGCGCCGCTTCCTGTTCGTGGCAGCGAAAATCTGGCGGCACGCGGGCCGCACGGGCGTCAGCTACAGCGATCACTACGAGGAGAAGGGTGTGTTCGAGCGATTGATGGCTCGGCTGCGCCGGATAGCGCCGCGCGCTCAGGGCTACGCGCCGGTGATGGTTCCGGCCCTGCGCTGATCCGATTCGCCGGGTCTTTCCGCGCCGTGCATAGAAATTTATGCGCGGTTCGCAAGCGCAACGGAGAAAACGACTTTGGCGCAGGACCTTGGCGGAATCGGATTCTCAAAAGGAGGATGAAGCAGCGAGAAGCGGACTGATTTACTCAGCCACGGCCGGTATCAGCCGAGTGGACTGGCGCTCGCAACGCCGGTTGTGTGCATAATTCAAGCGGTACGAATGGTACTATCTTATCTCCCTTATCCTCGATCTATCTCCACCTATCTTAACTTATTTTCACCTATTTCCACTTATCTCCAAACTTGTTGACTGTCCATAATGTTGGTGTTACATTGTATCTCGCCGGCACTCGCCGGCATTGCGTGTTTGAAAGTGCGCAGTTCCGTGCGGGCCTGCGCCTGGGCCAGCGGCGGCACGAGCCGCGTCCCGCCCGGGGGTGCGCAGTTTCATTACATGCGCGGCGGCGTCCCCTATTCGGGGTACGGTGCCGTTGAGGAGAAAGAGAGGAACCTATGAAGAAGGTTGTATACATGTTGATCATGGGCATCAGCAGCGGTCTCGCCGGCTTGGCGGCGACGCCGGTGATGTTCACCACTAACGATGGCCCCTACCCCGCCAGCAACGGTCCACACCGGGTGTCTTACATCACGGTTTATGTGGATGGCGTGAAGAAGTGTTATACGGAGAGCCACGGTAACTGCACGGCGACCCCGACCCTAACGCCCGGTTTGCACCTAGTGGAGTACGTGTTTGCGAACTGCAACAACCCGGCCTCCTGCTCGACCGGCATCTACGGGCGGGTGGTTCACTATGTGGACGTTCCGGACCAGGTGGAGACGTTGTACGTTCGGATTCCCACGGTCCGTGTGCGCTGGTACACGGAGTACGGCGTGGGGGTTTCCCTGAACGGGATCTGGAGATCCTGGGCGCTGGGCGGCGGCACCGCGACAACCAACATCATGAGCGGATGTTACACGGCTAGCTACTACAAGCCCTATCCGGGGCCTGCGCCCGCGTGGCCGTCGCCGCTTCCGGGAGTTCCGGATGCAAGCCTCAAGGGCTTCGACCGGATCTGCGTTGGCGCCCACACGACGTACGGGACGCCAACCGCCGACAACGCCGGCGACACGTACCCTCCGCATGTTCGTTTCACGATTCCGGACTACTGGCCTTAGGTTGGACGCGCTTCCCGATTGAAGGGATCCGTGGATACAACATCGCAAGGGGGGAAGGTCCCGGGTCATGGGTCCCCCTCCCTTTGACTTTCTGGGAAGATTTGGGAAATGGGCAAGCCGTGGAGCAGAGCGGGCGCTGGCGGGCCGGTTGCACTGGCTGTGCTTGCCGCTGGGCTTTGCGCGGGCGCGCAGGACGGCGTGGAGCGCTGGCTGGCCGTGGCGGCACTGGCGCCTGCCGAACTGGGAGCGGATCTGCTGATTAGGGCGGCCGGGCCCGGCGGTCCCGTGAAGGGGAATCAGGGGCGCACGAGGCTGCTCTCGGTGGCGTTCGAGTTGGCCGGCCGCGCGGTGGAACCCTATCCCAAGCTCGGCCGAGGGCAGGATTTGGGCGAGAGCCGGGCGGCATACGTAGCCTACTCGGCGGGGGCCGGAGTGAGCCGCCTGGCAATCCAGTGCAGAGTGGTGCGAGGATTCCTGGGCGTCGATCCGGGCGCGGCGCGGCTGTACCTGGAGAAGTTCCGCA
>JADZCI010000138.1 GCA_020851655.1 Bryobacterales bacterium
ACGCAGTTTGAAGGCGCATGGTGCGACCTTTCGCCGGACCAACACTCGCATATCGGCGTCTCGGGCCAGAATCAAGCGCTGGGCGCGGGAGTGGTGCTGGGGACCCGCGTCTGGAACCAGCACGCCCGCATCACCATCGGCCTCGGCCCCATGAGAATGAGCACGTTTGCCGACCTGCTTCCGTCCGGCAACGCCTACCTGGCACTCTGCGACTTGACTGCGCTGTACCTCGGCCCGGAAACGGGATTCAGGTTTGTCCTGACCCTCGCCGCCGCCGACATTCCCGGACTCACGCTCGGCAAGGCCCGATTGGGGCACTCTTCGTGGCTCAAGACGCGTCCGGCGCTGAGCGACGATTCTCAAGTCCGGCTCAGAGGCAAAGTCTGAGATGGCAACCTCTTTTGTCCAAACACATCTCCCGGTCAAGATCACAACGCCGCTGTCGGCGGTCCTGATTGTCAAGGGCTTTCAGGGCCGGGAGCGAATCTCAGACCTCTTCGAGTACCGTCTTGAACTTCAGTCGGAAGACGGAGCGATTGATTTCTCTCAAATCGTCGGCAAACCAGTCACGCTGGAGATTCCGCTGACTTCCGGAGCTACGCAGTATGTCAACGGAATCGTCAGCCGGTTCGCACAGGGCGGTAGTGACGACCGTTTCACCAGTTACTTTGCCGACGTGCGACCATGGCTGTGGTTTCTGTCACTCAACGCCGGCTGTGCGATTTACCAGAACCAATCCACGCCGGACATCGTGAAAGCGGTCTTCTCCGGGCTCGGCTTCACGGACTTCAAGGATCAGCTCACGGGAACCTACACGCCGCGCGATTACTGCGTGCAGTATCGCGAAACCGCCTTCGCGTTCGTTTCCCGGTTGATGGAAGAAGAGGGGATCTTCTACTTCTTTGAGCACACGTCCGGGTCTCACACGCTCGTCCTGGCGGACGACTCGTCAGCATGGCCGGCCACGCCCGGACTCACCGCCGCTCGTGTCGCCGGGCAGCCTACCGAGTGGTTCACCGACGACGCCATCACGAGTTGCTCGCTCGAACAGTCTGTGACCGTGAGCAAGTACACACTCGACGATTTCAACTTCGAGACGCCCTCCGTTTCGATGGCCGCTTCAAGCGGGGACGGCGCCACACCGGCGATATTCGACTATCCGGGGCTCTACTCGCAGCAGAGCACCGGTGAGACGATCGCCGGCAAACGTCTCCTGGCGCGTGAAGCCGAGGGCAAGATGCTCACTGGCGCGAGCCTGTGCCGCGCTTTTCATGCCGGCGCAAAGTTCAAGGTTTCCGGCCACCCGGTCACGGCGGTCAACGCGGACCATGTCATTCTTTCGCTCGTTCAGAGCGGTTCGCAAACCTCCTATTCGAACTCCTTCGAGGCCTTTCCCTCAACGATCACCTTCCGTCCGCCTCAAGCGACGCCTCGACCCGTCATTGCGGGCACCCAGACCGCCGTCGTCGTAGGCAAGGCAGGCGAGGAGATCTGGACCGACCAGTATGGCCGCGTGAAAGTCCAGTTCCACTGGGACCAGGCTGGACAGAACGACGAGAACAGCTCTTGCTGGATTCGCGTCGCACAGGGATGGGCGGGACAACTCTGGGGTGGATTCTTCCTGCCCCGTATCGGACAGGAAGTGGTTGTCTCGTTCCTCGAAGGCAATCCCGACCGCCCGTTGATCACCGGCTGCGTCTACAACGCGCAACAAACCGTTCCCTACACGCTGCCCGACAACCAGACACGCAGCACGATCAAGACCAACTCGTCGAAAGGCGGAAACGGCTTCAACGAAATCCGCTTCGAGGACCTGGCCGGTTCAGAAGAACTCTTCATTCAGGCGCAGAAGGACATGAACGTCAAGGTCCTGAACGACCAGACCACCACCATCACCAACAACCGGTCGGTAACCATCCAGAAGCAGAACGACACACTCACTGTCAGCGAGGGAAACCGGACGTTTGCCGTGAGCAAGGGCAATGAGTCCTACACGGTTCAGGGCACGCGCGATATTACGGTCAACGGCAAGGAAACCCGCACCAATGGGGCCGACTACATCACCAACGTTACGGGTAATTTCACCCTGAAAGTCAGCGGCAATATTTCCATCGAGGCATCCGGTTCGGTCAGCATCAAGTCGGGCACTTCTTTCGCGAACGAAGCCGGCACAAGCATGACCAACAAGGCCGGAACCAGCATGAGCAATGAGGCGCAGGCCGACCTCACCAACAAGGGTGGCGCGTCTCAGACGGTGGACGGCGGCGGAATGCTGACCCTCAAGGGCGGACTGGTCAAGATCAACTGAAGGTGCGTCTCACGATCATCTACACTGGAAAACACGCGTCCGGAGGTACTTATGGGAATGCAGGTTTGCATGGGGGCTACGCTGCAATGCAGCTTCGGCGCAGCACCCTCCAGCCTTGTCGTTTTGCCCGCCAACCGCGTGCTCACCGGCACGCCTGCCGCCAACATCATGGACAACATCCCCATCGTCAACATTCCGCCGTTTGGGATGTGCAGCTCGATTGCTAATCCCACCGTCGCTTCGGCCACAGCCGCGGCGCTAGGAGTCCTGACCCCCATGCCGTGCGTTCCCGTCATACCCGCGCCATGGGCGCCCGGTTCGCCGGCGGTCCTGCTCGCCAGCATGCCCACGCTGAACAACTCGTCAAAGCTGATGTGCGCCTGGGCGGGCGTGATTCAGGTGGTCAACCCAGGCCAGACGACGGTGCAAGTGCCATGAGCGAAGCCTACGAGTTCCTGGTCAGCCGGAAGAGGCTCTGGATTATCGGCCTGAGTTCGGCCGCCGCCGCGTTGCTCTTGTACGGCGCGGGCTTCGCAACGGGCTTGTGGTTCTATCCGCATACCGAACTGGCGCGGCGCTCCATTCCGGTAATACCCGAAGTGAATCTCCCAACCGTCGAAGCCGCAAGCAAAAAAACCTCCGGCGCCAAGGCAAGCCCCAACACGCCTCCGGCCGACGTGGCGCCGGCTGCCGTCGAACCCCAAGCCGCGGCAGCGCCTGCCGCGCCCAAAATGACTCCGGCGCCCACTCCGGCTCCGGCCGGTGAAACGAAGGCAGAACAGCCGGCGTCCAAGGCGGCTGCCCCGGCCGCGCCGCCTACGGTCGAGGCCGCGGCGCCCGCGCCCGATACTTCGGGGCTTAAGCTCACCGTGCAGGCGGGTTCCTTCTCCGAAAAAGGAAATGCCGAACGGCTTGCCAAGCTGCTCCGCCAGAATGGTTACGACGTGACGTTGCTCGATCGCACGGACAGCGAGTCCCACACGTGGCACCTGGTCCGTTTGGGGCCCTATGCATCCTGGGAAGCCGCCTCCAAGGTGGCGTCCGATCTGCTGGCGCGGCATGACGTCAACGCCATCATCCGCCCAGTCCGCTTCAACTAATTCCGGCTTACCCGGATTGGTACCGGAAGGCGCCGCTCGATCCGATATCGACGAACATCCGTTCCAGCATCGTCCTGTCCGCCATCGCGCAGAGGAGGCGTCGCGACAATTCCGGCAGCAGCGTCCCGGTGAGGATGTGATCCACGTTTCGCGCCCCGCTTTCTACCTCGACGCAGCGCCGTGCGATCTCGTCGACCAGCCTCTCTCCGAATTCCAGATTCACTTTGTGCGAGTCGAGCAGCCGTTGCCTGATGCGTTCCAGCTTTAGCTCGACGATGTGCCGCATGGAGATGTCGCTGATCGGATAATAGGGCACAACAATCACGCGCCCGAGGAGCGCCGGCTTGAAGACGCTGCGCAATTCATCGGTGATCGCCTGCTTCAGAGCCGCCGGGTCGGCGGGAGCTTCCCGCCCGGAGCACAGCCGCTGAATCGTGGCGCTGCCGATGTTGGACGTCATCAGAATGATCGTGTTCCTGAAGTCGATCTCGCGTCCTTCGGAGTCCTCCATGCGGCCCTTGTCGAACACCTGGTAGAACAGCTCGATCACGTCCTGGTGCGCCTTCTCCATTTCGTCTAGCAGCACCACTGAGTAGGGTCTGCGCCGGACGGCTTCGGTCAGCACTCCGCCTTCACCGTAGCCCACGTAGCCCGGCGGCGAGCCTTTCAATGCGGAGACCGAATACGCCTCCTGGTACTCCGACATGTTGATGACGATCGTGTTGCGTTCTCCGCCATAGAGAACGTCGGCCAGCGCCAGCGCGGTCTCCGTCTTGCCGACTCCGCTCGGACCAACCAGGAGAAACACGCCTGTCGGACGCCGCTGGTCTTCAATTCCCGCGCGCGCCGTGCGGATTCTCTTGGCGATGGTCTGTAGCGCGTGCTCCTGGCCGACAATCCGCTCGCCCAGCAGGTGCTTCAGGTTCAGAACCGTGTGGATCTCGTCCCGCAACATCCGTCCGACGGGAATGCCCGTCCAACTCGAAATCACTTCGGCTATGGTGCGTGCGTCCACGCACGAATGGACCAGCGGTGTCTCGCCTTGCAGCGCCGTAAGCTCGGCGGTAAGAGTGGCCATCTTCCGGCGTAAGTCGCCGCCATTCTCATCGGGAGTTTGTTCGAGCGTCTGCCGGAGTTCGTTGACCTCCTTCACCAGCCGGCGCTCCTCGTTGTACCGGTCCTCGAGGTCGGCAAGCTGCGTTTCCGCCGTCGCCAGGTCGTCGGCCAGTTTCGCAAGTTGTTCAGCGTGGTCGGCTCCGGCGGCCACTTCGCGTTCCAGCGCCTCCACCTGAAACTCCATCTTGGCGATCTGCCGCTGCCGGTCTTCGAGCATGGGCGGCGTCGCGTTCTGGGTGATCGAAACGCGTGCACACGCGCTATCCAGCACGCTCACGGCTTTGTCCGGCAGTTGCCGGCCGGTGACGTAGCGGTGCGACAAACGGACCGCTGCTTCGACGGCTTCGTCGAGCAAACGCACCCGGTGATGGCGCTGTAGCGAGGGCGCCAGCGCGCGCATCATGTCAATGGCGAGTTCCTCGGCCGGTTCCTCGACTTTGATCATCTGGAACCGCCGCGCCAGCGCCGCATCCTTTTCGAAGTATTTCCGGTATTCGGCCTGCGTGGTGGCCGCGATCGTACGCAATTCCCCGCGAGCCAGCGCGGGCTTCAGCAGGTTCGCGGCATCCCCGACGCCGGCCTGGCCTCCCCCGCCAATCAGCGTATGAGCCTCGTCAATAAAGAGGATGATGGGTTTCGGCGAGCTCTTGACTTCCGCGATCACAGACTTCAACCGGTTCTCGAACTCGCCGCGAATCCCAGCGCCGGCCTGCAACAACCCCATGTCGAGCGACCGGACACTGACATCGCGCAACACGGGCGGCACATCCCCCTTGACCACGCGTATCGCCAGACCTTCGACAATCGCCGTTTTGCCAACCCCGGCTTCGCCCGTCAGGATCGGGTTGTTCTGACGCCGCCGCGTCAGGACGTCGATCAACTGGCGTATCTCCGCGTCGCGCCCGATCACGGGGTCGATCTCACCCCGGCGCGCAGCCTCGGTCAAGTCATTGGTGTATTGCGCCAGCGCCGGAGTTTTTGAGTCCGCATTCGCCGAAGCTGGAACCGCCTGCGCGGCCTTGGCTTCCGGGATGCCTTCCGTCGCACTGAGAACGGTACTCCACTGTTGGCGGATAACGCCCGCGTTCAGTTTGAGCAATTCGGGGGAACTCGCTTCGACCAAGCGGACCAGATCGTCTGACGACAACATCGCCAGTAGCAACATTCCCGACCGGATCTGACTCGCTGAGAAATCGATGGAAGCGATGGTCCAGGCCTCCGTCATCAGCTTCACAATTCGAGGAGACAGCGTAGGGGAGCGGGAATTGCCGGTCTTCATCCGGTCGAGCGCGCGCTGCAAGTCCCGTATCAGGCGCTCGTCATCGACATTGGCAGCCTTCAGAATTCCCGCCGCATCCGAACTTCGCGCTTCCACCAGCGAGAGGAGGAGGTGTTCGAGATCAACCTCATAGTGCGTGCGAGCGACGCACATCGCAGCCGCTTTCTCGGTTGCCTCCCGGCACACTGGATTCAGCTTGGCGATCAGGAACTGGAGATTGGTCAAGTTGCGGTCCCCCAAGGAATCAATAGGCCGCCCAACGGTGCTACGCGGGCGTGTTCTAGCGAGGAACCGCGCGGACCCACGTTCTGAAGAACCGCCGCTTTCCCGTCACGGTTCTGGGGAGGTTATTGGTTTGCGCGTTAATACTCATGCGCCGCTTGAGCGGGGGGCGGCCTTCTCCGAGGACCGGCGCGTTTCCTCCAGCTTTTGGAATCGACACTCTTTCGAAGGGGAACCTGCCTTGCGGATCCGCTCCCGGATCGTGCCTTGCGATCAGCTCGTCGATCACGCGAGGGCTGAAACGGGCGCCAGCCAACCGCGTCCGGTTGTATTTCGCGCCTTTCTGCCGAGTCATGGCGATCCAGTGATACCACTTCCGGCTCTGGTCAACTGCTGTCGAAAACCAGGAGCCGACCCACGAACCGGCCGTCGCGGCGATGCCCCAGGCATACGTCGTCTTCTGGTAGGCATCGTATGCCGCCACGGCATTTTGATATTCGACCGGGAACTTCTCCGCCAGATACGCGGCAAGCTGCTGCCCAGTAATTGTGCGGTGCCCGATGAGAGGTGTCGTGTGATGAATCAATTCGTCCACAAAAGCAACGACCCCGTGTGCGGGAATTGCCGCCGTTCCGATCTCGGTGGGCTCACCCAGCTTTTGTCGCGCCTTGCCAACGTGCTTGAGGAAAGTTCCCGGAAGCGATTCGGCAATGTTTCGATCATGGCCTTCAACCGGCCTCGGGTTGACGACGTACTCCGGGCCGGCAATCGGGTGGCTGGTCACATAGTTGAGATTGACAAAGAGCGTCTGTCCCAGCGTGTCTTTGTGAAAGCCGACTTGGCCCTGGAATCGATCCCGGTAGTAGTGGATCTCGACCAGGACCTTCCAACCGCCACCGGTGAGCCCGCTCGCCCGCAGGTAGCCAAGCTGGCCAGCCTGATCCATGGTGCTAATCGTGTTTCTCACGATCAGCTGCTTGATTTCTTCGTTATCGGCGATAAGGTCGTATTTGTTCCGTACGGAAGAGTCGGGCACTTCGATCAGCCGGCAAGCCCTGATCACCTCCTCCTTGCTCTCGGGCAGGACTTCCGGCAACACAATGCCGCCGATACAGATGACCACAAGCATGTCGCACTCTCTGGCCGTGATCTCGTCCAACTCCTCGACAATCTGCCTTTGCGCTTCCACCTCGGGCCCCGGGAAAACTCTCGGCTGTGCGAGCTGGCGCAGCAGGTTCCCACCCTTGGCTTGCACGGCGCGTGCTCCGAACCCCGGTCTGCCCGGGTTGGCCGGCCCGGGCGGAGTCAAGTGCTTGACAGCGCCATTAGGAACAAACCCTTGGACAGTACGGCTATTCATTGCCCAGCCTTTCCGCCGGGCGGCTCATTGTCCGCACGGCCGGTTCCTCTGCGTGAATACTACCATGTTCGCACTGTCTTCTCCGGCAATCGGCATGGCCGCCGCCGAGGGCGGGTCGCCAGTGTGGTGTAATGCCGTATTGCAGGGCGAGAGCTTTCCACCGCACGGCGAATAGCACACAGAAGGCGCCGCCGGCCAACAGGAGCTTAGACGAGGAGAGTCATTAAGTGGGGTTCTGGACTAATAGGAAGGTATTCGTTACAGGTGGCACCGGATTACTCGGAGGATGGCTTGTTAGACAGTTACTGGAAGCCGAAGCTGAAGTAGTGCTGTTAGTGCGCCAGGAGACGCCCAAGAGCATGATCGTGCGGGACGGCTCAATCGAACAGTGTGTCCGTGTGCGAGGGAACCTGAAGGATCTCGCGGCATGCCGCCGCGCACTGGACGATCACCAGGTGGACACGGTGTTCCATATCGCAGCTCAGTCTCTTCTGGGGGCCGGCAGGCTCGACCCCGTGGGAACTCTCGAGACGAATGTGCAGGGTACGTGGAACGTGCTTGAAGCCGCCCGTAATGCGCCTGTCAAACAGATTGTCGTAGCGTCATCAGACAAAGCCTATGGGCCGGCTTCGCGGCTTCCATACGATGAGAGCCTCCCTGTGGCAGGGCGCCATCCGTACGATTGTTCCAAGTCATGCGCGGATCTAATCACAATCATGTACGCGGCAACTTACAATCTTCCCGCATGCGTGGTGCGTTGCGCCAATCTCTATGGTGGAGGAGACTTGAACTTCAACCGGGTCATCCCTGGAGCGATTCAATCGACGTTCAAGGGCGAACCGTTTGTGATCCGCAGCGATGGCAAGGCGGTACGGGATTATCTCTACGTGAAGGATGCCGCACTAGCATACATGCGGGTAGCCGAGAGGCTAGCCGCGAACCGGTCGCTGGCGGGTGAAGCCTTCAACTTGAGCACCGATATGCGGTTGACCGTTACCGAACTTGTCAACGTGGTGCTCCGGCTAATGGACCGGCGGGACCTCCAGCCGGTGATTCTCAACAATCCTAGCTCTGAGCCGCGAGAGCAGTACATGCATAGCACGAAAGCGCGTCAGCAGCTTGGCTGGCATCCCGTGTACTTACTCGAAGAGGGTTTGAGTGAAACGATTGACTGGTATCGTAGCTTCTTTGCGGATTCCGGCTCGCTCATCTAATCTAGTCTTGAGCCCAGTCAATATTGAGCCGGGCCGCGGCGGCCCTATGCTGGTCGATGAGTGAGCAGTCCAGCTCATACATACACCCTCGCGTGACATTGGCACCCAGTTGGGCCCATGCCTTGTACCAAGTCGTGGTGGCGCTCAGCGCCTCGTACAAGGTGAAGGCTGGCCGCCACCCTAGCAGCTTCCGGCTCTTTTCCGTAGACAACGACTGATAATCAAAAGGTTCCTCCCGCGGAGCCCCGCTCTTCCAGAAAACCCCGCTTGCCCAAAGGTCGCAGATCTTCGTGGCCAGCAGCGCATTGCTTATTCCAAACTGTTCATAAGGGCCAAAATTGAAAGCATCCCCGGCCACTCCGGCTGAATCAAGCCGGCTCATCAAGGACATGTAACCTGAGAGGATGTCCAGACCATAGGTATATGGTCTCGTGAAGTCAGGTCTGAAAACCTCAGGCTCGCACCCGGCGGCCAATGACTCGTAGCAATCGACGAAGATCCTCCCCGCACCGGGATTGGCGCGGCTCGAATGCAAATCGCCACCGACCACCACATTGCCGGCTCGCCCCACGGCGACCAGCAAACCATTATTCCTGAAGTAGGTGCCTATGTAGTCGCGAATTACCCACTCCGCACAGGCCTTTGACACCGCGTATGGTCCCGAAGCACCCAATTCGTCTGACTCGCGCCACCGATCTCCCCCTTTGGGTCTGTACACTTTGTCTGTTGTGACGAACACGGCGCGCTTGGGTGAGGTCGAGAGGCGCAGAGCTTCCAATACGGTGGCAGTCCCTAGCGTGTTCGAGCTATAGGCCTCTAAAGGCCTAAGCAGCGCCTCTCCTACAAGCGCTTCCGCGGCGAGGTGGAAGACGCAATCCGATTCGTCGACCAAAGTCTGAACGACCCGGAGGTTCCTCACATCATCGTGTACAAACCTGATTCTGCCATCCAGTCCCGCCGCGGAAAAATTCGTATTCGTTTCGGGCTGACGCCGGTCCAGACCAGTGATAACCGCTCCGGCGCGCAACA